>JARRLD010000094.1:5063-19784 GCA_037387345.1 Gemmatimonadota bacterium
CCCGGTCCGCCCCGATTCGTAGGGAGAAGCGAACAGCCCTTGCCGACGGCCGTGGTCGGCCGTTCTTCTTGTCGACCGTGGTCGAGCGCGACTCCGGCAGGAGCGCCGCGACCGACTACTCCAACAGCGGAGCGATTGCCGTGACCGGCCTCATCGAATACGCCCTCGCCCACCCGGCGCTGCTGATCCCGGTCCTCCTGATGGCGGCCGTGGTGGCGTTCGCCATCCTGAAGAAGCTCCTGAAGCTGGCGGCCATCGTCGTCATCGCCGGCGTGCTCTACGCCCTCCTGGTGGAGTACTTCGGCGTCGGCCCATAGCCACCGGCCCTCGTCTTCGCCTCAGAAGGTGAGCAGCCGGGTCACGTTGAAGCCGAGCCTCCACTCATCCGGGGTAAACTCGAACGGCGCTCCTCCCAGGAACTGAGAGGGGTTCATCCGTGCGGAGTTGGTGACGACGATCTTGAAGAAGTGCCCGCCGGTCTCCAGCTCGACTCCCACGGCGACGGGATCGTATACCAGGTTCTCCCGCTCCTCGGTGAGGACCCACTCCCCAAGCACGCTCACATGGTCCGACAGGTAGATCTGGCCGTTGAGGCCGAGGGCGAAGACGCTCTCACTCACGGCCTCCTGGATACGCGGGTTGTGGAGGAGCGTCGGGACCACCCCCAGAGCCACGCGGTCGGCCAGCAGGGCGTTGAGCACGATCTGGCCGTAGGCCTGCAGCTCGTTGTCTTCGGCTCCGGCCAGGGTGTCGGCCTCGGTATTCCACGCGACCGCCCCGTTCAGGGCGATCATGACGGGCACCGACGCCGCTGCTCCCTCCCAGACTCGAACCTTGGCCCCAAGCTCCACGTTGTCGTCGAGGTTGGAGCGGGACACGCCCACGAGGACACGATCCGCCGGCGCGTAGGCCAGCCCCAATCGGTTGTAGATCGGCCCGTCCAGGCCCCACAGGGCATCGGCCCCGTCGGACACCGGAGGAAGGAACCGGTGGGAGATCTCGAACAGCCACTCCCCCTTCCGGAGGGTCTCCGCAGTCGGGAGGTTGGCCGACTGGGTGGAGTGGAAGACCGTCACGGGGATCGGCGTGGCCTCGGCCCGGCGCTGCCAGCCGGCCGGACGATCCTGCGCGTCGGCCCGGAGGGGCATCGCCAGCGTCAGCAGGACGCCGGCCCAGGAACATCTCGAGGAAACACTCACGAATCGCCTCCTGCAGGAACCACGGAGAAGTCCAGCTCGAGCCGGATCTCGTTGGCCAGCTTCAAGAACATCACCCTGGGGATCTCGATGTCGAAGTCGGTGAGCAGAACTTGAAACGAGCACCGCGCCCGGTACCCCTCACCTCGGAGCGTCACGTCGCACGGTATCTGCATCTCCCTCTCGACACCGTGGATGCTCATCCCCCCCGTCGCGGTCACCCGAAACCCTCCCGCCGACAGAGGTGCGACCCCCGCGACCCCGCCCGAAAACGCCGCATAGGGGTGGTCCTCGACCTCCAGGTAGTTGTCCCGCATGTGCCGGTTCCGGAGGCCGATGCCCGTGTCGAGGCTGGCCAGGTCCACCTCGAAGTACAGCTCCGTGTCGGAGCCGCCGGATTCCGGGCCCAGGGGTGCACCGTCGAGCAGGATGTACCCGTCGATGCGATCCGTGACGCCCTCGAACTCCTCGATGGAGGCCCGGGAGATGAAGCGCACCTCACGCAGCGCACCCAGGTCCACCTGGTACTCCTGGGCGCCGAGCTGCTTCCACGCTCCCACCGCGGCCGGAAGCGCCGCCATGGCGAGCCCCAGCCTTCCGATCGTCGCTCTGGTCTTGCCCATGACGCCTCCTAGTTGTTCTTGGCGCCCTGGCTGATCCAGTTCCGGATGTTGGACAGGTCGGTGTTGTCGAGAGCGGCGCCGTTCAATGGCATGCGCGCGCCCACGGACTGGCGGTCTTCCAGCTTCTTGACCAGGTAGCTGTCGTCCGCGTTTCCGGGGATCACCAGCGTTTCGCCGCTGGCCATGGAGGTCACGTCCACCAGGGCGGCGTACGCACCCGACGCGCTGGTCATCGTCAGGTCCCCCTGGCCACCTCCGTGGCAGGTACCCGAAGAGCATCCACGACGGGTGAGGATCTCCCAGATGTCGTTGGCGAACGAGGGATCGGCTTTGACGGTGCGCGTCTCACCATTGCTGCCACCCGGATCCCCGCCGGGATCCATGGGACCGCCGTCGCCACCGCCACACGCGGCGAGGAGAATGAGGGCCGCCGTGGAGAGCGGCACGGAGAGCACGGACAACGAAGGCCTCATACGGCACTCCTTTCCGAAGACGAACAATCGACACGACAATGTCTCAAGATTGAGATATTAGCAAGAACTACGCCCGAGCGAGGGCGGGATTTCATCCGGACGCCGGCACGGCGCCGGGGACCGCCAGGCCGACCCCTCGTGACGACGGAGGGCGGGGCGCCGGCGCCGGGCTCCTCGTTTGCGCCGGTTCCGTGCCGGTCCGCTGGGGTCAGTCGCTCACGGCAGGGCCATCCGTCCGGTAGCGCTCGAACCAGCGCGCGATGTAGGTGATCTTCGCGATGAGGTTCGACGGTCGAGCGACGATCCCATGGTAGGCTCCCTGCATGCGCACCATCTGCGTGTCGATCTTCCGCAGCTTCAAGGCCTGGTAGAGCTGCTCCGTCTCTGCCATGGGCGTACGCAGATCCAGCTCCCCGGTGAGAAGCATGGTCGGCGTGGTCACGTTCCCCACCAGCGAGAGGGGGGAGCGTGCCCAATAGTGGGCCTGGTTGTCTCCCTCCCAGGGGGGGCCGGGCAGCCAGTATTTGTAGTACATCGGGTAGCCGTCGGAGGTGAGGGAGAAGCTCGTCCAGTTGATGACCGGCTTCGCCACCACGGCCGCGCGGAATCTGTCGGTCTTGCCCACGATCCAGGCGGTGAGGACCCCTCCCCCGCTACCGCCGGTGACGAAGAGGTTGTCTGGATCCACATAGCCCTGGTCGACGACGGCGTCCACTCCGGACATGAGGTCGTCGTAGTCGTTCCCGGGATACGCGTGGTGGATGAGGTTGCCGAACTCCTCTCCGTAGCTCGTGCTGCCGCGAGGATTGGCATACAGGACCACGTACCCCATGGCCGCGTAGAGCTGGATCTCCGGCGTGAACCGGGGACCGTAGTTGGCGAATGGACCGCCGTGGATCTCCAGAATCAGCGGATACTCTCTGGAGGGATCGAAGTCGGGCGGAACCACGACCCAGCCATGGATCCGCCGACCGTCGTGGGACGACTCCCACCACAGCTCCTCGACGCGCCCCAGCTGCTTGTGCCCCAGCAGGTCCTCGTTCAACGAGGTGACGAGACGGGGCTCGGTGTCGCGAGCGCCCACCGCCACATCGGAGGGACGGTAGGGAGTCGTATGGGTGAAGGCGATGCGCCCGTTGTCCGCCACCGAGAAGGATCCGCCGCCATACGGCCGCCCCAGTCCCACGCCGCCGACGTGGTCGACGAGGTCCTCCACCGTACCGTTCCCCGCGTCCACATAGGCGACCCTGGTGTCACCGAGGTCGTCGTACTGGAAGAACAGCCCCCGCCCATCGGACGCCCAATGCAGCTCCCCTACGTCCCGGTCCAGGTCCATGAGGTTGCGGGGGCTCGAACCGTCGCGGTCCATGATGTACAGCCGCCTGACCTGATAGCCCTGAAAGCGATCGTCGAAGCCCGTATACGCGATCCGAGAGCCGTCGGGTGAGACGGCCGGGCCTCCATCCGGTCCGAAGCGGTCCGTGAGCTGTCGGATCTCTCCCGTGGCGACGGAGACCTCGTAGACCTCGGTGTTCCTGGGCTCGTACTCGCCACCCTCGTGCCGATTGGCTGAAAACACCAGCGCTCTCGAATCGGGCGTCCACGACGGCGTGCTTCCGTGGTTGTACGGGCCGAAGGTGAGCTGACGGGGCGTCCCACCCTCGGCCGGGAGCACGAAGATGTGCGTGCGCCCGTCCTCGAGGTATCCCCGCCCGTCGGCGCGGTAGACGAGCTTCGAGACGACTTTCGGTGGATCGGCCCACTGGGCCCCTTCGGGCCGGGGTGGCATCCGGGCGAACGGGGGCACGGCCTCCGGCACGAACAGGGTCAGCGCGATCCACCGGCCATCGGGCGACCAGGTCAGCCCGCCGGGGGACTCGGTCAGATTGGTCAGCTCCGCGGTCTGGCCCGTGTCCATCCAACGCACCCACAGCTGTGCCGAGCCGTCCTGTGAGGACACGTAGGCCAGCCTCTTGCCGTCCGGCGACCACCGAGGTTGGGACACGTTTCCGGTGCCGTCGGTAAGGGGGCGATGGTCGGATCCGTCCACGTCGACGATCCAGAGGCTGGTCCGGGCACGGTCGGTCATGATGTCCGAGCCTCGCCGCACGTAGACGACCTGAGAGCCGTCGGGCGAGATCTGGGGATCCGCGGCCACCTCCAGCTCGAACACGTCCAGGTATCCGAAATGATCCGGGTCCTGCTCCTGGGCCACCAACGGCGTCCCTGCCCAGAGGCAGAGCAGGGCGGCCCACGCGGTCCGGCATCCCCTGGTCAACATGCGTCCCTCCATATGGTCAGTTCCGACACCGACGGAGTTCATGGTCCATCCTCCGGCGAGGACGCAAAGAGGATAGCAGCAGCCTCCCGGACCGGCCATCCGGGATGGCGGATCGGGGGTCCGGACCCACATCCCCGGCGCGCGGACCTACACCGGATCCCACCGGGCCGGCCTCCGTACGGTTGCCCTCGTCCCCCCGGTCCTGCCAGCTTTCCGCCTTCTGCGACCTTCACCCACTCCGGCCCATACGTGCCCAGACAACGAGACCTCTCCGTGTTCCTCGTGGCGGTGACCCTGGCGGCTTGCGCGCCCTCTAGCCCCGCGTCCCCGTTCAACGTGATCCCCCGGCCGCGCACGCTCACCCCCCTCGGGGGATCCTTCGAGCTGGGATCGGAGACACCGATCATCGTCGACGAAGGCGACGCGGAGCTGAGCCGCCTCGTCGAGCTCTGGGCCGGGCCGTTGCGGTCAGCCACCAGCTGGTCCCTTCCCGTTGCCACGGGACCCTGCGGTCCCGACGCGATCTGCCTCACGGTCGGCGGGACAGGACCGGCCGAGCACTACGGACTGACGGTGGACCGAGCCGGCGTCCGCGTGGCCGGCACCGACCACGCCGGGGTCTTCTATGGGCTTCAGACCCTGAGTCAGATGTTGCCCGTCCGTGCCCCAAACACAGCGGCCGTGCGGATCCCGGCGGCGGTCATCGAGGACGGCCCGCGATTCTCCTACCGTGGGATGCACCTGGACGTGGGGAGGCACTTCTTCGGCCCGGAGTTCGTGAAGCGCTACATCGACCAGCTGGCTCGCTACAAGATGAACCGCTTTCACTGGCACCTCACCGAGGACCAGGGCTGGCGCATCGAGATCGAGCGATATCCTCGTCTCACCGAGGTCGCGGCCTGGCGGGCGGAAACGCAGGTGGAGAAGAACTCGGATCCGTTCGTCGGTGATGGAGAGCCGTATGGGGGATTCTACACGAAGGACGAGATCCGGGAGATCGTCGCCTACGCCGCCGAGCGGTATGTGACCATCATCCCGGAGATCGAGATGCCCGGGCACTCCATGGCCGCTCTGGCAGCCTATCCGGAGCTTGCCTGCACCGAGGGTCCATTCGACGTGGGGACGCGCTGGGGTGTCTACGAGGACGTGTACTGCCCGACGGAGGAGACCTTCGAGTTTCTCGAGAACGTCCTCACCGAGGTCATGGACCTCTTCCCCGGCGAATATGTCCACATCGGGGGTGACGAAGCGCCCAAAGAGCGCTGGGAGCAGAGCCCCGGGGCACAGGAGGTCATGGAGCGGGAGGGGCTGGCCGACACAGACGAGCTCCAGAGCTGGTTCATCCGCCGCGTCGCGCGTTTCCTCAACGAGCACGGCCGGCGGCTCATCGGGTGGGACGAGATCCTCGAGGGTGGGCTGGCCCCCGACGCCACGGTCATGTCCTGGCGCGGCACCCAGGGCGGTATCGACGCGGCGAGGGAGGGCCACGACGTCATCATGACGCCGAACAGCCACCTGTATTTCGACCACTATCAGGGCGACCCGGAGGCGGAGCCCCTGGCGATCGGAGGCTTCAGCCCCCTGGAGCAGGTATACTCCTTCGAACCGGTGCCACCGGAGCTGCGACAGGACGAAAGGCAGCACGTCCTCGGGGCCCAGGCCAACGTCTGGACCGAGTACCTTCGCACGGAAGACCAGGTGGAATACATGGTCTTCCCCCGGTTGTTCGCCCTCTCGGAAGTGGTGTGGTCCCCCGCAGCGGAGCGGAGCTTCACCGACTTCGCCCGCCGACTTCCGTGGCACCTCGACCGGCTGACGGCCGAGGGCATACGCTATCGCACGCCCGACGTCATCGGCCTCGAGAGGGACCGGCTGACGACGGACGATCACTATCGACTGGCGCTGTCCGCGCCGGTACGTGGGACCATCCGTCTTACCCGGGACGGATCGGAGCCGACGGCGGACTCCCCGGCCTACGACAAGCCCATCGAGCTGGACCTGGAAAACGGTCCTGTCACCGTGACGGCCAGGGTCTTCCTTCCCGACGGCAGGCCGGGGCCGTCACGTTCGGCCCGGTTCGAGCAGGTCGGACTGCGTCCTCCCGCCCTGGTGAGCGCTGCCCTGGAGCCGGGGCTGCGGGTGGAGCTGTTCGAGCTTCGTCGGGTGCGTGGCGTGTCGGACCTGGACCGGGGCGAGGTGGTGCGTCGGGAGGAGACGGAGTCGGTCGAGCTCCCCTCCTGGACGCCGGAGGAGAACTTCGGACTCCGCTTCCGGGGGTACCTGCTCGTCCCGGAGGACGGGGTCTACACCTTCCGTCTCACGTCCGACGACGGCGCGGTGCTCCGGTTCGCCAACATCACGGTTCTGGACCACGACGGACTCCACGGCGCCTCGGCGCGCGTTGGGGACGTAGCCCTGTCGGCGGGCTTCCACCCCATGGAGGTGCGGTACGTGCAGGCAGGCGGAGCGACGGCGCTCCGCCTTGAGTGGTCGGCAGACGGCATCGACTTCCAGCCCGTGGACGCCAGCCAGGTCAGCCGCGTCATCAGGTGAGGGCCCGCTCCAGGGGCCGCGTGAGGCACGTCGGCCCACCGCACCCCTTGGCGCTGATCTCGGCCCCGGCATACGTGTGCACCCGGACGCCCGCGGCCTCCATGCGTTCCTGCGTCCTGGGGCACCCCTCCAGCGCCACCGCCACCCGAGGGGCCACCGCCAGGACGTTGCACCCCATGGCGTCGAACTCCTCGTCGGGGACGCCGATGAGCGTGAAGCCCCGTTCGAGCAGGGTCTGCCGAAAGGGCACCGGGAGCAGCGGCTCGTACACCAGAGCCACGTCCTGGTCCAGAGGGCTGATGATCGACATGAGGTGGAATACGTCCCCGGGGCCCTTCCAGTGGGGGAGGGGAACGACGAGGAGCTCGTCCAGGACGTCCGCAAGCAGGTCTCGCACCTGGGCGATTCCCTCGGTGTTCGTCCGATAGCCCAGGCCCACGGCGGCGACGCCGGGCGAAAGCCACACAAAATCACCCCCCTCGAGGCGGCCCACACCGTCCACAGCTCCAACGACGGGGACGCCGAGGTCCGCGTAGAGCCTGCCCAGGGCCCGGGGCTCAGCGCGCCGTGCCTCCTTGCCCATGTTGCAGAGGACCGCGCCGCGGTCACACACGATGGAGGCATCTCGGACGTACAGCGAATCCATGCCCAGGTCATCCCGGGGCATCCAGATCACCTCGGCTCCGAGACGGCGCAGGAGGGCCGCGAAGGCATCCGACTCGTTGCATGCCGCAGGAACGTCCGGCGGTCCCCGATAGTTCAGCTCACGCCATTGCCTCGCCACCGACGCCGCATCGACGAAGGCACCACGGGCATGCTTCACAACCACGCGCCGGACCGGTCCCGTTTCGGATTGGAGCGTGGACGTGGGCTCAGACATCGGTCGGACCGGGCTTCGCCGCTGATACATCCATCCTTCCGGCCCGTTCCCGAACCGCGGCGTGATACACGGGCAGGCCCATCGCCATCAGAACGACACCCCAGAGCAGCGCGTCCCGGCCCGCTCCCACCACGGCGAAGCACGAGTAGGCCAGCGCCACCACGGAGACGGCCACGGCGCGCCGCGCGTCCCCGCCCCCGAAGCGGGCCGGATGCCGGCGGATGAACAGGATCTGGGCCAGCGAGGTGCACAGATACGACGCCAGCACCGTCACCGTGGCCAGAAGAATGGCGAAGTTGAAGAGCCCGATGAGGCCACGGGTGTAGTTGGCCGCCACCAGCACGGAGGTCAGCGCACTCGACAGAACCAGCCCCCACGTCGGCGTGCCCCGTGGGGAGAGTCGGGCGAAGGCGCGAGGAAAGAGGCCGTCGCGGGCGGGAGCCAGGGGCATCTGGCCCTGCATCAACACCCAGCCGTTGAGGACGCCGAAGCCGGCCATGGCCGCGCCGACCGCCACCAGCACACCGGCCCCTCGTCCCCACATGCGCGTGGCGGCCTCGGCGTAGGGAGCCGAGGATCCCGCCAGCTCCCCTGCGGACAGCACGCCCATGACCGCCAGCGTGCTCAGGATGTAGACGGCCGCGGTGGCCACGGTACCCAGCACCGTGACCAGGGGGATGGTCCGCTCCGGGTCCTCCACCTCTTCGGCGGGGATGGTCGCCGACTCCAGCCCCAGAAGACCCCACAGGGTAAGAGCTGCCGTGGCGGTGACGGCCGAGAGGGTCGATCCACCGCTGACGTTGAAGGGGTGAAGGTTGGCCGGATCCAACGCCAGAAGCCCCAGGCTGCCGACCAGGAGCAGCGGGAGCACCTTCAGGACCGTGGTGACGAGCTGGAGGACCGCCGCCTCCCGCAACCCCCATACGTTCACCGCCGTGAGAAGCCAGATGGTGCCCAGCGCCGCCCCCGCCGTGGTGAGCGGAGACGCTTCCAAGCCGGGAAGGAATGGGGTCAGATACGCCACGAAGGCGGTGGCGATCGCGGCGTTGCCCACCCAGACCGAGATCCAGTAGCCCCAGGCCACCAGGAACGCGGGCAGGTCGCCCATGGCAGCCCGCGTGTACGCGTAGGGACCTCCTTCGGCGGGCATGATGCGTCCGAGTCGACCGAATACCAGAGCGAGGCTCACCGCGCCCACAGACGTGACCACCCAACCCACCAGCCCGACGGAGCCGTATGCGCCGAGCGACGCCGGCACCAGATAGGCGCCGGCGCCCACCATGTTGCCCACGACCAGCGCAAGAGCCGTCCACAGGCCCAGTGCCTTCCCTCGCCGGGTCAACGGCCTCCCTGCGCCTGGCGCACGCCTGCCAGGGCTCCGTCCACGAGGGTGTACGCCGCCCTCAGCGACCGACCCTCAGGGTCCCGGTCAGCGGCCGGAGTCGATGCGATGCCCAGGGCCGCCACCTTGTCGAACCGGAACATCTCGGTGAGGGTCCGCGCGAGCTCGACGCTGGTGGGGCCGTCCGGCACGGTCAGCGGGTGCCCAGGGACCTCGGCGGGATCCAGCACATCCATGTCGATGTGCACGTAGATGACATCGGTGAGGCGGGATAGGCGCTCCATCTGGGCCCGGACCGCCTCGGGCCGACCCCGGAGGTCCTCCACCGTCAGGTGTCGGATCTCGGACGCCTCCACCAGCTCCCGCTCCAGAGGATCCAGGTCGCGAACGGCTCCCATGACGATGTGGCGGGTGGGCACCGGAGGATCCAGGCCGGATTCCTTCCGCAGATTGTGGAGGGCCATACCTGCGGAGATGGCGACGGGCATCCCGCCAAGCATTCCGCTCAGGGTGGTCTCCGGCACGTTGAAGTCTCCGTGGGAGTCGATGAAGACGAGACCGACCTCCAGGAGATCCCCTGCGCCTGTGGCGTGCTGAAGCCCGCCGAGCATGCCGATGACCGACGTGCAGTTGCCCAACAGCCCAACCGTGAGGGTCCCCGAGCGCCAGTTCTCGGTCACCATGTCCGCAAGATGACCGTTCGCAAGCCCCATGCGGTGCCACGAGCCGTACTCCTTCTCGTCGTCCGACGTCAGACGCACGGTAGAATCGGCCACAACGGAGAAGCCGAGCGCCCGAATGGAATCCGTGATCCCGTGGCGGTGCAGGTACCCAGGGTTGTCCGAGAGCTCGGCGACGTTCCGGGAGCCCGTGTACGGCATCTGGATGACCGCGACACGGTCGCCGCGCGCCACGTCCTGGGCCACCCCGTCGGACCACGTCAGGGCGGACGCCACGGCCATAGCCACGAGGCAGGTCTTCATGAATCTCCCTCCCATTCCGAGGGCGCCTCCTGAACGAACCCCGGCGCGACTCCCATGCCTTCTACGATATGACCCGCGGTCCCGTCATGACACGCGGGTAGTCTCCCAGCTTGTCGTTCAGCTCCCGGACCCGGGTGTCGATGAGGAGCTGGAAGGCATCCACCGCCTCCCGCAGCTCGCCCTCGAGCTGATCCAACCGCTCCAGCTGAGCGACCGTGGGGGGCACGTCCCCGCTGCCGATCCGACCGGTCAGCGATCGGATCTCCTCGCTCACCCGCGGACGTTGCCGGTACCCCATGCGCGGCGGTGGCCGGCGCAGATACTCCGCCTCGACGGAGTCCACCGCCAACTTCACGTCGCTGGCTTCCTGGGCCAGCGCCCGCTCACCGTTGGCCAGGAGCACGTCGGCCAGCTCCGCGAGCTGCTCACCCACGCTCGCGGACGTGCCGATGGTCGTGTTCATCTCCGACCCCATCTCCCGAAGCTTCATCAACGCATCGAACTGGGCCTGATAGTCGGCCAGCGACATGGTCACGCGCGGATCGCCCCGTACCTCGAAGGTCTGCTCGAACTCCCAGTCCTCGCCCTGCAGGACGGCGATATACGTGCCGGGCATGGCCATGGGCCCTCCCCCACCGCCGAAGCGGAACCCCCCGCCGCCCTGCGGCTGCCCGGGCACGGGCGTGGCGCCCTGGTAGCGGAGGTCCCATTCGGTCTGGTTCACACCGGCGTGGGCATCTCGGAGGGTCAGGGTCCGTACCGGCTGTCCCAGCGCATCCCGGATCTCCAGGGAGACGCCCGCGTCGCCCTCCCCGTGCAGGTAGTACCGGAGAACGGCCCCCCGGGGCGGGTTCGGCGCGGCGTAGGTCCGCTGCCCCAGGCTGCCGTCGCGGCCGTTGAACTGCCAGCGCGTGGCGACGCGGACGGGGAAAAGGGTTCCCGTGGGCGCCGACACGGCCCGGTCCAGCTCCTGCAGCGGAGTCAGGTCGTCCAGGATGTAGGCACCACGCCCGTGGGTTCCGATGACCAGGTCGTTGTATTCCTGCTGGATCTTGATGTCCCGCACCGACACCGGTGGAATGTTGTTACGGATATCCACCCATGTGCGGCCCGCATCCCAGGAAGCGAACAGCCCCCGCTCCATGCCCAGATACAGCAGCTCCGGATTCCTCGGGTCCTCCCGCACCACCTTCACGTAGTCGTCCTGGGGCAGGCTCCCGGACAGATCTTCCCAGCTCTGTCCGTAGTCCCGGCTCACGTACACGTGGGGGGTGAAGTCATCCAGGCGGTGGTTGTCCACCGCCACATACGCGGTCCCGGCATCGTGCCAGGACGCGTCGATCTTCGCGATCCACGTCTCCGCGGGAAGGTCCGGGACATTGCCCGAGACGTTTGTCCACGTCGTGCCGCCGTCACGCGTGATCTGGATGTTTCCGTCGTCGGTCCCGGCCCAGATGACACCCGGCTCCAGGGGCGACTCCGCGATGGTGATCACCGTGGCGTGGAACTCCGTTGCTGAGGTCGGGGCTGATCTCCTCCCAGGAGTGTCCGAAATCGGTGCTCTTGAAGATCACGTTCCCGCCGAAATAGACCGTGGCAGGGTCGTGGGGGGATATGTGGATCGGTGCGTCCCAGTTGAAGCGGTACCGGTGGTCGATCAGGGCGTCCCCCGCCGAGCCCACGATCCTCGGGTAGGGGTGGATCCGGCGGTTGGTGCCCGTCTCCACGTTGGAGATCTCGATGTTCCCGCCCTGGCTCGCCGAGTAGAGGAGCTCCGGATGACCCGGCACGGGCACGGCGTAGAAGCCGTCTCCACCCGCAAACGTGAACCAGTGGTCCTTCAGGATGCCGGGGCCCTCGAGGCTGTTGGACGGGCCGCACCAGTGGCCGTTGTCCTGGAGGCCTCCACAGACCCAGTACGGATCCCGGTCGTCCGTGAAGATCTGGTAGAACTGGGAGAGGGTGACGTTGTTGATGATGTCGAAGGTGCGACCTCCGTCCCATGACAGCTGGAAGCCCCCATCCGATCCGCTGATGAGCCGGTTCGAGTCCAGCGGATCGATCCAGAAGGACTGGTGGTCTCCGTGAACCCCACCGGCGATGCGATCGAAGGTCCGTCCCCCGTCCGTGGACTTCATGAGCCCTCCGGAAAGCGAGTAGATGGTCTCAGGGTTGTGGGGATCGACCCGGATGTCGGAGTAGTAGAACGGGCGGAAGTTCACGTTCGGGTCCCGGTTCACCACCCGCCACGTCTCACCGTGGTCGTCGGAGCGCCAGAACGAACCCTGCAGGTCCGGGATCTCGGCGATGAGATAGACGGTGCGGGGCTGGCTGGGGGCGACCTGGATGCCGATGCGAGACATAGGGGCGTCGGTGACGTCGAGCTTCTCCCACGTGTCTCCTCCGTCGACGGTCCGGTAGGCCGCCGTCGCCCGACCGCCGTCGTCGAACCTCCAGGGGCGACGCCGGTGGGTCCACATGCCCGCGTACAGGATGCGGGGGTTGGTCAGATCCATGTCCAGGTCCGAGCACCCCGTGTCCTCATCGATGTAGAGGACCTTCATCCACGTCCGACCTCCGTCGGTCGTGCGGAATACGCCCCGCTCCTCGTTGGGCCCCCACGCGTGTCCAAGCGCGCACACGTACGCCACATCCGGATCGTCGGGATGGACGGCGATGCGCTTGATGCGCTCCGTGTCTTCGAGGCCGACATGCTCCCAGGTCATCCCACCGTTGCGGGACAGGTACACGCCGTTGCCGTACGACGTGCTGTTGCGCGGGTCGCCCTCGCCCGTGCCGACCCAGAGCACGTTGGCATCGGAGGGGGCGAGATGGAGGGCTCCCACGGAGTAGACCGGCTGGTCGTTGAAGATCTCCTCGAACGTCACGCCGCCGTTGGTGGTCTTGAAGATGCCTCCGTCGGCGCCCGACACGTAGAACGTGCGCGAATCTCCGGGCACGCCGTCCACGTCTGTGACCCGGCCACCCATGTTGGCGGGCCCGATGGGTCGGAACTCGAGGTCCCTCAAGGCTTCGGCCCGGGACTGGGCAGAGGCGGAGGTGGCAGCCAGGGCGAAGAAGACGAGCAGCAAGCGAAGCGACCGGAGCATCGGTCCCCTCCTCGGAAAAGTTGATGGACGGCCAGGGTCAGATTGGGGGAGCACGCCGGGAGGGACAAGGAGGGTCCGTCATGAGCCCGGACCGGCAGGGCCCTTGTATTCCGACGGGGTGAGCCGCCAGTATTCCGGACCGAGTTGCCAATCCACCTGATCCCTCCGAGACCCTCCGTGATCAACCCGATTCCCCTTGTGGTCGCATTCGCCCTCACCGTGGCGGTCGTCCCGGCGCCCGTGCGGGCTCAGCACGCCTGGAGCAGCCTGTCCCCCGACATGCAGATCCGCCTCGCCGTCCAGGCGGGACCCGCCGAGATGCGGGAGGAGGCGACGGTCCAGGGGTACGACGCGTCCGGGGCGTTCGTCACCCTCCGGGAGGGCTCGAACGACCTGGTGTGCATGGCCCCCGATCCAGGCCGAGAGGACTTCGAGGTCTCCTGCCACCACCAGGGCCTCGAGGCCTACTTCGTGCGCGGCCGGGAGCTCAGGGACGCCGGCATCGTCGGACAGGAGCGCACTCAGAAGCGATGGGACGAGTTCACCGCGGGCGCTCTGCCCATCCCCTATGGGTCGGTCAACTACATCCTGCACGGCACCGGATTCGACGCCGGAAGCGGAGAGATCACCGAGCCCTACCTCCGGTGGACGATCTACACGCCCAACGCCACTCCCGAGTCCACGGGGATCACCACCGTCCCATCCACCGGGGGACCCTGGCTCATGTTCCCCGGAACGCCCGGGTCCCACATCATGATCACGCCCCCCCGCGGCGGCGGGCAGTGAGGCGGCCGATCCGGCCAGGCGGAGCCTGACGGCGGCACGACACAGGACCTTCGCAGGGGGACGCTCGGAGCGCTCGTGGTGGAAGCGCGGGAACTCCCGCATGGCGCCACGGTACGCCATTCGGTCCGAGACCTTCCCCTCGACTCAGGAGCCGACATGAGGACCCTGCTCACATCCGTTGTCCTCGCGGGGGCGCTCGGCACGGGCGCACCGACTCAGGTCGGTGCTCAGGAGGCTGACTCGGGGCTGCTCGCCGTCGGCGAGATGGCTCCAGATTTCGCGCTCCCGGGCGCGACGCGATACGGCCTGCTCACCGAGCCCGTGCGCCTGAGCGACTACCGCGGAGAGACCGTGGTTCTCGCGTTCTTCTTCCGTGTGCGGACCGGCGGCTGAACGGCGCAGATGAGAGCGTACCGTGACCAGTACGCAAGCCTTTTCCGGGGAGGACAGAACGTTGTCCTCATCGGGATCTCCAACGACTCGCCGGAGGAGCT
>JARRLD010000095.1:0-11820 GCA_037387345.1 Gemmatimonadota bacterium
CGGCACCCATGAGGTGGACCAAAGTCGCGGCCACAGATGGGAAGCTGCTCCCCAGATCCCGACCCAGGTATTCGGTCGTCAGGTCCTCGAGGGCCTCCAGCATGCGCAGGTTGGCCCACCGGTTGTACGCGAACAGCCGTCTCAGCTCCTGGATCATGATCTCCTCCCCTCAGTACCGGGACGACTGGATCCAGTGGTCGGCCCGGGCCCACGCCTCCTCGAGCTCGGCGTGCACCGCATCCGCCTCCGCGCTCCGCCCCTGGGCCCGGAGGGCCTGCTCCAGGCCGAAGAGCGACCAGCCGTTGTGGGGATGGTCCTCCAGGGAGGCGCGGTACACGACCTCGGCGTCGGTCGCCCGGCCTGCCTCCAGTAGCGCGGCGCCCAGCCAGTGGCGCGCCGTGAAGTTGAGCGGCTCCGGCTCGTCGTAGGTGAGCCCGTCCTCGATCTCCACCGCCTCCTCCAGCGCGGTCACGGCCCCGGTCAGGTCTCCCTCCGAGCGGAGGATCTCGCCCTCCAGGATCCCGCCCACCACGCCCAAAAGCTGGGCGGCGGAGTGGCGGGACGGCCGGAAGGTCTCGTGGCTGTTGGCGGCCTCACGGACCTTCTCCAGGTACGCCCGTGCCAGGATGGGGTCGCCGGCTCTCAGGTAGGCATAGCCCCGCCCGAAGTCCCAGAAGCCCCGGAAGATGTCCCCGTCGGGAGGGGTGTCCAGCTCCAGGATCTCGTCGAAGCGGCCGAACCGCAGCAGGGTCAGGACGTGGTAGAACTGCCCCCCGTCCTGGATCTTGCCGTAGTCCTTGCCCGCCTGGATGGCCACCGCGCCCTGGCCGTCGTAGGAGGCGGCGAACAGGAGCATGTGGAGGTTGTGGGAGGGGTAGATGGCGAAGCCCTTGCCCTCCCGCGCCTTCAGGTCCGAGTGCCACGCCGCGATGTTGGCCCTCACCGCGTCGCCCCACCGGCCCAGGCGGTTGTAGGTGTGCGACGGCATGTGCTGGATGTGGCTGGCTCCGGGGATGGACTGGCCCAGGTACGCGGCGCACGCCTCGGCCTTCTCGGGGTGGGTGGTGGACTCGGTGGCGTGCACGTAGAGGTGGCACGCGCCTGGGTGGGTGATGTCCACGGCCAGGGTCGACTCCAGGACGTGGTGGATGCGCTGGACGTCGGGGTCCTCGATGTCCCAGTTGCCACGGCGGGGCTCGAGGAGCATGAGGGACTCGCCGTAGAGCGTGCCCACCTCCTGGTCGTGGGGGAAGCGCTCCCACACCTCCGCCATGGCCGCGGCGTACCGCTCGTCCAGCTCCCGTCGCCGATCAGGATCGTGGGTGGGCTCGTAGCGCACGCTCATGGCCTCGATGACGGCCCGCTCCACCTCGCCGGCTCCGTGCTCGTCGGCCACCGTCCGTGCCTTCCCGATGGCGTAGTAGGCCCGGGGAGCGTCAGGCGCGCTCATGGGGCCGTTCAGGTACGGGCCCCACGCCCAGGCTTCGCCCAGCCAGCACATGGCGCACGCCGGGTCGCGCTTCGACGCCTCGTGGAACGACCTGGCCGCCGATCCGGGGGCGAACGCGTACAGCAGCTGGATACCCTGGTCGAAGTACGCCTGGGCCTCGGGCACGTCGCTCACCGGCCGGGAGTAGGGTCCCAGGGCCTCGCTCGTGAGAGGCATGGGATCGGAGAACGAGACCGGGTACTCCGGGGCCTGCGCCGTCGCCGAGGTGGAAAGCAGGGCGAGGGCGAGGAGCGACGGCAGCGAAAGGGCGGGTAGGCGAGGGCGCATGATAGCCGTAGCTGCGGCGGGAGGGTCGCAGGGCAGGGACGCAATGTGTGTCGGGTTCCCCGGGCGTGTCCAGCTTCTTCTCTTTTCGCCTACTCCCCCAGGGGCAGCGTCACCTCGTAGCCCTGCTCCTCGTCGGCCAGGTTGGCCTGGTAGTCGATCCAGATATCCACCGGGATTCCCGTATCCCCGTCGTACGTCACCTGGATCTGGTGGGCGTCCTGGTCCATGGCGTCCACGAGCACGTCGAACAGGCCGTCCACCGTCGGGAAGTACGGCGCCAGGTCCGCCGAAACCGGCTCGCCGGAGTCCACATAGACCCGCTCGGTGGCCGTGGTGCCCACCACGTGGATCCGCACCGGGCCGATGCCACTCGGGGCGCAGAAGCAGAGCCTCCGAAGCTCCATGGTGTAGCTCGCGGGCCGGACCTGCTCCCAGCGCTGCCGGTTCAGCTCCAGGTCCGAGCGGGGCCCATCGTCGTTCGGATCCAGGACGCCGCATCCGGTGGCCGAAGCGAGAAGCGCGATAGCCGATAGGTGCCTGAGCCGCATGTGTTCGTCCCTCCCGGGTGTCGTTGCCTTCTTCCCATGGACGACCCGGGAGGGACTTCCGTGACACTCCGGCTCGTCAGCGGCTCGACGCGACGCGCTCCCCTTCGGCGAAGGCGGTGCCCTCGACCCCCCGCATCACGATGGCGGACGCGTGCTCGCCCATCACCTCGAAGTCGAAGGTAAAGCCCAGCTCGACGTTGAACAGCTCGTCGTTGCGGTACAGGCCGGCGCTGAACCGGTTGAGGCCCGCCGGCACCAGGTCGAACTCCAGCTCGTCGCCCGGATGGATGGGGAAGGGCAGGTGGCCCCGGAGGCGGCCGTCCTTCTCGGTCACCGTTAGGGTGGCCTCGGTCTGCCAGCCGGGGAGGGGCAGGACCGCCAGGTCATAGGAGCCCAGGAAGACCTGCCGCTCCTCGGCGGCGATCGCCACCGGCTTCGTGGGCTGGGCCAGGACCTGCACGGGCACCGTGGTGGTCCCCCAGCTCATGGCCAGGACCGCCGCGTCGCCGCGCACCTGGGGGAAGGACCACGTGAGCATCTCCGAGTGGTGGGACTCCTCGGGCTCCACCGCGATGTGGATCTGGTCGGCCGCGGAGTCCGGCTTCACGAAGTGGAATATCTCGGGGTTGGAGTTCAGGGTCAGCGTCCACTGCTCGGGCCGAGGGATCATCCAGACGGAGTACCTGCCGGCCGGCACCTCCACGCCGTTGAGGCGGACGTCCTTGTTCGTCTCGAGGGTGGTGGCCCAGTTGGCGCCCGGGGTCCAGACGACGTTCCAGGGCACGATCCCTCCGAACAGCTTCCTGCCCCGGGCCACGGGGCGGTGGTACTCCACCGTGAGGGTCGTGCCGTCGAGGGTCTGGGAGACGGATCCCTTCTCGCTTCCACGGATCTGCGATTGGGCCGGGCCGGGCACGGTCAGGCCCAGGGCCGCGACGGCCCAAAGGGCAGGGTGTAGGCTCTGGCGCACGATATGGTCCTCCTGTTGGCGCCGGTCACGTCGCGATCCCGCTGCGGTCGCTCCGGCGTCGGGCAGCATGGTCATCCATGAAGGACAACAGGAACGCAGCAGGGACGGGATCACGCGGCGGCCAACCGCCCGAGCTACTCCGACCGGAGCGCCTCCACCGGATCCACCCGGGTGGCCCTGACCGCCGGCGCCAGGCTCGCGGCGCCGGCCAGGCCGATGAGCGTCAGGGACACCAGCGCGAGGGTCAGTGGGTCCGTCGGGCTCACGCCGTAGAGCACGGACCGGAGCACCCGGGACAGGGGAAGCGAGAAGAGCACGCCCAGGACCACGCCCAGCCCCGCCATGCCCAGGGACTGGACCAGCACGAGCCTGCGCACCTGGTCCCGGTCGGCTCCCAGGGCCAGGCGCACGCCGATCTCGGCGCGCCGGCCCTGCACCAGGTAGGTGACCACGGCGTAGACGCCCAGAGCGCTCAACAGCAGGGACAGCGCCGACGCCACACCGAGCAGCAGGGCGATGAAGGAGTCCCGGGCGGTTGAGGCCGCCACGACGGACTCCAGGGTCCGGAGATCGCTCAGGGGCACCCGCGGATCCAGCTCCTGGAGGCTACGGCGCACGGCGGGGACCAGCGCCAGCGGGTCGGTCCCGTCGGTGCGCACGGTGAAGTGCATGAACCGGGGCACGGCCCAGTTGCCGTTCTCCCCCGGCAGCATCGACAGGTACAGGGCGTCCCACACCGGCCTGCTGAGGCCTGCGCCGCGCACGTCGCCCACCACGCCGGCGGTCGGGGCCATGGGCGCGCCGAACCCCGAGACACCGCGCCCCAGGGGGTCGTCCCCGGGCCAGAAGCGCCGCGCGAAGGCCTCGCTTACCACCGGGACCATCGTTCGCTCCGCGATGTCGGACCACTCGGCGGTCCGCCCCCGGACCGGGATGCCCACCGACTCGAAGTAGCCGGGGCCCACCAGGATCACCGGCAGGCAGTCGGCGTCGTCCCCGGACGACGGAGCGGGGTCCTCGACGTAGACCACCGCGCAGCCGTCGAATCCGGACAGCGGAAGCGCGCTCACGAGCCCGACCCGCTCCACACCGGGGAGCGTGCCCAGGACCTCGGAAGCCTGCCGGTAGAACTGCCCGGCCAGCTCGTACTCCCCGTAGTGCTCGAAGGGGAGCACCACCCGGAAGGTCAGCACGTTCTCGATGTCCAGGCCCGTCTCCACCTGCGTCAGGTTCCGGAAGCTCCGGAAGAGCAGCGTCGCGCCGGCGAGCAGCACGAGGGAGACGGCCAGCTGCCCCACCACCAGGGCCCGCCGGAGCGCGTGGTGCCGCCTGGACGGCGTGAGCCCGCGTCCCGTGTCTCCCAGGACCTGGGCGCGACGGGACACGCCGGCGAGGGGCACGATCCCGATCACGGCTCCGATGACGCCGGAGAGCAGCGCCATGAACAGCACGCCCGAGCCACCCAGCGCCACCTGATCCAGGCGGGGTATGCCCTCCGGCGCGAGGGCCACCAGGGAGCGCACGCCCCAGGCGCCCAGCACCAGGCCGGCCGCTCCGGCCGCCAGGGCCAGCACCATGGACTCCAGGAGGAGCTGGCGGGCCAACGCGCTCCGCCCCGCGCCGAGGGCCGCGCGGATGGCCAGCTCGCGCTGGCGGCGCTGGGTGCGGGCCATCACCAGGTTGGCGGCGTTGAAGCATCCGACCAGGAGGAGCAGCGCGACGGATCCGAACACGATCCACAGCGTCCCGCTGATACGTCCCACCACGTCCTCGTGCAGGGGCGTGGCCACGGCCCGGAAGCCGTACTCGGTCATGAACTCCTGCGAATAGGCTGTGGGCAGCACGTCGGGCAGGCGCGCGCTCAGCCCGGCCAGCTCGGCGTTCACCGCCGCCACGTCGGTGCCGGGCGCCATCCGGCCCACGGACCGGAACGTGTGCTGGTTCACCGCCCGGGCCGCGGGGTCCAGGTAGAGGGGAAGCCACAGGTCCATGGGGTTGCCCGGGCTCGAGGCCTCCTCGGGGAGGCGGCCTCCCTCGGGCAGGATCCCCACGATCTCGGCGGGCCGGCCCTCGACGAGAACGCTCCGGCCGACCACCGTAGGGTCGCCCCCGAAGGCGCGTTGCCAATACCCGTGGGAGATCATCACCACCCGGGGATCCCGATCCAGGCTCTCCTCCTCGGTGAACGCCCGGCCCAGGAGAGGCTCGATGCCGAGCACCCGGGGCAGATCCGGGTTCACCATGGCGATGCGCACCCGCTCGGCCTGCTGGTCCGGCTCCTCCACGGAGCCGACGGTGGTCACGCTCGAGACGTAGAGTCCCAGGGAGCCGAGGGTGGTGACCTCGTCGCGGAAGTACAGGTATTGGCCCCGGGCCAGGTGCCAGCGCGCGTCGGGCTCCAGGCCGGGCACCGCCGACTCCAGGCGCACCAGCTGGTCGGCTCCCGGGTAGGGCAGGGGCCTCAGCACCACGGCGTCCACGACGGTGTACACCGCCGTGGTGGCCCCCAGCCCCAGGGCCAGGGTGCTCAGGGTGCCCAGCGTGAAGGCCGGAGCGCGCACCAGCGACCGCAGGGCGAAGCGCAGCTCCCGCCCCCGGGACGCGCCTGCGTCGGCTCCCTCCGGTCCCCGTCCGGGGATCATCCGGAAGAAGGCGTAGCGGACGACGAGCCCGAGGAGGGCCAGGCGGTACCGGAGCGTCCCTCCGCCGCGGGCGCTGCGTTCCTCCTCCAGGTCGCCCAGCAGCCCTTCCGTCGCCTCGGCGTCGCCCACCGCCCAGCGCAGCATCCGCTCCAGCATCCCCCGCTCTCCCGTCATCGTCCCCCCTCCAGCGCCTCGTCCAACCCCTGCCACACGCTCACCAGCGCGTCGCGCGCTTCCTTCAGGGCATGTCGTCCGGCCTCCGTCACGCGGAAGTACCGCCTCGCGCGACCGCGCCGCCCCGGCCCCGTGTCTCCCAGCCGGGACGTCAGGTATCCCTTCTTCACGAGGCGGTCCAGGGTGATGTACACGGCTCCCCGGGCCACCTCCCGTCCGGCGCGTTGTGCCAGCTCGTCCCGCACCGCCATGCCGTACGCCTCGTCCCCCAGACGGAGCACCGTCCACAGCAGCATCTGCTCCAGCTCGCCCAGGTAGCTCACCCGGTTGCCCATGATCCCACTCCTCGCGTGCCGCGTGCTGACGTCCGTGCTCACCGCGATCGTGTCTACATAATTGTCACGATGTCTACATAATTGACGCGCGGGCCGGTCGCAAGGTTTCAGGGCGAGCGGCTGTTGGGGCAATGATGTCGCATGCAACCTTTCGCAACCCGGTGGCGTCTGTTATCTGTAGGGTGACCATTACTAGTCACATGACAGATAATACCATGGACGTGTCACGATATCTGCCACTGGCACCCCGCGATCTCCTCATCCTCGCCATCATCGCCGAGGGTCCCATCCACGGCTACGGGCTCATCAAGTCGGTGGAGGAGCGCTCCAACGCCGGCGTGCTCCTGGACCCCGCCAACCTCTATCGGGTCCTGCGTCGCATGAAGGACCACAAGTGGATCCGCATCGCCGCCGACGGATCGGCGCGCCGGCGCTCGTTCGCGATCACGAGCCTGGGACGCGCGGTCCTGGCGGCGGAGCTCCACCGGCTGGAAGAGCTGCTGGCCCAGGCCCGCCCGGCGCTGGCCGAAGGGGAGACCGGATGAGTCCCCGCCGTCCCTGGGTGGTGCGGGCCTACGCCCGGGCGCTGCTGATCCTCCCGCGGCGGGTGCGGAGGCAGGACGCGGCAGCGATGGCCGAGACCTTCGACGATTTGTGGGCGGAGGGGAAGGGCACGAGGAGGCTCGGCCACGCGGCCCGGGCGTTCGGACGTCTTCCCCTGGTGGCGGTGGCGGAGTGGCTCGACGCCCTGGGGATCACCGGCGGTACGGCGGCCCTCGACGCATCCGGTTCAAAGGGAGGAAGGAGCATGGGTTGGGGAACGCACGTTCGGTTCGCGCTGCGCAGCCTGGGCAAGGCGCCGGGCTTCGCCCTCACCACGGTGCTGCTGGTGGGGCTGGGGGTGGGCGCCGTGACCACGATCTTCACGCTGGTGGACCACGTCCTCCTGCGGCAGCTGCCCTACCCGGACGCCGACCGCCTGGTGCTCTTGGAGAACGGATCCCACTCCGGCGTCATCTGGGAGGAGTTCAACCAGATGTCCTCGGTGGACCTGTGGGCTGCCTCCAGCTCGCGCAGCGCCAACCTGGTGGGGGAGGGCAACCCGATCCGCATCATCGAGACCGTCGTCTCCGAGGACTTCTTCCGCATGTTCGACGCCCGGCCGGCCATGGGGCGCCTCCTGGTCCGGGACGACTTCCGTGCGGCGGACAACGTGCTCCTCAGCCACGCCATGTGGCGGCGTGTGTTCGGCGGCGCGCAGGACATCGTGGGACGCACGATCCGGGTGGACGGCGAAGCCCTCACGGTGGTGGGCGTCCTGTCCGGCGACTTCGTGTCCCCGGAAGGCCTGGTCAACAGCGGGGAGGCCGCCGACGTCTGGCGGCCCATCGACTGGAGCGACGAGGGCTACGCGCGTCCCGGACGGCGGGTATTGCGCGTGGCGGGTCGGCTGGCCCCGGGCGTGACCCTCGAGACCGCCGCCGCCGAGACCGAGCAGGTGAACCGCCGCATGGCGGAGCGCTACCCCGACAACTACGTGGACCGCCAGGGCAACATGGACACCACGCCGCCGGCGTTCCTCCAGGAGGTGACCACCCGCAGGGTCCGCCCCGGGTTGAACCTCCTCCTGGGCGCCGTGGTCCTCCTGCTGGTGGTGGCGTGCCTGAACATCGCCCACCTCTTCCTGGCCCGGGGGCTGGGGCGGACCCGGGAGATGGCCGTCCGGCGGGCCCTGGGCGCCAACACGGTGGGGCTCGTCAACCAGCTCCTGGTGGAGAGCGTGATCCTGGGCGTGGCCGGCGGCGTCCTGGGTGTGGGGCTGGCCTCCCTGGGCGTCCGGACCTTCCTGAGCCTGAACCCCTCGGCGCTGCCCTGGGCGGGCGACGTGACGGTGGACCTGCGGGTCCTGGCGTTCGCCGCCGCCGTCTCGGTGCTCACGGCCCTGGCCTTCGGGCTGCTCCCGGCGCTCCGCTCGGTGGGCCGGGACCTCACGGAGGAGCTCCGGGGAGCGAACCGCTCCGCCAGCACCGGTCGTCGGACCTTCCGCCTGCGCAGCAGCCTGGTCATCGCCGAGGTCGCGACGTCCCTGGTCCTGGTGACCCAGGCCGGCCTGCTCCTGAAGAGCTTCATCAACGTGAACACGCTGGATCCCGGCTTCGGCGTCGAGGGCGTGTGGACGCTCCCGCTGACGCCCAACGGGCTGGAGGGGCCCGAGTACGTGGAGGCCATGGACCGCATCCGCGCCTCCCTCGCCGCGGTACCCGGCGTGACGACGGCCACCTATGGGCTGTCGCAGCCCTTCGAGTTCACGGGCGGCGGACGCTGCTGCTGGTCCAGGGGCACGATCCTGGCCGACGGCGTGGAGCGCCAGGACCTGCGCATCTTCCTCCAGCCGGTGAGCCAGGACTACCTCTCCACGCTGGAGATCCCGCTGGTGGCCGGAACGGCGTGGCCGCCCGGTGAAAGCCGGCAGGAGCCCTGGCCCGTGGTTCTGGCCGAGCGTCTGGCGCTGGAGCTCTTCGGGTCGGCCCCCCGGGCCGTGGGCCAGGTTCTGGAGGTGGGACCGGACACTCGCGTGCGCGTCACGGGCGTCGCCGGGGACATCCGCTACTACGGATTGGACCAGGAGCTGCCGGCCTCCATCTACGTCCCCATCGAACGCGTGCCCTTCGACATCGACATGGCCCACTTCGCCGTGCGCGTGGCGGAAGAGCCGCCGTCGGGGCTGGCGTCGAGCCTCCGGGAGGCGGTGTGGGCCGCGAGCCCCGGCCTGCCGGTGCCCACGGTCCGCAACATGGTGGAGTGGGTAGGGATGTCCACGGCGGGGCGCCGCTTCGACTCGGTGCTCTTCGCCACCTTCGGCGTGCTCGCCCTCCTGCTCGCGTCCGCGGGCCTGTACGGCACGCTGCTCTACTCCGTGGGCGAGCAGCGGCAGGAGCTGGGGATCCGGCTGGCGCTCGGTGCGGGACGGACCCGCGTGCAGCGGAGGGTCGTGGGTCGGGGCCTGGGACTGGCGGTGGTGGGTGCCGTCCTGGGGCTGGGGGGCACGTGGCTCGTGGGCCGGTACCTGGAGAGCCGGCTCTACGGGATGTTGCCCACGGACCCGGCGACGCTGGGCAGCGCGGTGGTGGTGCTGCTGGCCGCGGCGGCGCTGGCGAGCTGGATGCCCGCACGGCGAGCCAGCCGGACCGATCCGCTGCAGACGCTGAAGGCGGAGTAGGGGGGGCTCAGAGGTTGGCCTGATCCACGAAGCACCAGGCCCAATCCTCCCCCGGCTCCCAGGACCGCACGACCGGGTGGCCCGTCTCCTCGAAGTGCTTCCGGGCGTGCCGCCCCGGGGAGCTGTCGCAGCATCCCACGAACCCGCACGTCATACACAGGCGCAGGTGGACCCACTGCCCTCCCGACGCCACGCACACGGGACACACCCGGTCCGAGCCGGGGAAGACCGTGGTGATCGTGGACGTGTGGGAGCAACGGGGAGATGCCTTCTGCTCCGGCGTGAGCGTCACCCCCTCCCCGCCCGGCTCCTCGCCGGCCACCAGCAGGGAGATCAGGTGGGGCGCCATACCCACCTCCTCCAGGACGGTGCGTACCAGCTCCCTTTCTCCGGCGCCCTCCGTCACGACCACCGAGGCCGCCCCGGCGTCCCTCAGCGTGGCCTCCTGGGCGGACTGGGACACCCGGGCGATCACGGTGAGGTCGGGGCGCAGGGACCGGGCCACCGCGACCACCCGCTCCGTCCGGGCGAGGTCGTCGTCGGCGACCACGAGCATCCGGGCCCAGCGCAGTCCGGCGTGCTCGAGGAGGGGACGGCGCGTGTAGTCGCCCCGGAGCACCGCGTGGCCCTCGTCCTCCGCCCGGTCGGCCCCTTCGGGGCTGAGGGTCACGATCACGAGGTCCACGCCGCCGGCCTGGAGCGCGCCGGTGAGGCGCCGGGCGTAGGGTCCGTATCCGCACAGGAGCACGTGGCCCTGCGCGGCAAACTCCCCGTCCACCACCTCCGTCGTCTCGGGCCCGGCGGTCGCGGCCTCTCGCCGGGTCACGCCGTTCGCCACGTGCGAGCCCAGGCGTGAGATGAACGGGGTCGCGACCATGAGCACCACCGTGGCCGCGATGAACGCCTGACCACCCAGCTCCTCCGAGCCCGCCGGGAACAGGCCCAGGGCGGTTCCCTGACGTTCCAGCACGAAGGAGAACTCGCCGATCTGGGCCAGGAGGAATCCGGCGCCCAGGCTCGTCGCCAGGGGCAGACGCAACACGAGCAGGCTGGTGGTGGTGAGGGCCGCCTTCAACAGGAGCACCCCCACCACGATGCCGGCCACCAGCACCGGCTCACGGAGGACGAAGGTCGGGTCGAGCAGCATCCCGATGGAGACGAAAAACGCCACGCTGAACAGGATCCGCAGCGGGAGGATCTCGCTCAGGGCGTGCTCGCTGAACTTGCTCTCGCTCACGATCAGGCCCGCCAGGAAGGCCCCGAGGGAGACGCCGAGCCCCGCGACGCTGGCGATCCAGGCGGTGCCGAAGCAGATGGCCACCAGGCTGAGCAGGAAGATCTCGGGCGAGCACGCGTGGGCGATGAGCTCGAGGAGCCGGGGCATGGCGCGGCGCGCCAGGACGAGGACCAGGGCGATGATGCCCAAAGCCTTTCCCAGCGCGATGAGGACACCGATCGTGCCGCCGCCCCGCCCGGCCAGGACGGGCAGGAGCAGCACCATGCCCACGACGGCCATGTCCTGGAAGATGAGGACGGCAAGGGCCGCCTTGCCCTGCTCGCTCGACGTGGTCCCGGAATCGGCGAGCAGCTTCAGGGCGATCACCGTGCTGCTCAGCGCCACCAGGCAGCCGGTGTAGGCCGCGGCCGACCACGGAACGCCGAAGGCCGCGAGGATCGCCGCGGAGGCCCCGAGGGTGAGGAGCACCTGCAGGGTGCCACCTCCCAGGATGAGGCGTCGGATCCGGGCGAGGCGCTCCAGGCTGAACTCGATGCCGATGGTGAACAGCAGCAGGACCACGCCGATCTCTGCCGCGCCCTCCACCAGCTCCACGTCGGCGACGAGCCCGAGCGCGTGAGGGCCGATGGCCACGCCGGTGAGGAGGAACGCCACCAGCGGGACCACGCCGAGGTAGCGCTGGCCGAGGAACGCGACGGCGCCGCTGACGCCGCCCAGGACCGTCAGCTCGGCGAGCAGGTGCGTCACGGACATGGGCGGACCTCCCGAGTGCGGGTGCGCTGCGGGCTCCAAGCTACGACGATGGAGACCCGGGCGTAAGCCTGGCCCCGACCCCCCGTATGTCCCCGCGACGCAACGGATCACGTTCCCGTGGGAGGGGATGAATGGTTGGACTGGGAAGGAGGCTGGCTGGGCTG
>JARRLD010000096.1:0-21595 GCA_037387345.1 Gemmatimonadota bacterium
CGTGCCCAGCTCGGCGAAACTCCGAAACCAGAGCGCGAGAAAGACGGACGGCGGCCCGTCCCGGCTGACGACCCCGGACCACTGGAAGTGGATATCCGTGTCTGCCAGCGCCTCGTTGACCCGTTCGATCGCGTTCATGACAGCCGCCTGGCCGCCGGAGTTGATCTCGAACTCGAAGACCTGAATGATCGGGAACTGGCCCGTATCCTCAGGTTGATTGCCACCCGGGATGGCCGCCCACATCACGAAGTCTTCGGTTTCCACGTACTGGGCGGCGGACTCCGCCCAGTGGGCGATGTCGGTTCCCATGTCGAGGGCGGGCGCGTCCATGGACGCCCAGGTCATGCCGGGGGCCAGGACGGCGTACTCGCCGTGTCCGGTGAGCGCCTGGTAGGTGACCCAGGACTGCGGATCGTTCTGGCGGGCATGCCATTGGGTGTGCTCACGGACCTGCTCTTCGAACTGGGGTACGTTGGCGCTGCGTACGGTGACAAACGCGCCTAGCGTGATGAGGTCGTCTTGCGCGGCTGCGGGCATCGCCACGACAACCGCGGTGACCGCGGCCAGGAGGGGTGCGGTAATGCGCATGCTGTACTCCTTGGATGGGGGAAGGCACGACCGAGGCCGGCAATCATGCTCAGGTGGAGGTTGGATCGCAACAAATTCGAGGCGCGTCCACTGGACCGTCGGCCCGGAGGACGAACGACGCGTGGATGCTGCCGGTGGGTGACCCTGTGACCACGTGGTACGTGGTCGAGACGAGGCGCTGAGCGCCGCGCGGACACCCGCTTGACCCGCCAGGGGCGGCGGATGCAACCTCCGGACAGTTCGGAGTTCTGGAGTTCGGTGCTCCTCGACGGCCGGGAGGCCTCATGCGCCCCGCTCGCTTCGCAATCTACGTCCATGCCGTCGCCGCATTGGCCGCGACGCACGATGCCGTCTCCCAGGTGCCGGCGTCTTCCGCCGCCGCTGGCGAGCGGGTGGCGACAGCCGACGGCGTCGTCCAGGGGATCACCTTGCCGAGCGGCGTCCAGGCCTTCCGAGGCATTCCCTACGCCGCACCGCCGACGGACGACCTGCGCTGGAGGCCGCCCCAGCCGGTGACGCGGTGGGACGGAGTGCGGCGGGCTGACCGGTTCGCCGCCCAATGCATGCAGATGCGCGTGTTCGACGACATGGTGTTTCGCAATTCCGGCGTGAGCGAGGACTGCCTCTACCTGAACGTGTGGACCCCGGCGCCCTCGGCGACATCCCGTCTTCCGGTGCTCGTCTACTTCTATGGCGGCGGCTTCGTGGCCAGAGACGGCTCGGAGTACCGTTACGACGGCGAGAGTCTCGCGGAGAAGGGCATCGTCGTCGTCACGATGAGCTACCGCCTGGGTGTGTTCGGCTTCCTCGCCCACCCGGAGCTCACTGCGGAGTCGCAACACCGCGCCTCGGGGAACTACGCGCTGCTGGACCAGGTCGAGGCCCTGCGCTGGGTCGAGCGCAACATCGACGTGTTCGGCGGCAATCCCGACGCGGTCACGATCGCCGGGGAGAGCGCCGGATCGTTCTCCGTCAGCGCGCTTATGGCGTCTCCTCTGGCCAGGGGGCTCTTTCGAGGGGCGATCGGCGAGAGCGGGTCGCTTCTCGGGTCGCGGTCGCCACGCTCGCTCGCGGAGGGGGAGGATGCGGGGAGGCTTCTGGCGGAGCGAATCGGCGCGCCGTCACTTTCAGCGTTGCGTGCCTTACCTGCAATGGAGCTCCTTCTGGCGTCATCCCGCCCCGGAGTACCCCGACCGGGCGTCGTCGTCGACGGCGTCTTCTTCCCTCGGTCCGCCGAGGAGATCTTCGCCGCAGGCGAGCAGGCCCACGTGCCGCTCCTCGTGGGATGGAATTCGCAGGAGTCCGGCTACCGCGGGCTCATCGGCTCGCAGGAGCTTACCCACGAGAGCTACGCCGCCGCGGTACACAGGCTCTACGGAGCGGCGGCGCCCGATGTCCTGGCCGCCTATCCGGACGCTACCGACGCGATGAGGCTCGAGTCGGCCACCGCCCTGGCGAGCGATCGGTTCATCGGCCTCAGCACGTGGAAGTGGGCCGAGATGCAGCGTCGGACCAGCGACGAGCCGGTGTACCGCTACTACTATGCGCACCCGCGTCCCCGTACGGTGGAGGACGCGGCGGGCCACGAGCTACGGCCGGCCGGAGCGGTCCATTCGGCAGAGATCGAGTACGCCCTGGGCAACCTGGCCACCAACCGGGTCTATGCGTGGACGGATGCCGACTACCAGGTCTCACGCACGATGGAGGATTACTTCGCCAACTTCATCAAGACCGGCGATCCCAACGGTTACGGTCTCCCCCAGTGGCCGGAAGCGGGCGCCGACGCGGACCGTCCGATGATGGTCTTGCACATCGACGTCCGGCCTCGGGCGCGTATGTCGCCCTTCCGGGAACGGTACCTTCT
Source organism: Gemmatimonadota bacterium (assembly GCA_037387345.1). Taxonomy (GTDB): domain Bacteria; phylum Gemmatimonadota; class Gemmatimonadetes; order Longimicrobiales; family Gaopeijiaceae; genus SZUA-318. The sequence continues at coordinate 2,453 of JARRLD010000096.1, forward strand.
GCTGGATCGCCTGAGCCGGGGCGCGGCCGACCCAGGCGCCGCTCCGGAGGACTGGATCGATCTGTTCAACGGCCGCGACCTGGCCGGGTGGACCGTGAAGATCGCCGGGCACGAAGTGGGCGACAACTACGCCCGGACCTTCCGGGTCGAAGATGGCATCCTCCAGGTCCGCTACGACGGCTACGACGATTTCGGCGGCCAATTCGGTCACCTCTACTACGACCGATCGCTCTCGTTCTACCGTCTGGCGTTCGACTACCGCTTCGTCGGGGAGTTCCACGCAGGAGCGCCGGACTACGCACGACTCAACAGCGGCGTCATGTTCCACAGCCAGGATCCTCGCACGATGCCCGTGGGACAGGATTGGCCGATCTCCGTCGAGTTCCAGCTCCTCGCGGGCCTGCAAGACGGCCAGCCCCGCCCCACCGGGAACATGTGCTCCCCGGGGACGACCGTGATGTACGAGGGCGTGAGGGATGAACGCCACTGCATCGAGTCCACCGCGGACACCTATCCTGCGGGGCGGTGGGTGCACGCCGAGCTGGTGGTACTGGGCGATTCGTTGGTGACACACCTGATCGAGGGCCGGCAGGTTCTCGAATACACCCATCCGGTGATCGGCGGAGGTGTCGTCTCGGGCTACGACCCGTCACAGAAGGTGGACGGGAGGCCGCTCTCCGAAGGCTTCGTCGCACTTCAGAGCGAAGGCCAGGAGGTCGACTTCCGCAACGTGCGCCTTCTTGACCTGAAGGGTTGCACCGACCCTGCCTCGGAACGCTATCGCTCGTGGTTCGTGGCGTCGGACCCGGAGGCGTGCCGCTAACGTCGCTTCCACCTCTGGTCGACCTCCCGGTATCACTGCCGGAGGACGAAGAAGGCCCGCTTCCTGTTCCTATCGCATGGCGCGAACCGTCCACGCGAACGCCGGTGCCTGGTAGTGGGTGCGGCGGCTGGGCGTTGGGGTCACCTCGTAGTATTGGATGGACGCGTCCTCACCGAAGCGCCTGAGCGACCGGAGTATGCTGGAGGTCTCCATGTCGCTTCCGGTGTGTTCGTGTATCTCCTCGCGGAGGCTCGGGTCGGACAGTGCCGAGCATCGGGCTTGGGTGATCGAGAAGGGGCTCGGCATGGCTGGTCTCCGTATGTGGGCACCGCAACGGCACATTCGAAACCTAGCGGCAGGCGCGTGTGGAGCCCATCTGTCGCCGGTGGTCGCCGACCACGCGTCCAGAGTCTTGCTGGTACATAGAGCTGCCATGTATACTACTTCTATGTATCCGTGGATTCGCTTGCGCCGTTCGGGGAGCCCGGCGGCATGAACATCGGCAAGGACCTTGTCGCCGCCTCCGCCACACCGCTGGTGCTGGCCATCCTCAGCGAGGGCGAAAGCTACGGCTACGCCATCATCAAACGCGTGGACGAGCTCTCCGGCGGGAAGCTGCAGTGGACCGACGGCATGCTCTATCCGGTGCTGCACCGTCTGGAGAGGAACGGCTTCGTGGAAGCCCAGTGGGGAAGGTCGGAGTCGGGGAGGCGGCGCAAGTACTATAGGCTCACCGACCGGGGTACGGCGGAGCTGGCGAGCCAGCGGCGGCAGTGGAAGGTCGTGAACGAGGCGCTGAGGGCGACCCCGTTCCAGTCGTTCAGCGGCCTTTTCCTAGCGACAACCCTGTAGTCAGGAACCAGGAGGCGCACAAGTGCTGGAGGAACGCATTGCGGAGTGGCGGTCCTACGTGCGGCGACGGCAGGCCATCGCCCCGGCGGACGCCGAGGAGCTCGAGGACCACCTGAGGACCCAGGTGGCGGAGCTCGGTGAGGCGGGGCTCGACGACGAAGAGGCCTTCCTCATCGCCGTGAAGCGCATCGGTGACCTCGACACGCTGTCCCGGGAGTTTGCGCGGGAGTATTCCGAGCGGCTCTGGAAACGCCTCGTGGTTGAGTCGTCCACCGACGAAGGCGCCGGGGGCTGGAGCAAGGCCGGGATGGTGGCGCTGGGTCTCGCCGTGGCTGCAGGCGCGGCCGTCAAGCTTCCCGAGCTCTTCGGGGTGAGGCTGGAAGATGGCCCCCCGGCCGACCAGTCCTTCTATATCCGACACGTCAGCTTCTTCGTGCTCCCGTTCCTCGCCGTCTTCTTCGCCTGGAAGCGGTCACTCGAGCCGGCGGGACGTCTGTGGCTGGCGGCTCACTTCGTGGTGGGAGCGCTCGCCATCAACCTCATCCCGTTCACCCGACTGGGACACACCGAGGTTCTGGCGGCGATGCACCTGCCCATGGCGCTGTGGCTGGCCGTGGGCTTCGCCTACGCGAACGGGCAGTGGCGCGACCATCACCAGCGCATGAACTACGTGCGCTTCTCCGGGGAGGCGTTCATCTACTACGCCCTCATCGCCTTTGGCGGTGGCGTCTTGATGGGCCTCACCATGTTCATCTTCGGCGCCATCGGTATCGACGCCGAGCGCCTGGTGGGACTGTGGGTGATGCCGTGTGGCGCGGCCGGCGCCGTGATCGTCGCTGCCTGGCTCGTGGAGGCGAAGCAGAGCGTCATCGAAAACATGGCGCCGGTGCTCACCATGATCTTCACGCCGCTCTTCACCGTTCTGCTCCTGGCGTTCCTGGTCACGATGGCGCTGACGGGAAGCGGCATCGGAATCGAGCGCGAAGTGCTGATCGGCTTCGATCTCATGCTGGTCGTGGTGGTGGGCCTCCTGCTCTACGCGATCTCGGCGCGGGATCCACACGCAGCGCCGAGGTTCTTCGACTGGCTGCAGCTCGTTCTGGTGGTCTGTGCGCTCCTGGTGGACGCGCTCGCCCTCTGGGCCATCGCGGCGCGCATCACCGAGTTCGGGTTCAGCCCGAACAGGGTCGCCGCCCTGGGCGAGAACGTCATCCTGCTGGTGAACCTGGGGTGGTCGGCGGTGGTCTATACGCGGTTCGTTCGGGGTCGCGTCGCGTTCACCGCACTGGAGCGGTGGCAGACCGGGTACCTCCCTGTGTACTTCGTGTGGGCGTGGGTGGTGGTGGTTCTCTTCCCGCTGGTGTTCGGGTTCCAATAGCCGGCGGGCCGAGGTCGATAAGCCGATCGTGATCGACAGGCCCGCCGGGTCGACGGGAGTGCCAGGCCCAACGCGGGGTGCCCTACTCGTGCAGAGCTCCTCTAGTCCGATCGGAGCGCGGTGACCGGGTCGATCCGGCTGGCCCGTCTGGCCGGAATCCAGGCCGCCAGGGCCGCGACGGAGCCGAGCACCACCGGCACGGCCACGAACGTCAGTGGGTCCAGGGGCGGGACCCCGTAGAGGAGTCGTGACAGAAGCTGGGAGAGCCCAGCCGCGAGGAGCAGGCCCACGACCCCACCGAGCAGCACCAGGCGAAGCCCACCCGACGTCAGCATCCAGACCACACTACCCGACTCGGCCCCCAGCGAGAGCCGGATCCCTACCTCGTGCACCCGCCTCGAGACGGCGAAGCTCACCACTCCGTACAGGCCGAGGCTCGCGAGGAGAAGCGCGAGCACCGCGAACCCCGCCACCACCCAGGCGCCGAGCTCCCTCGCGACGAGCATGATCGAGAGGTGCCGCTCCACCGTGGTGCTTTCGAAGATCATGATCTCGGGGTCCATCGACCTGGCCGCCGTGAACATGTCGAGCGCCAGAGCGCCCGCGTCGCCCGACGTGCGCGCGAGCACGAAGGAGAAGGGGTCGAAGTCCTGGCGAATGCTGACGTAGACGAAGGGTCTGGGCTCTTCGCCGAGCTGCCGCACCTTGGTGTCACGGCTGACGCCCACAACGCGGGTGTCCTCGTCTTCGACACGGATGGTCCTGCCCAGCGCGTCTCCATCGGGAAAGAAGCGGCGCGCGAAGGTCTCGTTCACCACGGCTACGGGCTCTCCCCCTGCGTCGTCGCTCAGGGAGATGTTGCGTCCCTCGACGAGCGGTATGCCCGCCGCATCCAGGAAGCCTTCGTCGATGGCGGCCCGGTCGACGCTGTGGAAGTCCATCCCGGCGGGTGGGTCGATCCCGTCCACGTTCACGCGGACGGTTTGCGTGCTGAGCTGGTTGAGGTGGAGGTTACCGGCCCTGCCCACGGCTTCGACGCCGGGCAGCTGGGCGATGCGTTCCTCCAGCCGCCGGTAGAATTCCATGGACTCCTCCTCGGAGTAGCGGTCCACGGGCGTGAGCATCTGGAGCACCCCCGTCGGGCGGTCCCCGAAACCCACGTCCACCCTGCTCGACGCCTCCAGGGACCGGAGGAAGAGGCCCGCCGCCACCAGGAGCACCACGGAGACCGCCACCTGTCCCGAGACAAGCAGATTCCTCATCACCGTGCCCCTGGCCCGCCCACCTCCAGCGGTCTCGTCTCTCAGCGTTGGAGCCACGTCCGGGTTGGTGCTCTGGACCGCGGGGGCGAGTCCGAACAGGACCCCGGCGAGAGCCGTTACCAGCACGCTGAACGCGAGAACGGTCGTGTCGAGCGAGAGGTCGAGGGTGATGGGCAGGGGCAGCGGCAGGTCGGCGCCGACCAGGATCCGCAGCGATTGGGCCGCGATGGCCACGCCCGCCAGGCCACCCAGCAGCGAGAGCAGCAGGGTCTCGGTCATGAGCTGCCCCACGAGGGTACGCCGCCGGGCTCCCATCGCCAGCCGGACCGCGATCTCCTTTCGCCGATCTGCGGCCCGGGCCAGAAGGAAGCTGGCGAGGTTGGCGCAGGCGATGAGCAGCACGAGACCCACCACCGTCATGATCATGCCCGCGGCGGGAACCAGGACCCGGTCCACCATGGGGTTCATGATGACGTCCCTCGTGGGCACGAGCACGAACGCCTTGGTCGACTGCCAGTACCGTGGATACTCTTCCCGGAGCGTCTGGGACAGTCGGTCGACGACGGCCTCCCCCTGGGCGAACGTGGCTCCCGGTGCGAGCCTCGCCTTGGCGAAAAGGCTCTGGTTTCCCCTCGCCTCCAGCGTGTTGGTGCCCGATCCCTGGAGCTCGTCGTACATCATGATGGGCACGAACACGTCGGGCACGAGACCGCGCAGGTTACCCGGATAGTTCTCGGGTGCTACGCCGATCACGGTGAACGGGCGTCCCGACAGGCGGAGCTCGGATCCGACCACCTCGGGATCGCCGGCGAAGCGTCGCTGCCAGTACCCATGGCCGAGCACCACCACCGGATGAGCGCCGGGCGCGACGTGATCCTCGTCGGTGAAGAGGCGACCCACGGCTGGCTGCACGCCCACCAGGGAGAAGTAGTTCCCCGTGACGGACTCTGCGGGAACGGTCTCCACACCCCCGTCGAGATCCGCCTGCAGCATGGTGAGCATCGACCCCGAAACGCCGGAGAACAGTCCCTCGGACGCGTCCACGAGATCCTCGTAGTCGGGATAGGACAGCGTCCCGTGGCTGAACCCCTCCTGTGCCAGGTAGACGTCGACGAGGGACTCCGGATCGGAAAAGGGCAGGTCACGGATGACGACCGCGTTCACGAGGCTGAACATGGCCGTGTTGGCCCCAATGCCGATGCCGAGAGAGGCGATGGCCACGATCGTGAATACGGGGCTCCTGGCGAGCCGACGCAGCGAATACCGCAGGTTGATCCCGATCTGCTCCATGACATTCCCCATTGTGCTTGTTCCCACCCCGCGACGGGCGCGCGCCTGCCAACCGCAACGAACCGCGACACCCAACGCATCCCAGGCATACCTGACGCCGGCGACCCATCGTCCCCGGGCCGCTCGGGTCAGGTATTCCTCGTGCAGGTCCCCCAGAAGCGCCTCGCTCTTCAGGTCCGGAGGCAGCGTCTGCTCCAGCAGCCACCGGAAGAAGGCGGGAGGACTCGGTTCGCGCCGGCTCATGACGGGCCGAGGGCCTCCTCGAGGCCTTCCCACAGGGTGACGAGCGCCGCGCGACTGCGCCGGAGCTGCTCCAGCCCCTCGGGCGTGACCGACACGATTCGGCGCGGACGCCCTCCTCGCTCCGGCCGGGCGCCGGACATCTCGGAGGTCAGCCAGCCCTTGTCCTCGAGCCGGTCGAGGGTGACGTATACGGACCCGCGGGAAACCCGCCGACCGATGGTGGTCTCCAGCTCCTCCATGAGGCGGGCGCCGTAGGCGTCGTCCTCCAGGCGCAGCACGGCAAGGAGGAGCATCTGCTCGAACTCACCGATGTACCCGTTGCGACCCATCGGGCCTCCAAGACTTGTCCTTCCGTCGACACGATGACGACGTTGTATGACAAATACGGAAAGGCTGCCTCGGCGGTTTCGATGGGGTGCGGCCCGGCCCCGAGGCACCTTATCATGCCGCGTCCCTCTCCGTGAGGCGCCTGTGGCCGATCCCATCTCCCGCTTGAACGCAGCACTCGAGAGCCGCTACCGCATCGAGCGGGAGCTCGGTGAGGGCGGCATGGCCACGGTGTACTTGGCCCAGGACCTGAGGCACCACCGCCACGTGGCCCTCAAGGTGCTGAAGCCGGAGCTGACCGCGGCGTTGGGAGCTGAGCGATTCCTGGCGGAGATCGAGACCACCGCCAATCTCCGGCACCCCCACATCCTTCCCCTCTTCGACTCGGGGGAGGCAGCCGGCTTCCTGTACTTCGTGATGCCCTACGTGGAGGGGGAGTCCCTCCGGGATCGGCTGGAGCGGGAGGGCCGGCTGTCTCTCCAGGACGCCCTGGTCATCACCCGGGACGTGGCGGCCGCCCTGGCCCACGCGCACGAGCGGGGTGTGATCCACCGGGACATCAAGCCGGCCAACATCCTCCTGGGAGACGGCGGCGCTCAAGTGGCGGATTTCGGCATCGCCCGCGCCGTCTCCACCCTGGATCGTCCGCAGCTCACCGCCACGGGTGTCTCTCTGGGCAGCCCGACCTACATGAGTCCGGAGCAGGTGGAAGGGGAGAGGGGGATCGACGGCCGGAGCGATCTGTACTCCCTGGCCACGCTCCTCTACGAGATGCTGGCAGGAGAGCCCCCCTTCACCGCGCCGAGCCTCCAGGGGCTGATGACGAAGCTGCTCACCGAGCCGGCTCCATCGGTGCGGAGCGTTCGCCCGGACGTGCCCAGGACCGTGGCGGCTGCCATGAGCCGGGCCATGGACAAGGATCCCGCTCGGCGGTTCGACTCCGTTCAGGCGTTCCGCGACGCGGTCTCCGTCCCCGAGTCACCCGGTTCGAAGCGAGGCCCCTTGCTGGCGGTGGGGCTCGTCGCCGTAGCTCTCCTGGTCGTTGTGGGAAGCATCGCGTGGCGCTCGGTGCAGAGGGCCCAGGCCCACAACCTCCTTCCCGAGATCGCCCGCTTGATCGAGAACGGCGACTACGTGGAGGCCCACGATCTCGTCCTTCGGGCGGGTCAGTGGATCGGAGGGGATTCCACGCTGGCCGCATTGGCGGCGGAGACCACGGATCTCCTGACGGTCACCAGCGAGCCTGCGGGCGCGGCGGTGTTCCTGCAGCGGTACACGACCGACCCGGCTATGCTCCCCGACAGCCAGCGCGTGGGGGCGACCCCCCTCGTCGACTACCAGATTCCGCGAGCGGATCACCGAGTGGTCGTGACCAGGGAAGGCTTCCTTCCAGCGGAGCGCTTGGCCTCCAGCGCGTGGACCCGGAGCGAGTCGCCCGCCGGGGAGGGCCGGCAGGTATCCGTCGCGGTGGATCTGGTGTCCACGGAGGTGGCTCTGCCGGGAATGGTCCCTGTGCCCGGCGGAGAGTACAGGCTCGTGGGGCCCGATGCTCCGACGGGAATGACCGCTGCGCTGGGCCCGTTCTTCATCGACCGGTTCGAGGTGACCAACCAGGACTTCAAGACCTTCCTGGACGCGGGGGGATACACCCAGGACACCTACTGGGTGGGGACGCCCCCGGGTGTGCGGGGTCGCCTGGTGGACCGCACGGGCCTCCCCGGACCGAGAGCCTGGCTGGGCCAGGACTTTCCCGACGGCGCGGGGCCGGTCCCGGTGTCCGGGGTGAGCTGGTACGAGGCCCAGGCATTTTGCCGCTCCCGGGGGCACCGCCTGCCCACGGCCTTCGAGTGGGAGAAAGCCGCCCGCGACGGGAGAGTCGCTCGCCGGGGCGTCATGATGCCCTGGGGCTTTCAGAGTGCGTCAGGACGCGCCGGCCCACGTGCCAACTTCAACAGCAACGGGCCCACGGAGGTGGACGCCTATCCCTTCGGCATCAGCCCATACGGCGCATACGCTATGGCGGGGAACGTGCGGGAATGGCTGGCCAACCCCATGGGGGATGGTCAGGCGATCACGGGAGGGTCATGGGAAGGTCCGGCCTACCTCTATACCGAGTTCGGGGCCGAACCGGGAGACTTCGCGTCTCCGGCTGTGGGGTTCCGGTGCGCTCACTCCGAAGGCCCCGGTGACCAGGGTGCCGTCCGCATCGACATGGAAACCCGGGTGCCCACCTACGAGCCCGTGGACGAGGCCACGTTCCAGACCTTGCTGACGCACTACCGGTACGATCGGCGCCCTGCCAACCCGCGGGTCACGGAGACCGTGGAACGCGCTTCCTGGACCCGGCAGCGGATCTGGATCGACGGTCCCGGGGCCGACTCGATCCTCGTCTATTTCTACGCCCCGAAGAGCGTCGAGCCACCCTATCAGACGATGGTCTTCGTGCCGAGCAGTGGGGCGTTCTTCATCGAACCCCTGCCCGAGGCCGTGGAGTGGAGCATTGGGCCGGCGATCCAGGCGGGCCGGGCCGCGCTGGCCGTCGTGATGACGGGGATGCTGGAACGGGAGGCCCCCGCAGGCCGCACGCCTCCGGCCCCGCCCTCGGTGGAGTTCCGGGACCTCATGGTCCTGCACGCCACCGAGCTCCGCCTGGGGATGGATTACGCGGAGTCCCGGGGCGACGTGGACCCGGAGAAGTTCGCCTACGTGGCGGTGAGCTGGGGGGCGGGGTCTCGACTGGCCTTCTCCGCCGTGGACAACCGGTTCAAGGCGGTGGTGTATATCGGGGGAGGAATCGACGAGCGGGTGAAGCCCACGCTTCCCGAAGCGGACAACGTCAACTTCGCGCCGTACGTCCGCGTGCCCAAGCTCCTTCTCAACGGCCGGAACGACGAGGAGCATCCGTGGCTCTCCCGTGGGCTCCCCCTCTGGAACCTCCTCACGGAGCCCAAGGAGCTCGTCCTGGTGGACGGCGGCGGGCACGTGGTGCCCCTGGAAGAGCGCATCCCGGCCATCAACGGATTCCTGGACCGGGTCCTGGGGCCGGTGGGGGCCCACCAGGGAGGATGACCGGCTGGCCTCCCAGACCCGGACGTCCTTCGGGGACGGGCATCTCCACCTGTTCTTTAGGTTGTCTATGGATGGCGGCTCCGTTACCCTTAGATTGTCGAAGAAAGGCGGGATGCGCCTGGACCTGGAGGGTGGAGATGACTTCCGCCAGGATGTCGCGACCGATGGCCACGAGGAGCTTCGTGTGGCTCAACCTGGCTTTATCGTGTGGTGTGTCCACCCTTGCCGCCCAGGTGCCGAGCACGGGCCGTGGTGGGGTCCCCGCGGGGTTCACGCTGGCCCTGGGGGCGGGGCCGTACGCGGTGCGCGACGAGTACATCTCCCGCGATCGGTACGCGGGGACGTTGTCGTACGTGCGCGCGAGCTGGACCCACGTCGGTGAGGGCAGGGGGTACCGTCTTGGCTTCGGATACGGCGGCTCCAGCGAGATCGCCAACCACCGTGTATTCACCGGAATCACACACGCGGCGCTGAACCTGGACTACTTCCACCGCGCAAGCCGCTTTCGATTCCTCTCGAGGGATGCCGAGCTCTTCCTGGGTCCGTCCGGCGGGCTCTCCCTGTACGTCAACGAGCCTGAGCTGGGCGACAACGCCTTCAATCTGATCGTGTCCTTCGCGGCCATGCTCTCGGCGGGAGTGAACGCGCAGGTCGTGCTTCCCCTGTCCGACCGTCTGGTCGTCAACGGCAACCTGCGCTCCACGGTCCTGTCGCTGGCGCTGCGCATGGTGGACCTGGTGGAGGACGACGAGTCGCCCGTCGCGCTGCTCGCGCCGTGGGCGGGGTTCAGCTCCACGATCGGCCTCGACGCCCGTTACTCGCTTCTGGACCACGTATGGCTGGGCGTCGGCTACGAGCTCGCCGTACTTCGCATCCGGTCGTGGGACCCCGTGGCCTCGGCGGGCGACAACCTCTTCGTCCAGGTGACGCTGTCCCGGTGAGCACGGCCAGGAAGGGGTCCCGAACGCTGGCGCTCGCCGCGTTCCTGGTGGTCACCGAGGCGTGCAACACGCTCCTGGTGTCGGCCCCTGACAGCGACACGGATGTCGCCGATTTCGAGGCGGCCTGGAGCTGGGTGGACTCGGTCTATCCCGTCTTCGACGAGAAGGCGATCGCCTGGGACAGCGTCCACGCCGTCTACCGCCCGCTGGCGGAGGCGGCCGAGGGGGCCGAAATCCTCCAGGTCCTCTCGGATCTGCTGGCTGTGCCCCGGGATGGCCACCTCTACCTGACGACGCCGGGAGGCGGCCCGCTCTACCCGTACATCTCGACCCGATTGATCCGTGACCGGCACACGTTCAGTGCGCTTCTGGTGCCGGAGTACCTGGACGAACGGCTCAAGCGGGTGGGAGGTGGGGCCGTGGAGTACGGGACCATCGGTGGGGACGTCGGTTACATCCGCATCGCGAGCTTCGACCCCAGCGCCGTGGCGGACCACTTCGGGGAGGTCGTGGAGGCCCTACGCAGCACCGACGGGCTCATCCTCGACGTCCGCAACAACAACGGCGGGGACCACGAGAACGTTGCGGCGGTGGTAAGCCAGTTCATCACGTCCACGCTCGTCTGGGTCGAGGCCGTGGAGGTGGACGGCGTACCCTTCGAGCCGTGGGAACCCATCCAACCGGCGGCGGGACACGACGCGTACGCCAACCGGGTCGTCGTGCTCATCAACGGCGCCTCCCACAGCGCCGCGGAGATCCTGGCGGAGACCATGCGGCAGCTTCCGATGGCGACCCTGGTGGGCGACACCACGGCCGGTGCCGGCTGCAACGATCGGGATGTCTCGCAGGGCGACCGCACGCTGCCCAGCGGCATCCGTATCCACATTCCCACGGGATGCGTGCTGCGCTACGACGGCCTCCCCATCGAGTGGAATGGTGTACCGCCGGATTTCCGCGTCCCACAGTCGGAGGCGGACATCGCTTCCGGCCACGACCCGCAGCTCGAGCACGCGGTGACGATCGCTGGCACGTTGCCACCACCTGGAGGCGAGGGGTAAGACAGGCGTCGCCTGACATCGAGGCCCACGGGGAGCAGCCCCCTTGTGCCCTTCCATGCCCTTTGGTAGATCCCGAGACATGGACCGGCCGACAGACGATACCCTTCCCGTGGGTGTGCCCCGCCGTACGTTCCTGAAGGGCATCGGGTCCTTCGTCGCGGCCCCGTCTCTGGTCCTTCGCCGGGCCGCGCCGCGGGCTCCCCAGCTCTCTCTGCTGCCGTTCCTGACCCGCCCGACCGGTCGGGCCATCACCATCAGTGCCCGGAACGGACACGATCCCGCCACCGGCACGGTGGAGATCCGCCCTGCCGGGTCCGACGAGTGGATGCCCAACGGACCTGAACTCGTCGCCCAACCCGGGGACTTCTTCTCATGGCCCCTGGATGGGCTGGAGCCGGGAAGTCGCTACGACTACCGGATCCGGATGGCCTCCGAGAGCGGCGACGTGGACATCGGCGCGGTAGGCGGCTTCACGACGCAGCGCGGGGGAGAGGCAGCGTATACCGCAGCCCTGGTCACGGACTCCCACACCGGTTCCTTCCCGCTGGGACGGCCCGAGACGCAGGTGACGGCCGATGTGGTGCGGAACGTTCTTCGAGATCGGCCCGAGTTCGTGATCGCGCTCGGCGACAACGTCGCGTGGGCAACCTCACGGAACGAGCCCCAGACCAACGCTCTGGGAGCGGAGCGTGCGTACGGGATGTACCGGACGCTGACCGGGCCGCTTACCATGTCCTGCCCCCACTTCGGCCTCATCGGCAACTGGGAGGGCGAGTCCGGCAAGTTCCAGGAGGATTCGCTCGGAATCGTGCGGTCGGTGCGACACAGGTTCACTCCCAACCCGACCCCCGACACTTATCCGTGGGGCGGCGGGCGCGAACAGGACTACTACGCGTTCCCGTGGGGACCCGCCCTCTACATCGTGCTGAATGTCCAGGGATACACTCGGCCCAGCGCCGCCCAGCCCAGCCTCCGGGACGACGTGACGACCGTCGACGACTGGACACTAGGTCCCGCTCAGATGTCCTGGTTCGAGCGCACGCTGTCGGCCTCGGACCATCCGTTCAAGTTCGTGTGCATCCACCATGCCGTGGGTGGAGACGCGGCCAGCGAGAGGGAAAGCCTGTACGGGCGTGGAGGCGCACGGGCTGCGGACACGGGCGAGCAGATTCGGATTCACGAGCTGATGCGGGAGCACGGCGTTCAGATCTTCTTCTACGGCCACGACCACGTATTCGTGGACGACGTAGTGGACGACATCCACTATGCGCTTCCCGGCAGCTTCGGAGCGCCCTGGAAGTTCGGTCGTGATATCACCGGCTATGGTCGTTTCTGGACCGACTCGGGACACGCCCGAATCACGGTCGAACCGGCCGAGGCCGTAGTGGAGTACCTGAACCTCGCCGGTCAGGTCATCCACCTCTTTTCGGTGAAGCCGGGTTGAGCTAGAAGGGCAGCCCGTCATCGCCGTCCTCGTCCGATGGCGGCTCCGGGAAGGGCTCGTCGGGATCGGAGGGTGGGGCGGCGTCCTGTTGGCCATCATCCCGGGCCACCTTCCACGCCTTCACGTCCGTGTACCACCGGCCGTTGTATTCCCTGCTCTGGATGTCGACGTGTGCCGTGAGGCGCTCGCCCTCCTGCACGGCGAACTGGTCGATGTTGTCGCCCCACATGACGATACACACCTGCCTGGGGTAGGTCCCCTCGGTCTCGAGGATGAACTCCTGCTTCCGCCAGGGGCCATTGCGGCCCTCTCCGGATTGTTCGGGCAGGACGTCGTTGACGGTGCCGGTGATGGTGAGGTCCATGGTGCTTGGTGGGTCTGTGCGATGGTCAGGGGAACAGGGGTAGGGAGATCGCTACCCTCAGGCAGGTCACCGGGTCCGGCGGGCCCAGCACGGGCTTCGCGTGCGTCGGATCACTCAGCCGGATCGGCCGGCGCGGCGTCCTCCCGGACGAGGGGAAGCCGCACCTCGAAGCAGGTCCTCCCGGGTCGGGAGTCCGCGTGGAGCGTCCCCCCGTGTTGCTGGACGATGATGTTACGGCTGATGTACAGCCCCAGGCCGGTACCTTCGCCCGCCGGCTTGGTCGTGACGAAGGGGTCGAACAGGCGATCCTCGACATCGGGGGGGATCCCCGGGCCCGAATCGATGATCTGAATGACGGCCTGTTCGTCTTCACGGCGGCTGCGCACGGTGAGCTCGCCCTCTCCACCCATGGCGTCGGCGGCATTGGCGATCAGGTTGGTCCAGACCTGGTTGAGGCCGCCGCCCTGGGCCGTGATCGTGGGCAGCGTCAGGTCGAGGTCTCGGCTCACGGTGATCCCCTCCTTCAGGACGCTGTTCATCATCAACAGCGTGTCGTTCAACCCCTCGTTCAGGTCCACGGTCTGTGCCTCCCCGCGGTCGAGGAACGTGTACGACTTCAGCGCGCCGACGATTCCGGTGATTCGCTCCGAGCCGTGCTCGATCTCGCCGATCAGGCTGACGACCGTGTGCCACAGGAGGGCGCGCTCCAGTGCCGGAACCAGCGCCGCGTCGCCGAAGAGATCGTGGAGCTCGCCGAGTGCCGCCGCATCGATGCCCAGCTCCACGAGGTCGGCTGCCCGCGCCTCCAGCGCGGCCAATCCCAGGTCATCGAGTGCGGCCTCGATCTCGGCCTCCCGGTCCATCCGATCGAGCGCCGATAGGTTCTGCGAGCCTCGTGCTCGTCGTTCGGCTACGGCCGTGAGCCCGTCGAGCCGGTCGTGGTGCTCCGGCTCGAGCCGCGCTTGTCCCAGAGCGAAGGACGCCTTCCACAAGCTCTCCACCGCCTCCCTGAGCTGGCCGGAGCTCCGCAAGGCCGCGGCGGCCGGATTGTTCAACTCGTGCGCCATACCCGCGCTGAGTCGGCCGAGCGCCGCCATCTTCTCGCTCTGGATGAGCACCTGCTGTGACGCGGCCAGCTGACGATGACTCTCCGCGAGGGCGGCGTTGGCTCGGAGGCGGAACGCGAGCTCCCGTTGGATGGTCCGCACGAACCACGCAGCAGCGGCGAACACCACCACCGATGCCACGCCGACGTTCATCGCGAAGAACACCGACTGAATGGGTGCCGGAACGGGGAGCGGCGCGCCGAGAAGAGCGGGTTGGAAGACGGTGGAGACCAGCACGATGAGCAGGAACATGCCCAGCCAGACCAACGCCTGGCGAAACGACAGGAACATCAACGCGCCGATGGGGCCCAGGAAGCTCCAGGCGATCACGAGCCCCGACGCCGCCGTGCTCCCGATGGTCCACTCGATGAGCGCGGGAATCCAGACGATGCATGCGATCTGGGCATAGATCAGCGGCCGGTGATCGGCTCGGCGGGCGGACACGACCGCGGCCCCGCCCACGATGACCGAGAACGCCAGAGCCAGCGCCATGGTCGGGCCGAACCCGAAGACCGCCGCGTACAGAAGCCCCCACAAGATCCCGCACGCGCTGCAGCTGAGCGCGATCACCAGGATGAGGGCCTTGGAGAAGGCGTCGGCTTCCGTGTCGTCCGGCCTCCGAGCGAACTCGCGTATCCACCGTCGTACGCTCATGGGCCCAGTCTCTGGCTACGCACGCGGCTCCGAGTCCGTGGGCAGAGGTTGGCGCACAGCACGGTGACGGGTGTTGCCCACGCCCTTCCCGTCCCGCCCTAGTACGGGGAGTCGGGAAGGACGATGCGTGGCCCCTCCCCACTCTCCTCCATCCGATCCACGTGCAGGAAGTACTTGCCGACTCCGGCCGCGCCCTGCATGAACCCCGTCTGGGCCACGAGCAGGTCCGGTCGTGCGCGGTGCTCTGCCTGGATCCACCTGATTCCCCCATCCCCCTTGGTCGAGCGGCCCAGCAGGGACGCGTTGAGTCGCTCCACATAGGCCCCGTACTCGGCACGGCCCGTCATGCGTTGGAGGGTCAGGAAGAGCTCGCCCAGCCCCGCGTCTCCGCAGCACTGGCTGATGTTCTCCCAGAACCCGGGCGTCCGTCGTTCGGGTACCCCGGAGCCCATGATGCCCTGGGCCCCCATATGCGTCCACTCCTGCCACTCCACGTCGCCGGTCGTCGCCCCCAGTCGGTGGAACAGCCGGTTGGTGCCGACCGGGCCATGGCACCAGGACAGGTAGTATCGGTTCTCGCCATCCGGCGTGTAATGGAAGATGCGGTAGCCGCCGTCTTCAACCCGGGCGATCGACTGAAGGTACCGAGCCCCACGCGTCGCGGCGGTCTCGAAAGCCCGTTCCCCTGTCCGTTCGTGAAGGGTGGCCAGGAAGTAGGCCACCCCTCCGGTGCCGTGCGAGAAGTTCGGGTATTCTCGTGGGTAGCCCTCGCGGAGCTGCCACCGGAGACCCTTGCCATCCACCGGCTCGGCCTGCTCGACGAGGCGGTGGCCCGCGGCGACGGCTGCATCGAGGGCGGCGGCCGCGCCCAGGCGGTCGTGTAGCCACAGGAGTCCAAGCCCCGTACCGGCCGCGCCGCTCACGATGTCCGTGACTTCGACCCCGGCTCCGTCGGGACCGGGCTGCGGCCACGCGACTCCGGAGCCGGATGGCTCCGAAAGCTGAACGATCCTCTCGAGCGCCCGCTCCGTGAGCTCCCGGTACGTGGGGTCACCCGAGGCCCGGTGCAGTTCTTGGAAGACGACGGAGAGTCCGGCCAGACCCGTGTACAGGCCCGCTCCGACCCGTTCGTCGTCGAGGTAGGCAGCCAGGTGGTCGGCGCCCTTCCGCACCTCGTCCAGCACCGCCTCGTCCTTGGTGGCGTGGAAGAGCTCGAGCGCGAACAAGAGTACTCCCGGCGAGTGGCTGTACAGGGTCCATCCGACCGACTCGGCATCGTCGGGGTCCGCGGGCCAGGTCACTCCGTGGTCGGTCACGACCCGTGCCGACTGGATCCATCGCCAAGCGCTCAGCGCGACCTCGAGGTGAGGTCGCTCGACGTCACCGAGCTCCGACCAGGAGGGAAGGCGGAACGCTCCCGGAAGGAGGCCCAGAGCGGCTGCGGACGACGTCCGCCGAACGAAGTCTCTTCGGGTCCAGCCATCGAGCGTCGTGCACATGATCCTTCCTCCCGGGACGGTCGATGTCCGTGTCGCCCGGTCGTGATCGGAGGCGGACGATCAGGAGACACAGGTGCTTGCCGAATCCACAACCATACTCCGATGGTCGGACGATCGCCAAGCGCGGGCGTTCGCGTCGCCGTGAACTCCCCCGGCGGTCGAGGGGATCCGCATGGTGCACGGCCCCGCGTTTCGTTCGTTCGCACCGTACTGTGAGGATGATGCTCCGCCCCTCCGGGAGGCGGAACCGGTGGTCGGAGGGTACTGTCGCATACTCATGGCCAGGAGGTGGGGTTGCGTCTATCTGCGTCGGAAGGAAGGCGTTACACGGCATTGCGAGGGGCATGTAGGAGCCAGAACGGCATCGGACGGACGACGCCGGGAAGCCGGCGTGTGGACGAAGGCAAACGGGAGTGAGGAAATGGCAAGGCGTGTCACTGAGTCGTGCTTGGTCCAGCAGGTGAGGAGCGTCGCGATGCGGCGCCCGAGGCGTCTACTTGCTGCCGTTCTCGTCCTCGCGCTGACCGGCAGCGTATCTGACGGAGAGGCAGTTCATGAATTCACGGGGCTGAAGGTGCGACTACAGACGGCGGATGTAGCCGCTACCGTTTCCTTCTACCGCGACATCCTTGGGCTAGAGGTCGTGGACCAGTGGTCCGGAGATGGTGATTCCGGGGTGATCTTCGGCCTTGAAGACGACTCCGGGGCGGCCTTTCTGGAATTCGGGAAAGTGGCGACCCCAAACAACGGAGCCGCTTCCGTCCAGTTTCGCGTAGGAGATATGGCCAGCTTCCTCGATAGGCTGGGTGACGGGTGGGCAGTAGACGGGCCTCATGAACGTCCGTGGGGGAGCGTCTACAGCTACATACGCGACCCAAACGGTGTTCAGGTCATCGTCTTCACGGGGAGGGTGTGAGAGGCCGTACAGAAGCGGACCCGGAGAGCGGGGAGGAGGCAACGCCGCGTAACAAAAGGGGCTCAGGCTCGGGACGCCTGGGG
Source organism: Gemmatimonadota bacterium (assembly GCA_037387345.1). Lineage (GTDB taxonomy): Bacteria > Gemmatimonadota > Gemmatimonadetes > Longimicrobiales > Gaopeijiaceae > SZUA-318. The sequence goes on from JARRLD010000096.1 coordinate 19,762, forward strand.
GCGCCCCTCGACCCAAACCGGCCCCATGGATGTGGTCGGTTCGGTCGGGGTGTAGATTGGAACATCTGCCCCCGATGTAGCAGCCTATCAGTAGGGCCGGCTTCTGAGCCCTTGAACGTTTTCCGAAAGTGATCCGCGCATAGGTGACCTCACTGATCACACGAACGTCGCCATGTCGATGATGGAGGGCGGGAAGCAGATCCGGCTCGTCGAATATGATCTGTCCTGGCCGGATCAGTTTGCGACGCACGCAGCGGCGATCGGTGCCGCCCTCGGTGACCTTGCTTTACAGATCGAGCATATTGGCTCGACCTCGGTTCCTGGGCTCGTGGCCAAGGACAAGGTTGACATCCTTCTTGTGGTCCCGAGCTCGGCGGACGAGCCTGCGTATCTGTTCCTGATGGAGGCGGCTGGGTATCATCTTCGGCTTCGCGAACCGCATTGGCATCAGCATCGGCTATTCAGTCCGCCGGAACGTAATGCAAATATCCATGTCGTATCCCGAGGGTGCTCGGAGATCAGCCGCTGGTTGACGTTCCGTGACCGACTGCGCAGCAATCCGGCGGATCGAGACCTCTATGCAACGACCAAGAGCGAGTTGGCCAGCCGACGTTGGCGGGACACCGATGCCTATGCAGAGGCGAAGAGTGAGGTGATCGAGCGCATCATCAAATGGGCGCAATCCGAGAACGATGGCGATCGGTAGAGGTCACATCAACGCCGGAGCACGGCACGGTTCACCTTCGTATGACAATGCGAATTCCGCCTCCGCGCGCTGCGCACGCTCCGGAGTACACGGCGCCGAGCCACCGACCTTCGCCCATGAGAGCGGCTCCTTGCTGGGTCCCTTTTTCGGGTCCGCTTCGATCCCGTCTTGGTACCCGCAAGGGGCGCGCTCTCAAGATCCGTTATCGGAAACTGGCCTGTGCTATGGAGTTGGTCAGGAGTCCACAGTTGACCTTTTGAGCCGGAAACCGGGCAATGCGACCGCTACGATATGGCATCAACGTCACATTGGACGGATGTTGCGATCATCGAGCAGGGCTGGTGGACGAAGAGTTGCACAGCTACTGGGCCGAAAGCCTGGCTCGGGCCGACGCCCTGCTCTACGGCCGGGTGACATACGAAATGATGGAGGCGGCTTGGCGGCCGGTTGAGTCAACCCGTGCGAGGCCTGATTGGATGGAGCCCTGGATGGAACCGTTCGCCGAGACGATCGACGCGGCAAGGAAGTACGTGGTCTCGAGCACGCTGGAGCGGGTCGATTGGAATGCGGAACTGTTGCGCGGGGACCTGGGACGGGCCGTTCAGGAGCTCAAACGGGAATCGGGCAAGGGGGTGTTGGTCGGAGGTATGAAGCTCCCGTTGGCGTTGGCGGAGCTGGGATTGATCGACGAGTACGAGTTCGTGGTGATACCCAGACTCGCCGGGCACGGGCCGACGTTGTTCGCGGGGCTATCGAAGTATGTCGACTTGGAGCTGGTGAATCGGGTGGAGTTCGGCTCAGGGGCGGTGGCGATGCGGTACGTGCCTAGAGCGTAGTGAGCGGCGTGTTCCGCTGTCGCTGTAGCGCAGGCTGACGACCTGGTCCTGGCGGAACTGGTCGAAGGTGATGCCGCCGGAGGCTCGGTATCCGTCGTCCATGACGTCGCCCTGGTAGGTCAGCCCCCCCACCTCATCCCCCCGCTCGTTGAAGAAGATCATGTCCGCGGCCGTGGTTCGGCCTCACGACAGCTCCTGTGGATACTCGGTGCCGCCGAACGTCGGGCCCGGGATGCGGCCCTGACCGGCGATGGAGAGGGCAGGTGTGCCGCCCTCGTTCAGGATGTCGATG
>JARRLD010000097.1:0-24863 GCA_037387345.1 Gemmatimonadota bacterium
TGGTGCTCATCTGGGTCTACCTTCCCCCCGACGAGCCGGGGCGGGCCTACTGCTACCACGCCCCGCTGGGTCCGCTCACCCCCCGGATCCATCACGCGGCCCTGGCCGCGCTGGAGTGTGCCGAGCACGCGCACGCGTTTCTCCACGTGGTGATCGCGTCCGGCCGCGAGATCACCCCCGAGGAAGAGGCCGCCGTCCTGCGCTTCGGGGTGCACGCCGACCGGGTGTATACCTACTCCAACGCGTTGCTGGCCCAGTTCGGGGTCAGCAATGCCGGCTGCGTCGGGGAGGCTGGCTAGGCCTTCCCGGGCGCCCCCGGCGGCCGTCAGGCCTGCGCGTAGGAGAAGCTCCCGTCCTCCCCCACCGAGACGTGCACACCCTCGGGCTTCTCTCCCTCCACCAGCCAGCCCAGCAGGAACCTGGACAGATCGGGTAGCAGGGTGTTCGTGAGGATGTTGTCGATGTTGCGCGCGCCGCTCTCCACCTCCGTGCAGCGCGCCGCCACCTCGTCGATGAGGGCATCGTCGTAGGTGAAGCGCATCCTGTGGCTCTCGCCCAGGCGACGCCCCACCTTGCCCAGCTTGAGCTTCACGATGGTCTTCAGCGCCTCGTCGCGCACCGGGAAGTACGGCACGATGACCATGCGGCCGAGGAAGGCGGGCTTGAACACCTTGTCGAGCTCGGGCTTCAGCGCCTTCACCAGACCCTGCCAGGCAGGCATGGTCTCGGGATCCGCCGTCATCTTCATGATCGTTTCGGTCCCGGCGTTGGTCGTGAGGATGATGATCGTGTTCTTGAAGTCGATCTCCCTGCCCTCGCCATCGTCCATCCGGCCCTTGTCGAAGACCTGGAAGAAGAGCTCCAGGACATCGGGGTGCGCCTTCTCCACCTCGTCCAGAAGCACCACCGAGTACGGGTGACGACGCACCGCCTCGGTGAGCACTCCGCCTTCGCCGTAACCGACATAGCCCGGCGGGGAGCCCTTGAGGGTGGAGAAGACGCCCACAGGTTTCTGCGGGTCCTCGATGCCGGCCTTGGACGTGCGGATCCGGTGGCTCATGACCTCGAGGGCGTGGTCCTGTCCGATGATCCTCTCCCCGAGGTGGCCCTCCAGCTCGAGCGCCATGCTCACGTCGTCGCGCACCATCTTCCCCACGGGAATACCGGTCCAGGCCGAGATCACCTGACCCACCAGCTCTCCGTCGACGGTCACGGGCACGAGGGGGTCTTCCCCCTGGATCTCCTCCAGCTCCGAGGTGAGGGTGGCCAGCACCTCCCGCAGCGCCTCGGGATCCTCCGGTAGAGATTCCTCCTGGGCGGGCTCCCCGCCGGACCCGTCACCGGCGGAGGCTTCGACGTCGACGGCTTCTTCCTCCTCGGATCCCTGGACCTCCCGGGCTTCGACCTCACCCTCCGCCTGGGGACGTTCCTCTCCTTCCGCGAGGGCTTCCAGCCGCTCCCGTGCCACCCGGACCTTGTCCACCAGCGCCTTTTCCTTCTTCCAGCGCTCCGAGAGGCCCTGGAGCTCGGCCTTCACCGAGGTCCGCTCTTCGGCGATCTCTTCCAACCGCTCCGTGTGGTCGATGCCCACGGCCATCTCGCGCTTCAGGACGCGCTCCTGGACATCCAGGTCGGCCAGACGGCGCTGAGCGTCCTCCACGGCGGACGGTGTCGAGGTCTGCCCCAGCGACAGCCGGGCGCAGGCGGTGTCCAGCACGCTGACGGCTTTGTCGGGGAGCTGGCGTTCCGAGAGGTATCGGGCCGAGAGGCGGACCGCCGCGTCCATGCCGTCGTCCAGGATACGCACGTTGTGGTGGGCCTCCAGGGCCGGAACCACGCCGCGCATCATGATCTTGCACAACACTTCGGTGGGCTCCTCCACCTTCACGACCTGGAAGCGACGTGTGAGGGCCGGGTCCTTCTCGAAGTACTTCTTGTATTCCGACCACGTGGTGGCCGCGATGGTCCGCAGCTCGCCCCGCGCCAGGGCCGGCTTGAGAAGGTTGGCCGCGTCACCCTGTCCCGCGGCTCCCCCGGCGCCGATCATCGTGTGCGCCTCGTCGATGAAGAGTATGATGGGCGTGGGGGACGACTTCACCTCCTCGATGAGCCCCTTGAGCCGGTTTTCGAACTCGCCCTTCACGCCGGCACCGGCCTGGAGCAGCGCGAGATCCAGCGAGCGCAGGGTCACGTTCCTCAGCACAGGAGGCACGTCACCCTCGGCCAGACGTTGAGCGAAGCCTTCCACGACGGCGGTCTTCCCCACCCCCGCTTCCCCAACCATGATGGGGTTGTTCTGGCGTCGTCTCGTCAGGATGTCGACGACCTGACGGATCTCGAGATCTCGACCGAGCACAGGATCCATCTGTCCGGCCCGGGCCCGCTCCGTCAGATCGAAGGTGAACTGATCCAGGTTCGGGGTCTTGCCTCCGGCGGCGCGGGTGGGCTGCCCGTCGGCGCCGGGGGACGGCGCGTACGTCTCCTCGACGGATTCTCCCGTCACGGCGTCGAACTCCTTGCCGAGCTCTTCCGGGGAGATCTTGTCGAGCTCTCCGGTGGAATCGGAGAGCTGACGCATCAGCTCCGGTGTCCCCACCAGAGCTCTCATGAGGTGGCCGGAACGGATCCTCGAGGCTCCGTGGTCCACCGACCCCACCATCCAGGCCTCGGACAGCCACGAGACCAGCGCCGGGCTGAGGGAGGGGGTGCGGGCGTTGCCCGACTTCAGCCGGTCGATGCCGGCCGTCAGATCCTTGGAGAGCCGCGCCCGGTCGACGCCGTAGTGCTTCAAGATGAACGCGACGTCGGTATCGGTCTGGTCGAGAAGCTTGATCAGGAGGTGTTCGACCTCGACGTCGTAGTGCGTCCGTCCGAGGCAGAGTCCGGCGGCCGCATCCACCGCGCTGCGTGTCACGTCGTTCAGCCTGTCGATCAGGCCGCGGAGATTCACGTTCATGTCTTTTCCCGGTCAAAGCCTCAGAATGGTCTCGTCTGCGTCCCGCGCGAAGTCCGCCGAACGGATCCACGTCCCCCATCCCAGGGGCGTTGGCGGTTTCGTCTCATCCCCCAGCTCGAGGGGGGGTACATCGTCTTTCGCCAGGACGAGCTGCACCTCGAAGTCCAGCTGATCGTCCCCGAAGAAGCGCGTCAGCGCCTGAAGGTCCCGGTAGGCATCCCCGGTGGGGAGAAACCTCTCGAACTCCTTGCGCGAGAGGGGCCCCAATCGAATGCGCACGCTGGACTGAGGGTCCCAGAGCTCGTCCCCTACGACGCTGCCTATGCCCAGCTGCGCCGCGTCCGCCGCGTCGTCGCCCAGGCCCGTCTGCTCCGACCGGGGAATCGGATGCCATTCCCCGATGAACTGCTCCACCTCGACCGGCACGCCGAAATAGTCCTCGATCAGCTGCCGCAGCGCGGTCGCGCTCCGCTGTTGCGGGCCCAGCAGCCCGGCGTAGAACAGGAGCGACTCGCCTGGAATGCCCAGGCGGGTCTGCACCCCCTTCCCCCCCACACCCATGAGATCGAGGAGGAGCCACGTCAGCTTGTCCCCCCGGTCCTTCTCGTACCCCGCCACCAGATGGCTCTTCTCCCATGCCCGGTAGAAGAGGGAGATCATGCGGTGGTGGAAGAGGTCGAAGAAGGCCTTCAGCGCGTGATCCCGGGCTGCGACGCGCTGCAGCACGAGCGTCGAGTAGTACAGTGGCAGGACTCCCTGAGGCCCCGTCAGCCCCATGAAGTTCACGCTCATCTGGTGGGGTGCGTCCTCCCTCACCTCGAAGGTGTGGATCTCGCTGGCCGGAAACGCGATGCCCGGGCTGGCCGACAGGCGGACCACCTCGTCCCGCGGGTCGCCGAAGCCTCCCACGGCCCGCCGGTCCGGGTGGAGGATCTGGAGCAGCCGCACGGCCTGGAAGAACTCGAACGACTGAGGGGCTTTTCCGAGCGCGGAAGCCAGCCTCGGCTGGATCGGCGTCTCCTGGGCCGGCGGCGTCTGTCCGGATCCACTCATATCAGCGGCTTCCATCCGGCCCTCGGCGCCCACTCACCCAGCGGCGCCTCTCTCTGGTTGGTCCGGGCGGCCAGCAGCGTGAAGCTGTTCACCGAGGCATAGAGGCCAAGAAAGTGCTCCAGCACGCTGGCGAACAGGTACACGCCGCCTCCCGTGTATCGATCCTCGTCGAACTCGATGTCGACCCGCCGACCGCGTGCGAAGCTGAGGCCGTGCTCACTGGGGACCCGGGAGTACACCGGACTGCTCCCGACCGACAGGATGCCGTCGATCTCTTTCTCGGCTGCGGCGCTCTTCCCGAAGTTGTAGACGCGCAGAAGCTCCTGGAGAGGCTCGGGCCCGCCGTCCACCAACGACAGGTAGTTGAGCGACATCTGCGAGATCAGACGCCACAGCTGGGGCTTTCCCAGGGGAGGCTCGACGAGCGCGGTGGGCTTGACCAGGGTGACGATCCGCCGGATGGATGCTTCGCCGCTTTCCAGCTTGAAGTCCCCATCGGGAGCGCCGAACGGGAGCTGACCGGGAAGCTCCCCGTTGTGGCAGGTGAGACGTACCGTGGCTGCGTCCTCGTCGGGATGCACCGGCCGCCCGGACAGGTCCGCGAAGGACAGCAGCACGTCGGACCCCTCGTCCTCCCGCCATTCGCTCCGCCGCCTCCGTGCGTGCCAGAACCGCTGGCCGCCCGGTTGGTCCGCGCTGTGCCGGAAGGAGTAGAACGGCTCGAAGCGCACCGGCGCTCCCGCCCCCGGCGTCACCGCCACGACCTCGTCCACCGAGAAGATGCCCGTCTCCAGTCGCCTGCGGGCATCGGCGATCACCGGGTACTCGTGCTTCCGCTGCGTGATGCGGATCGGCTCCGACGTCTGTGGGAACAGGTTGACGATGGGCGTGCAACCGAGCCGCACGGTATCGGTCGACACGTCGGCCTCGAGCATGTGCCGCCGGTCGGGCCGCTCGAAGGACGATATGAGGAAGACGACTTCCACCGAGGATCCGAATTCGGCGGGCAGCGTGTGAAAGCCCGCCAGGTCGATGAAGAAGTACTTCTTCGGAAACGCGAAGTAGTCCTGGAGGAGCTGGTAGCCCGCGACCGAGCGCCGGGGCACGGGCAGCAGCGTTTCGTCCTCCTGGAACCCGACCGGCCGGATGGCGCCCGACGTCCACGTCGCCGGTCCCGCGGCAGATTCGCCCCCGGCGGGACGGACCAGGACGCTCTGACAGCTGTTGCACAACAGCTCGTAGAGCGTCGACACCAGATTGTCCTCACCGTTCAGATAGAAGCGGAGCGTCTCCAGCTCCAACCCCTTGAAGGTCATGTCCGGAAGACAGCTCAGGACGACGCGAAGGGCGCCCACTGCGTCGGCGGCAGCCACCTTGGGCTTCAGCTGATGGGGTGCCACCCACCGGGCATCCTGCACGGTGATGGGCCAGAGTGTCGTGTCGTAGCAGGTCCGGAACCGGCACGGCACGCCGCGGACGGGACGGGATTCCAGCAGCGCGCCCCGGGGAATGCTCAGCCCCGACGTCAGCTTCCCCTGCTCCGGATCGAGCTCGACCTGGACCAGGGAGAGGGATGGAATGGGCCGGATGTAGTGAGGACTGATGACGTCGAGGAGGGCCTCACTGACCTGCGAGAAGTCGTCGTCGATCTCTGCGAGAAGTCGTCGTCGATCTTGAGATGGATCCGCGCCGCGAGAAAGGCGAAGCCCTCCAACACACGCTCAACATGGGGATCGTCGCACTTGTTGGGCTCGAGGAGCAGGCGCGACGCGATCTTGGGGTATTGCTTCGCGAACTCCGCGCCGCTGCGACGCAGGAACGAAAGCTCCCGCTCGTAATACTCGAGGAGCTCGTCACGCATGGTCGCTGTCCTCGACGGTGAATCGACCGGTCGACACGTCGATGGTCGTATCGAAGGCGATGCGCTCGGGATGGGGATCCATCTCCAGCGTCGCCTCGATGAAGATGCGGAGCTCCTGGATGGACCCTTCCGGGGTCTCGGCGAGGCGTGCGCGAACGTCGGAGAGGCGCGGCTCGAATAGCGTGATGGTCTCTTCCACGTTCTGGACGATCTGGCGATGGGTCTCGGGAGCGTCGACGCCAAGGGAGCTGATGTCCGGTAGCCCGTAGTTGTAGACGGACTCGCGCACCTCGGGGGTGAGCTCCTCGTCCGAATCCACCCCCCGGCGGGTGTTGAGCAGCCAGTCGAGATCCCTGAGCACGCTGGCCTTGAGCCGACGGACGGATTCGTCGAAGGACATCGCCGGCTCGGATCCGCTCCTGGGGTTCTCGTCGATCAGTCGATCCAGGAAGGACGTCAGAACCGTCCGCTCGAGCTTAGCGCTGGTAGAGGTCGTACTGAAGCTCTTACTCGGAGGAGTCCAGGCATCGGTGGAGTAGACCCAGGGGCCGGGCGATGACCTCCCCCTCCTCCCATTCCTCGAGGTTGTGACTGGTGATCTGCTCGTAGAGCTCCCTCAAGATGGGGAGGGCGACTCCGGTGAGCCCGCCCTCTACCATGATGCCCGCCGCCTCGGAGCGGCTGAGGAACCGGGCCCTCTCACTCTTCTCCTGCTCCGCATGCTTCATGAGCAGCTGGATGCCCTTGTGGGGATCCCCTGCCCTGACGCTGGCAAGCGCCCGCTCGAGAACCTCCCGACCGCTGGCTGAAAACCCACCGCTTCGGCCGGCGGCCCGCTCTGTGGCCGCTCCTTGCGCCGCCGCGAGCTCTTCGTCTCCGATCACCGCGTTGGCGAGCCAGGCACGGGTCTCGGCGTTGGCCGTCGGGGTGTCGTCCATGAGGGTGGCTTCGAGGAGCAGGGGGAGATCCATCAGGAGGGACCGGAGCTCCCCCGTCACGGCCCGGGCCACCTGCTCGTACTCACTCCCCAGGCTCTCGCACGCGGTCAGAACGTAGCGCTGGAGGTCCAGCCACCCCCGACCGTGCGAGGTTGCCATCACCTGCTCGCACGCCTCGAGAAGTTCATCCCACCGACCGTCGAGGAGGAGTCCCTTCAGATGGGTGCGTGAGGCCGTCGGCGGGGCCTCGAGCAGCCGTGGATCCAGATCCCCTGCCCCGGCCCGCAGCTCACCCCACCGGTATCCCCGCAGCATGAGATAGGGGCCGGGATTCCTCGGATCTTCACGACGGAGGAATCGCGCCGCGGCGGCGATGCGCGCGTCGGCGTCGCCGGCGCTCACGGGCTCCAGGCTGATGACCTGCTGCTTCGCACCCGAACCGGCGGCGGCGCTGGCGCTCGGCTCGCCGCCCGTGGGCGCCATCGGGACCGGCTCGGGCTCCACGGGATCCGGGTCGAGACGGAGCTTCTCGTCCAGGAGCGACCGCGCGACCGAGGCCACCTCCTCCATCGAGCGATTCAACGACACGTACGAGGGTGCGTCGTAGTCGCCGAACTTCTCCCGCCCGAGCTGATCGAGGCTCTGGAGCGCCTCGGAGGCCGCCGTGAGACCCTCGACCAGCTCCTTGTACCACTGTTTCGGAGTCTTCTGGAAGGCCTTCTGGAACTCCTCTTGCGTGATCTTGCCCTCGTCGATGGCCGCTTGCCTGCGCTCCGCGACTGCCATGTCCTCCGCCGCTTCTTCCTCGCTGGGGATCAGACGTGATGCGGAGTACTCGAAGTAGTCGTGACCGCTCCCGTTCAACGGCACACGCTTCACGGCAAAATCGAGCTTGGATCCTACCCAGTTGAGCGGCCCGCTGCGCAGCTCGGTGTCCTCGTCCTCGAGCTCCGGAAAGAGGTGATCCCAGAACTGCTCCATCAGGCTCCTGAGGAGGTCCAATCCTTCGCGAAAGCCCGCGAATCCACCCTCATAGAGGAGCGCTTCCGCAACCCAGGCAGCGACGGTGAGATCCTTCGATCGGGTGGCGAGGATCTCGCTGCCGAGCTCGACGACCCTGGCATGGTCCGCACGTTTCAGGGGGCGCTCCCACTCCCCCTGCTCCACGTCGATGTCCTCGCGCCTCGCTTCTTGCAGCTCGTCGAGGATCAGCTCGTAGGTGAGATCCTCACCTGCGGGGTTCGGACCATCGATGGGGTCCAGCAGATCGGTGCGGAGGGGCATGTGCTCATCAGCTCGAGGAATCCACTGCGGGCGCGATTTCGAGCTCGCGAAGCTCCAGGATCGGAAACTCTTCGCCGTCGACGAGCAGCAGCTTCTGACCGAACGGCGTCGGCTGGCCTTCGAGATCGACCCACTCCGTCATCCTGCCCAGCCGCACCGCATCGTTGGAATGGCTCCAGGAGAGAGGGGCGAGAACCGGCAGGAGGATCTCTCCCAGCTCATCGCCCTCGAAGTCCCCCGTGGTCGTCATGGCAGCGGGCGCCCACAAGAGGTCCCGTAGCCGGCGCGGCGCCTCCATGCGCAAGGTCGAAACCTGGCGCATGGGGAGCCACGTGTACTGCCCGGCCACGAACACCTCGAAGCGCGCTCCGACTCTGGGGTCCGCATCCTCGAGGGTGTCGAAGGGATTCCCATTGAGCGTTCCGGACACCGGCTCCAGGGTCGCACCGCCCCCGGGGAAATCCCGGGTCCCGAACATGTCCTGGCGGATCCGCTCTCCGTGCAGAGCGCTCTGATAGAGAAGAGCTCCCATGGCTGCATCCGGGCCGCCCTCGGCGATGACGTCGAGCTGCTTCTCGGCCCGTTCGTACGCACCCGAGAAGCAGAGCAGCTCGAACAGGAACGTCCGCCGCTGTCGGTCGGTGGGGTCGCTCCTGAGATCGGCGTTCAACGCCTCGATCGCCCCGTCGAGATTCCCGTCCTGGAAGAGCGCGCGCGCTTGCATATCACTCCGGCCGGCTGCGCAGCCGAGCTACTTCGTAACGGTGCGCTGGTCCCAGCTACCGACCACGGGCTTTCCGACCTTCGTGCCATCGGGAGCCTGCGGGCTATAGGTCATCTCGACCCTGCTGAAGGCGAAGGACACCGATTCCGTCGGGGTGTCATCACCGCCGCTCGACCCGGACCACTGGACCCCGTCCACGAAGACTTCCTCGAAGTCGTACTTGAGAAAGTCCACGGACTTCCCACCACCGGCTTTGTGCAGAGTCACCGTCGCCTTGGGAAAGTGCTTGCCCGTGCAGCACGCCTGGAAGAGCGCGGCGCTCGCCGCATCCGTCCTCTTCATGAAGTTGAAGCTGCTCAGGCTGACCTTCCCGGCGCCACCACCGCCACTCAACCCGATGCTCGTGGGATTGCTCGCTCCCCAGCTGAACGAGTAGATGGGGATCTCGTTCTTGTGGCCCTCCCTGAGGGTCTCGCCCTTCACCCCTTCGATCTTGAGATACGCGTCAAAGGCCATTGTTCCTCCTCGAGTATTGTCGTAAAGAACCGTGAGCGCCGATCACGAATCGCCTCACTGCGCCGGCGGTGGCAGGTCCGCGACAAGGCGTAGCGACACTCCCAACTCGTCGAGCTGGAAGTGAGGCTTGAGGAAAGCCACGGCCCGATAGGCCCCCGGCTTCCCGGGGATCTCCGTCACGTCGATGCGTGCCTCGGACAGCGGCCGCTTGGCCTTGACGGTCGCCGATGCATCCGGGTTGGCCACCACGTAGTCCGCGATCCAGTCGTTCAGGAACGACGCCGCCTCGCTCCGTGACATGAACCCGCCGATCTTGTCCCGCATCATCGACTTCAAGTAGTGCGCGAAACGTGAGGCGGAGAAGATATAGGGCAGCTGGGCGGAGATGCGCGCGCTGGCCGTGGCCTCCGGCTTGTTGTAGACCTTCGGCTTCTGGGCCGACTGCACGCTGAGGAACGCTGCGTCGGCGGTGTTCTTGCGATGGATCAGCGGCGCGAAGCCGAGATCCGCGAGCTCCTTCTCGCGGCGGTCGGTGATGGGCGTCTCCGTCGGGCACTTCATCACCACTTCGCCGGAATCGGTCCGGAAGTTGTGTACCGGAAGCCCCTGCACGAGGCCCCCGCTCTCCACGCCGCGGATCGTGGCGCACCAACCGTGCTGCGCGAACGCCTGGGTCACTCGCGCGCCCAGGGCCCAGGCCGCGTTGCCCCACAGGTACTTGTCATGGTCCTTGCCGTCGACGGCCTCCTCGTAGTCGAAGGCCTCGATAGGCACCGTGTCGCGCCCATAGGGCTCCCGGAGCAGGATATGCGGCATCGTCAGGGCGACATACCGCGAGTCCTCGCTATCCCGGAACTGCTTCCACTTGGCGTACTCGGTCGTGTCGAAGACCTTGGCCATGTCGCGGGGTGCCGCGAGGTCCGCGAAGCTCTCCAGGTTGAACATGTCGGACGAGGCCGCCGTCAGGAACGGAGCGTGGGCGGCGGCCGACACCTTGGAGATCTTGTCCAGAAGCTCGATGTCCTGACCCGAGCGCCCGAAGTAGTAGTCGCCGATCAGGGCTCCGAAGGGTGCGCCCCCCAGCACGCCGAACTCTTCCTCGTAGACCTTCTTGAAGAGCTGGCTCTGATCGAACTCGATGGCCGCGGCACCTTTGGTGAGATCCCGAAGAAGCTCCTTCTTGGGCACGTTCAACACCTTGATGCGCAGCATCTCGCCGGTTTCGCTCTGAGCCAGCAGGTAGTGCAGGCCACGCCAGGTGGCCTCGAGCCGCTGGAGCTCCTCGGCGTGCATCACCTCGTTCAGCTGTGCCGAGACGAGGTGGTCGATCTGCGCGATGCGCGCGTTCAACATCGCCTCGGTGTCCTCACCGACAGCGATGGACCCCTCGAGCACCTCAGCGACGAACTGCTTTACGAGTCCCCGGCCGCGCTCCTGGGCCGCCGGTGCCTTCCCGAAGCGACCTTCCTCGACGATCTGGTCCAGCAGCGAGAGCTCCTCTACGGTCTCCTGCTCGGTGGCAGCGGCGGCCTGCTCCTTCTCATTCGCCATCGTCGTCTCCCGAGCCCATGGCTTCCAGCTCGCTCTCGAGCTTCTTGAGTTTCTCTTCGTCGCTCACCGACGCCTGCAGGATCTCCTCGAGCTTCTCGTTCCCCTGCAGGCTCCCCCGCAGGTCGGCGAGCTGAGACCTCAGATCCAGGAGCTTCTTGATCGGCTCGACCTGCTGGGCCACCCGATCGGGCTGGAAGTCCTCCAGGCTCTCGAAGCTGAGGTCGACCGCGATCTTCCCGCCCTCATCGCTGAGCTTGTTGTCGACGGTGAAGGCCAGGTGCGGCTTCATGCTGGACAGCACCTGATCGAAGTTGTCGGGAGTGACCTCCACGAACTTGCGGTCCTTCAGCTTCTCCAACGGCTCGACGGGTTGACCACTGAAATCGCCGAGCACGCCCATGACGAAGGGGAGCTCCTTCTTCTCGATGGCGCCGCCGACCTCGACATCGTAGGTGATGTTGACCCTCGGTGGGCGGACACGCCCCAATGTGTGTTGTGAGCTTTCGGCCATTTCGACACCGTCCTGGGTTGGAGCGGGGGGAGAGTCACGCCTGCGGAGAACCGGGGGGTGGCTCGAAACCCGGTGGATCTAGCGAGGATATCGGTCGTGGTCAGGGGCGTCAAGCAAATCGAGGCCCAGTCGCGGGTTCTCATTTTCCGTGGCCTGCCGTACAGCGTCCTCCCCGTGGCCCGGGAGGCCTCGACAGGAATCTGGAAGCAGGGCCCCTTGCCTCCTGCGCGCATCGCAGCAGACCTTGTGCGAACCGTCATCTCGGGCCAGGCCGTTGGAACCTCTTCGACCAGCTCGGTCACCGAAAGGTAATCCGACATGAAGCAAATGCAGCGGGTCCTCTGGACCAAAGGTGCCATGCTCACCCCCCAGCATCTGCAGCTGCAGGATCGCTTCCTCGAGGACCTCATCGGCATGCGCCTCTCGGCCCTCTCGTTCGCCCCCTGGGGCTTCAGCAGCCTGGACATCGACCGCGAGGCCCTGGGCAGCGGCGTGCTGGCGCTCTCGGCGGCGGCCGGGCTCTTTCCCGACGGGCTCGCGTTCGATATCCCGGGTGCCGACCCGGCCCCGGCCCCCAAGCCCCTGGCCGACGCGTTCGAGGCAGACCAGAACACCGTCGACACCTTCCTCGCGATTCCCGAATACCGCCCCGACGGCCACAACGTGTCCACCAGCCAGGTCGCCCGGGACACGCGGTATCAGGCGGAGGTGTTGATGAGACGGGACGAGAACACGGGCCTCGCGGAAAAGCCCATTCAGGTCGCTCGCAAGAACCTCCGGATCCTGGTGGGAGGGGAGTCCCGAGAGGGGAGCGTCGCCATGCCGCTGGCTCGCATCACCCGGACCCCCGGTGGCGAGCTGGAGCTGGATCCCCGGTTCGTCCCTCCGGTCCTGGACGTGGCGTCCAGCGACTATCTCATGGCCATCGCCCGGAGACTCGTCGAGCTGCTTTCGGCGAAATCCACCGAGCTGTCCGGGACGCGACGTCAGCGCGGACAGAGCCTCGCCGATTTCGGGATCGCGGACATCGCGAACTTCTGGCTGCTGTACACGGCCAACACCTATCTTCCGGTCCTTCGCCATCTGTTCGAACGCCGCGGCAGACACCCGGCGGTACTCTTCGAATCCATGCTCTCGCTGGCGGGCGCGCTGACAACCTTCTCGTCGGACGTCGATGCTCGGTCGATGCCCACGTATGATCACCTCGACCTCTCGCAGTGCTTCACCGCGCTGGACGGGATCGTCCGCCACCTTCTGGAGACCGTGGTGCCGACCAACTACGTGTCGCTGCCCCTGAGGTTGGTGGAGCCGCCCGTATACGCCGCCGCCATCGATCAGGAGCGGTACCTCCAGGCGCCGTACGTCTATCTCGCCATGAAGGCGGACCTGGACAAGGCGGATCTGATCGAGAAGACCCGGGAGCTGGTGAAGATCAGCTCCCACGATCGGCTGGACCACCTCTACAAGAGAGGGCTCCCGGGCGTGCCGATGACCCACGTCGCGACACCGCCGAGCGCGATCCCCGTGAAGATGGACCACCAGTACTTCCTTCTCGACAGGACCAATCCGGAGTGGGACGAGATCGCTCTCGCGCGCAGCCTGGCCGCCTACGTGCCGTCGGCGTTCCCCAATCCGCAGCTCGAGCTGGTGCTGATCCTCCCCGAGGAGTGATCCTTCCTGCGGTCCCTGGCGTCGTGCGACGCGGGTGCCTCAGGGCGTCGCGTCGCCTCCGCTCCTCATGGCAACCACGATCAACGCCACCGCGCTCACCACCACGATCAAGAGCACGGCGGCCAGGACGATGTAGTCTCTCCTGGAGCGACCCTTCGGGGCGGCCGGAGCGGCCTCTCGAGCCGCGGGCGGTGTGGCGGCCGACGGCTGCGCCGGGGTCGCGGACACGATACGCGTATAGGATCCCGGGCCTGAGGGGAGATCTGCCGGCCGCGGCGAGGCGGACGAAGAGGGTGGACGGGTCCCACCCTCAGCCTGCAGCCGATCCCGGTAGTCCCTGGCCCCGGACGCGGGTGGGGGTATCGACGGGGCCGGGTCTCCACGTGGCCGCTCCGGCGTCCGGGGGACCGTTCCCTCCTCCTTGCCGAAGAGCCGTGTGAACTCACCTGGCTCGGAGGTCTCGGTGGGCCCGGCCGGCTCTCTGGCCGGCGGAGGAGCTGGTGGTGGGGACGGGGGAGTCCGGGGGCCAGTCCCCCCCGCCTGGAGACGGTCGCGGTAGTCGCTGGCGGATCCAGGACCCGAGGGCGCGGTCGGGGTCGAAGGCTCCCATCCCGACTTCTCTCGTGGGGGTGCCGGCGGGGCGCTCTCCTGGCCGAACAGGCGCGTGAACTCCCCAGGCTCGGAGGGCTGCGAGGGCCGGGAGGGCCGCGAGGGCTGCGAGGGCCGCGTAGGCGGCACGTCGGCAGGCGGGGAGGGCTTCGCGGGAATGGCCGCTCCCCCAGCCGGCGGCGGCGCGGGGGCGTCGCTCTGTCCCGCTCCGAAAAGGCGCGTGAACTCCCCCGGTTCCGACGGCTGCGACGGCTGCGACGGCTCCGAAGGCCGGGAGGGTGGCGGCGGCGGCTGAACGGGCGGGGAAGCCTCCGTGGGCCTGGCCGCCCCTCCGGTCGGTGGCGGCGCGGGAGCGTCGCCCTGCCCCGCCCCGAACAGGCGCGTAAACTCTCCCGGCTCCGACGGCTCCGCGGGCTCCGCAGGCGGCGCTTCGGTCGGCTGCGGCGGCTCGGGGGTCGGGGGCGGCGGTGCGGGAGCGTCGCTCTGTCCCGCCCCGAAGAGACGCGTGAATTCTCCCGGCTCCGACGGCTGCGGCGGCTCCGCAGGCGGCGGTGCGGTCGGCTCCGAACGCCGGGCGGGCACCGACGGTCTCGTCTCGGGCACCTGCGGACCCGTCCCCCCGCCCTCCACCGGCTCCCCGAACAGGCTCGTGAACTCACGGAGGACGTCGGGATCTCCGTCCGCCGGCGGGGTCTCCCGCCCCTCCCCACCCGGCGGAAGATCCCCCGCAGCACGTGCCTCCAGCCAACGATCGAGGGTGCTGAACGGTTCCAGGACCTCCGTGATGAGCACGCAGGTACCCTCCACCTCGATCCGCTCCAGCACCCTGTCCCGATCTGCTCCGGGCAGGCGGTCGACCTGGTCGAGGGTGCGCTCGACGGAGGGGTCCGACGCCGCCCCGACGAAATGGGCGAGCACCGTCCGGCCCGCGAGATCGCGGGCCTCATAGGTGACCACCCCCTCGTTCGTGAGCGGCCTCAACGCTGTATAACGACCGTTGAACTCTTCCCGGGTCATGGAGCAGAGGCCGTCGGTTTTGTGGGACGGGAGGACCCGCTCAGCCGGCGGTGCTCGTCGTCCGACGGGAGGTTGGTGCCATCCACGGACACCCCGTATTATCCTACCCGTCGCACCTACCCGGTGCAATCGGTACCCGAGCCGGCCGACGGGCGGTGTGGCTACCGCTGGAGCACCTCCACCACAAGCACCAGGAATCCCATGCCGTACGCCCCCCGCTTCGACCCGGAGGAGTCATGAAGCCCCTGGCCCGCGTCGTGTGGAGCGAGGGCATGCACCTCACCCAGCACCACTTCCAGGCGCAGAACCGGTACTTCGAAGAATCCCTAGATTTCGCGCTCGCCAGAGTCGGGTTCGAGCCGTATGGGCTCCTGGGGCTCGAGCTGGACGCGGAGGCGCTTCGGAACGGCACCGCGTCGGTGATCCATGCCCGTGGCGTCATGCCCGATGGGCTCGCCTTCCAGATCCCCGAGGGGGATCCTCCTCCCCCGCCGGTCGACATCCGCGAAGCCTTCCTCCCGACCCAGGATCGCCAGGTGCTGTGTCTCACGCTTCCGCCGTACCGGGAGGACCGGGCCAACTGCGTCCAGGATGGTGAGGACGGGCACGGGTTCCGCTTCACGGCCGAAACGGTGTCCGCCCTCGACGAGACCACCGGGCGCGACGAGAAGCCCGTCGTCGTGGGCCGAAAGAACTTCGGCCTGGCGCTGGCGACCGAGGTGGAGGAGGGCGTGGAAGCTCTACCCCTCGCGCAGATCCGTCGTGACGGCTCGGGACAGTTCGTCTACGACGATCAGTACGTGCCCCCGACGCTTCACATCGGCGCGAGCCCGCGCCTCGTCGATCTTCTTCAGCGTTTGGTCCAGATCCTCGAGGCCAAGAACGAGGTCTTCGCGTCCGAGCCCGCGCGCGCCGAGTCGTCCGTGGCCGAGTATGGGCCGCAAGAGATCGTGGGGTTCTGGCTCCGCCACGCCATCCGACAGAGCCTGGCGCCGCTGCGCCACCACCTGTCGTCCAGGCGGTCCCACCCTGAACAGCTCTATACGGAGCTGGCACGCCTCGCCGGAGCCCTGTGCACGTTCTCCCTCGGCTCGGAGGTAGGGGACGTTCCCCGCTACGATCACCGGAACCTCACCGAGACCTTCAACGGCCTGGAGCGTCACATCCGACGGCACCTGGAGATCACCCTCCCGACCTCCTGCGTCACCATCCCCCTGGAGCGCCACGAGAAGTACATCTTCCTGCACAGCGCAGCCGTCGAGGACGCTCGCTGCTGGGCCAGGGAGGCCCAGTGGATTCTCGGCGTGCGCGCACAGGCGGGGGCAGCGGCCCTGATCCGGGATGTGCGCACGCTCGTCAAGTTCGCGTCCAAGACCGACATCGCCGCGCTGGTGAAGGAGGGCACGGCCGGGCTTCCTCTGGAGCATCTCCCCTCGCCCCCATCGGTCATCTCCCCCCGCATCGGGAGCGAGTACTTCCGGATCGGAGGGTCCAGAGCGCTCTGGAAGGGGATTCGCGAGTCTGGGAAGATCGGCGTCTACGTTCCCGAGGCGCTGCCGGGCGCGGAGCTGGAGGTGATCGTCGTCCTCGAAGCCTGAACCCCGGCACCCGGGGGCCGTTCTTCGTGGCGACGGTCGGCCCGGCCGGGTATAATTCCCCCGCCCCGAGTCCCTTATGAGGTCTTGACGATGCACGACAGCGCGACCGTCGGGGGCGCGACCCTCCCCGGAAGCTCGAGTGGCCGGCGAGGCCACCTGGCCATGGCATGCCAGGAGGCGCTCACCGCCGTCGCGCGGTTGCGCACCGATCGACAGGTCGCGGCAGACGCGGAGGCGTTCCGATCCCATCTGAAGCGCCTCCTCGGGCAGGCCGACGGGTCGGCCCGGGATGCGGGCTACCCGGCGGACACGGTTCGTCTCGCCGTCTACGCCGTCGTCGCCCTGGTGGACGAGTCGGTTCTGGCCTCCTCTCACCCCATCTTCGCCGATTGGCCCCGCCGTCCGCTCCAGGAGGAGGTGTTCGGGGAGCACATGGCCGGCGCGGTCTTCTTCGACAACCTCCGCAGCCTGCTCGGGCAGCAGGACTCCGAGGAGCTGGCTGACCTTCTCGAGGTCTATCTGCTCTGTCTCCTCCTGGGCTTCCAGGGACGATACGCGGGAGGCGACGGCGCCCAGCTGGCCGCGATCAAGACAGCCGTGTCCGACAAGATCATCCGGATCCGAGGCGTGAGCGGCGAGCTCACACCCGACTGGGGGCCCCCGGCAGGTGAGCGTGTTCCACCATCCCGGGATCCCTGGACCAGGAGGCTCCTCATCGTGGCAGGAGCCACCTGGGTGCTCGTCCTGCTGCTCTGGATCCTCTACTTCGTCATTCTACGCTCCGCCGGCTGATGTCATCTCGCGCCAAGCTGGGCCTGTACTCGGTTCTTCCCGTCGCCGTCTTCGCTCCGGTGGGCTGGCTGATCGGATCTGTCGCCGGGCTCACCGGCGTGAGCCTCTGGATCGTGCGTCTCGGCTTCTTGGCCCTGGGGTTGGTGGCCGGGGCCGTGATCTACTGGTTCGTCGGAAAGAACCAGGATGAGGACGAGCCGGCCGGTGCAGGAACCCTGGAGTCGCGGATCGACGCCGTCCTGGCCGAGGCCAGGAGGAGGGTGGCGGCTGCCGGAGCCTCGAGGAAGGCTTCGTTCAGCGAGCTGCCCATGGTGGTGGCGCTGGGCCCCCGGGGCAGCATCAAGACCACGTCCATCGTGCGGTCGGGTCTCCAGCCCGAGCTCCTGGCCGGCGAGGTGCTGCGCGGCGATGCCGTGCCCCCCACGGATGGCGTGAACGTCTGGTATTCCGGCGGAACGCTCATCGTGGAGGCCGGCGGAGCCGTTTTGGAGGACGGAGGAGCCTGGGCCCGACTGGTGCGTAAGGTGCACCCGCGGCGCGTGGGAGCCGCCCTGGCACGGGGCGCCCAGGCTCCGCGGGCTGCCCTCGTGTGCGTCTCCTGCGAGGCCCTGTTGGCTCCGGACGCCCAGGAGACCCTCCCGGGCGTGGCGCGGGACCTGCGGGCGCGCCTCGTGGAGCTCTCGGGTTCCCTGGGGATCCGACTGCCGGTCTACGTGCTGTTCACCAAAGCCGATCGCGTCCCCCACTTCGACGAATTCGTGCGGCACCTCACGAACGATGAAGCCCGCCGGGCCGTGGGCTCGGTCCTCCCGCTGACCGGGCCCGTCTCGGCCGGCGCCTATGCGGACCAGCAGTTCGCGCAGGTGACCCGGGCCTATGACCGCCTGGCCAGATCCCTGGCGCTCAAGCGACTCAAGCTGCTCCCCCGCGTGGTCAGCGATACCGAGCCGGCCACCCCGGCCATCCAGAGCGCCTCACCGGGATCCGTCGACGCCACGATGGTCTTCGACGCCCTCGCGGCCCAGCGCGCCGCGGCTCCTCCCCCTCCGTCCGGAGGCAAGTCGCGTCGGATTCCCCAGTGGGTATTCCTGGAGCGGCTCTTCCGCGAAGCGATCCTCGACGACCAGGTTGCGCAGGCCGTGTCCTCGGGTGGCCGAGGGGTCACCACCTGGCGTCGCGGGCTGCTCGTCGCCGCCTCCGCCGTGGCCTTCATCTTCTGCGTGGGGCTCACCACGTCGTTCGTCCGAAACCGCGGTCTGCAAGGGACCATCGCGTCCGCCATCGAGGAGCTGAGCCTGGAGGTCTCCGATCCCCAGAGAGTGGCCTCGCTCACCTCACTGACCCGGTTGGATTCGCTTCGGCTACACGCCGAGACGCTCGGGAGGTGGGAGCGGGAAGGCGCCCCCTGGTCCTACCGGTGGGGACTCTACAGCGGATCGTCGGTTCACCGGGCGGTTCGCATCGCCTATTTCGAGACCTTCGACCAGCTTCTGTTCCGCCGCACGAGGACGTCCCTGGCCGCGTCGCTCCGCTCGCTGCCCGCCGAGCCCGACGCGGAGAGCGAGTACGGAGTGACGTACGATGCCCTCAAGGCCTACCTCATCACGCTGCGACACCCGGATCGCAGCACGGCGTCGTTCCTCGGGCCGACGCTTCTTCAGCACTGGCGGGGCGACGACTACGTGGACGAGGAGCGGTTGGCCATCGCCAGGAGGCAGTTCGAGTTCTTCGGCGAGGAGCTCGCGTTCGGCACGCCGTACCCGGGGCTGGAGGCGGACGACGGCGTGGTGACGCACGCGCGGACGTTCCTCCTCGAGTTCGGGCAGGCGGACCCCTTCTATCGCTCCCTGGTGTCCGAGGCATCGCAGGCGAACCAGAGCGTCCGGCTGCTGACCGGGCTGCTCACGGGCGAGCTCGAGCTTCGCGGAGCCTTCACCAGGGACGGCTGGCACTACGTGCGCGGGCGCCTGGGGGACCCGGAAAGCCTCGTGAGGACCGAGGAGTGGGTGCTTGGCCCAGGGGCTCCGGTGCCCGACGCCACGGTCCTCGTGCAGCAGCTGGACTCCACCTACCGGAGCGACTTCTCCGGTCAGTGGGAGCGGTTCCTCGCGTCCGCCTCGGTGGTTCCCTTCTCGAACCCCCGGGACGCGGCGGGCAAGCTCGACCGACTGGCCGACAGCGACTCGCCGCTGCTCGACCTCCTCCTCCTCGTGTCGGGGAATACCGCCCCGGCCTCCGAGGGAGTGGGGGAGCGCTTTCAGCCGGTCTACGTGCTGGCTCCCCCCGATTCCTCCGGTGAGGCCACCGTCGGTCAGCCGATCCAACAGTACCTCGACGCCATCGCGGGAATGGGCAACGCCATGAACGCCGTGGCGCAGGCGGACCGGAGCGGCCAGGCGGGCGCGGTCGGGGGAGCGCGAGCTCAGATCGGCAACGCGCGCCAGGCGCTCAGGGATGCCACACAGGACTTCTCCCGGGAGCCCCAGGCCGCGCCGGTCGCCCGGGCGATCCGGGAGCTGCTGAGCCAGCCCATCGACCAGTCGGAGCGGCTCCTGGGGCGCCTCGCGGTGGAGCTCCCCAGCCGCGAGATCAACCAGCGCGGGGCGGCGTTCTGTCGCGAGCTCGGCCAGCTCCTCTCGGGGTTCCCCTTCAGCCGTGACACGGGCGCGCGCGACGCGACCCTCCAGGACGTGGCGGCGGCGTTCCAGCCTGGCAGCAGCGCGCTCTGGAGCCTCTACGACGAGAGCCTGCAGCCGCTGCTCGACAGCCGCGGGAACCGGTACGTGGCCCGAAGCGGTGGGCCCGTCACCGTCGTGCCGTCATTCGTGACGTTCTTCGACCGGGCCGCGCGGGTCTCCCGGATGTTCTATGGAAGCCCCGGAGACGATCGACCGGAGGTCGACCTCCAACCAGACCCTGGTGTTGAGCTGGGACGGCGATCCCGGCGAGGTCCGGCTCCTGGGCCGGATCGACGGGGTGGAGCGGACCCTGCTGGGTCCGTTCTCTGGCACGTGGGCCCTGTTCCGTCTGTTCCTGGCGGCCGACCAGTGGACCCCGGAGGGTTCGCGCTATACCGTGACCTGGTCGCTTCCCGTGGAGGGCGGGTCGAACCTCCAGCTCGAAGCCGACGTGGAGGCGCCGGCGGCATTCGCCACGGGCGATCTCGCGAACCTGAGCTGCCAGGGTCAGATCGCCCGCTGAGGGACCAGGCCTGGTCCGGTGGGACCGGGCAAACGAGTGACAACGGAAGAGAAGACGGAAGCATGAGAAGACTCTCATTGAGTATCTGGCTGGGCGCCCTCGCCCTCTCGGCCCTGGCGTGCTCCGGCGGTCCGCCGCCCGACACGGTGGCGCCCGTGGCACCTGGCGCCCTTGTATTCGGCACGGACCGACTGGTCATCGGGGACTCCATCCGGGAGGTCGTCCGCGACCGGAACCGTTGGGACGAGGTCTGGTCGCTGGCGCGAACAGCCGAGCCCTCCGCTCAGCTGCCACGACCCATCGACTTCTCGCAGGAGATGGTGCTCGTGGCTGCCGCCGGCCGTATGGACACCGGCGCACAGATCCGCATAGACAGCGTCGGCGTGCGGGGAGAGAGTCTCGTCGCCCATGTGGTGACCATCCGGGATTGTCGGGGCTTCACCTCGGACGTGTATCCCCTGGTCATGGTCCGTGTGGCCCGCAGCGATCAGACCGTTCGTTGGATCGAGCGAAGCGAGCGCACCGAGCGGTGCCGGTAGGGCTCATCCGGCACCAGGACCCGTGACCTTCCCCCTCTTCCGGCGCCGATCCATTCGGGTATCGGTGTACGGAAGAACGGACAGGGGACGGGTCCGGGGACACAACGAGGACCGCTTCCTGGTGGCGGACCTCACGCACGAGCAACCGATGGCAGCGGGGGAGGGCCAGGAGCACGTGCTCGGCCCCAAGGGATCCCTGCTCCTGGTGGCGGACGGCATGGGTGGTGCTGCCGCCGGAGAGGTGGCCAGCGAGATGGTGGCCGAGGTCGTGTACACCAACCTGGTCTCCGCCCTGACGAGCCCCCCGAATCCGCGTCGCTTCGCCGAGTGTCTACGGGAAGCGCTGGTGACCGCCAACAGCCGGATCCACGCCTATGCCGCCGCCCACCCCGAGGCGGCGGGCATGGGCTCCACCGCCACCCTGGCCGGCGTTCTGGGTCCCGACGTGTATGTGGCGCAGGTCGGAGATTCGCGGGCCTATCTGGTGCGACGGGGCGTGGCGACGCAGCTGACCCAGGACCAATCCCTGACCCGGCACCTGGTGGAGACGGGTCGGATGACGCCGGAGGAGGCCGAACGAAGCCAGGACCGCAACGTGATCCTGCAGGCCCTCGGCCCCTCGCCCAGCGTGGACGTGGTCGTGACCCGACAAGGGCTTCGGGTGGGCGACGCGGTCCTGCTCTGCTCCGATGGCCTGACGGGGTTCGTGGACGCCGTCGAGATCGCGGAGGTCGTCGGGTCCACGCCCGACCTCTCCATCGCGTGCGACGAGCTGGTGGAGCTGGCCAATGCCCGAGGCGGCCGGGACAACATCACCGTGGTGGTGGCGCGGTTCGACGGCCCGGGGTTGAAGGATCCTCCGCCCGGAGACGGACGAGGCGACCCTCAGGTCGTGCCCTGAGGCCTCAGGCCGACGTCCGGGGCCAGGTCCCTCTCCAGCTCGCCGAAGAGCTCGCCGGCCGAGAGTCGGCTGCGGTCGTCACCGTCTGAGAAGGGGAATGGGAACTCCTCCACCTCGACGAACCCGGCGGCGATGAGGGAACGGGCCAGCGAGAGGAACTCGCCCTCGTCCGCTTCCTCCGGGAAGACCCCGGCCGACTTGAGGGCCTCGAAGTGATCCCGGAAGGTGAGCTCGCCATCGCACCGGGTCAGGAGGACGGCCCCCCATTCGGGGCACTCGGCCCTGGAGACGAAGGGCGACTCGGTACCCAGGGTGAACTCCACGGGCTTCCAGCTGCGCGCCTCCATGTCGTGGACCACCCTGAGCCTCGTCCGCGGGGAGGGCCGCGGCCTGGCGGCCAGGAGGCCCTCCATGGTCCGGGAATCCGTGGTGGCCAGCCCCCAGTCCATGAGCCAGTCGAAGTCCTTGCCGGTGGTCCTCGGCCCGCGTTGCTCCCTCAGGGTGAACACCTCCCTGGGCTCCGCGACCCGCTGCACGACGAAGGAGCAATAGATGAGCTGCGTAACCTCGAGCTCCATGAACACCTCGTGGCGCCTCGCGACCTCGTCGAACCCGATGCGTCCGGTCATCGCCTGCCGGGCGTAGTGCTCCGTCGCGTGTGACGCTCCCATCTCCACCACGGCCACGTCGAACGCACTCTGGCTCTCACCGAGCATCTCGCGAACACGATCCTCGAACGGGCGCCCGTCCCGATCCGAGACCATGCACGTGCAGTAGAGTCGACCGCCCGGCTCCAGGTAGTCCGGAAGACCCTCGACGATCCTGCGGGTGAGCTGCTCACCGTCGATCCCGGCGTCCCGATAGATGAACCTCACCTCGTCTGACGGGATGTACGGAGGGTGGGCCACGATCCGGTCGAAGCTCATGCCCGCCACCGGCTCGTAGAGGTCCCCTTCGAGCGCCGTGAAATTCTCGATCCCGTTGAGTCGGGCGTTGAACTTCGCGCAGTCGGTCGAGCGTCGGGTCACGTCGATGGCCCAGGTTCGGGTCGCGTAGCCCGACGCCACCAGCGCGGCGATCCCCGTGCCGGAGCAGAGCTCCAGAAACCGCTCGCACGGTCGCTCCGGGAGCGAAGACAGGAAGTGCTGCGTGTTCTTCGTGATCGCAGGATACACGACATCGTCGGGCAGCTCCTCGAGCTTCCCGTCCACACTGCTATGATCGAGATCCGACGCGATGAGGAGCGACTCGGTCGGGTACAGCAGCACCGTGGACCTGAGGTTCCCCTGGGCGTCTTCCCGGATCAGCCCCAGGCGTCTCAGGGCAGCCTGTCGACCGTCTGCCAGGAAGCGTTCCAGGTCTTGCGCCGCCACGGGCTCGGCGTCCATGAAGAGCCGGATCAGCACGTCGAGCTCGGACTCGAGGCTCACACGCTCGGTCCGTCCCTCGATGATGGAGCGGAAGTTGTAGACGGTGGGAATCTGCATGCGCTCACAGATCCGGGCCTCGTCGTAGCCGGCGCTCCTCATCAGGTCCCGGAGCAGCTCGAAGTCCGCGTCGTCGTCGAAGGTGAACCAGAATGAGTGCTCCACGGGTGCCTGACCTTTCGGGTGGGTTGCCGCGTCAGGGCTCGCGCTGTTCCTCGGGCCCGGCCCCCTTCGTCTGCCACAGGCTGACGCGCTCGGCGAGCTCCATGCCACGGCGGATGAAGTCCTCGTACCGGGCCACGACGTCCTCCGGCTCGCCACACGCCGCCGAGATGTGGATGCATCCCGCGACCGTCCTCCCAACCAGGCCCTCCGGAGGGGGCGCGGGGTCGGAGTCGGGCGGGGCCAGGCTGTCCCCGGAGAAGAAGGCCGCGAGGCCCGCAGCCCCGGCCGGCGTGTCCATGCCCGCAACGTCGGCCGCATCGAAAGCCGCCCTGCGGAGCTCGTCGGTGGGGTCCTGGATCCAGGCCCGGGTGGCTTCGAGGCAGGCCTCGACCTCTGCCGGCGCGTCCTCCCCCGTAACCTCCCTCGCACACACCCACGCCCATCCGACGGCCTGCCGCGATGGCAGAGCCTGGGCCAGGAAGGCGATGGTCGGCTCGTGCAAGCCGTCGCCGGACAGTCCCTCGAGGAACGTCGGTAACTCTTCGGCCTCGTCCAGCCGGACCAGGACGTCGTCATCCAGCTCCGCGGATTCACATACGGTCGACAACGCCTTCCCCGATACCAGAAGCGTCTCTGAGGTGTTCATATCCAACCTGCCGTAGCCACCTGGCCTCTTCTAGTTGATCATCGTCATGCCGCCCTTCAGGGTCAGCACGCCGTCGCCCTTCACCGTGGTCATGGGCGACTTGATCTCGGCCGTCCCCGTTCCCTGGACCTTGACCATCGCGCCTTTGATGGTCACGCCCTTCATATCCGGTGATCTTGCCCGCCTTCACGTCGGTGGTCTGGTTGCCTGTCTTCAGCGTGACCTTCTGATCCTTGAAGATGGTCAGCGTCTGGCTGCCCTTGTCCAGGTCCACCGATTGGTCGCCCTGCGCCACCTTCACGGACAGGTCGCCCTTCTTCACGCTCAGCGTCCGATCCCCCTCGTCGAGGGTGATCTCCTGATTCCCCTTTTCGAGCTTGAGGCTGTCGCTGACCTTGGGGGTGGAGTCCTTCTGCTTGCCCTTGACCACCACGATGCGCGCCCCGTCGACCGTGTCCTTCTCGTCGTTCTCGACCTCGATCACCAGGTCGCGCTCGGCGTGGAGGAAGATCTCCTCCTTGTCCTTGAGATCCTCGAACCGCAGCTCGTTGAAGGTCTTGGTGTCCCCCTTCTTCGAGCTGCGGGTCCGTAGCCCACTCTGGGTCTGGTCGCCGGGAAGCGTGAAGGGCGGCGTCTGCTCGGCGTTGTACACGGAGCCCGTCACGAGAGGACGATCCGGATCTCCGTCCAGGAAGCTCACCACCACTTCCTGACCGATACGCGGCAGGTGGACCGCACCCCAACCTTTGCCCGCCCACGAGCTGCTCACCCTCACCCAGCACGAGCTCTTCTCGTCCTTCTTCCCCTCACGGTCCCAGTGGAACTGGACCTTCACCCTCCCCTGCTTGTCGGTGAAGATCTCCTCTCCCTTCTTGCCCACCACCACCGCGGTCTGGGCACCCG
>JARRLD010000098.1:0-15633 GCA_037387345.1 Gemmatimonadota bacterium
CCACGTCCAGGAAGTCGTCGGTCAGGTTCGTCCATGTCTCGCCGGCGTCTTCGGTGAGCCACACCCCCCCGCCCGTGGTTCCCATGAGGTAGGCGTGGGCGTCGTCGGCGAAGCCGCCCCCGGCGGTCACGCGTCCACCCCGGTAGGGTCCCACCAATCGGTACTCGAAGGCCTCCAGGAGGTCGGGATGGACGGTCTCGTCAGGGGTGCGCTCCTGGGCGGAGAGAGCGGCGCAGAGGGTGAGCGCGAAGGCGGCGAGAAGAGGGATTCCACGGGACATGCACGGATCCGGGTCAGGGGGCCTGAGAGGGTCACGGCAGGGTAGAGGCCCCTTCATCAGGGAGCAAGGCGCGGCGACATTGTCCCATATGCACACCGACATCGCCGTCATCGGCGGCGGCATCGTGGGGTTGGCCACCGCACGGGCCCTGGTCGAGGAGCAGCGCGTGTCCTCGGTCCGCATCCTCGAGAAGGAGCCGGCCCTCGCCCTGCACCAGAGCACGAACAACAGCGGCGTGCTCCACGCGGGACTCCAGTACGCTCCGGGGTCGGAAAAGGCCCGGCTGGCCCGGGAGGGGATCCGCAGGATGACCGAGTACTGCCGCCACCACGACCTCCCCCACGAGATCTGCGGGAAGCTGGTGGTGGCGGTGGAGGAAGAGGAGCTTCCGCGACTCGACGGCATGCTCGAGCGGGGCCGCGCGAACGGGCTGCAGGGCCTCCGGCGCCTTACGGCCGACGAGGCACGGGAGATCGAGCCCCACGTGCGCTGCGTGGCGGCCATCCAGGTGCCCGAGGAGGGCATCGTGAGCTTCCGGGCGGTGTGCGATCGGCTGAGTCATGACGCCGCGGCGGGGGGCGTGGAGATCCATACCGGGGCCTGCGTCCACGGCATCGTCCGTAGCCGGAAGGGATGGCACATCGCCACCGGCGCCGGAGAATTCAGCGCCCGGGCGCTGGTGAACTGCACGGGGCTGTTCACCGACCGCATCGCACGGCTGGCGGGAGAGCGTCCACGGGGGCGCATCCTGCCGTTTCGGGGAGAGTACCAGCGGTTACGCCCGGAGCGGGAGCACCTGGTGCGCCACCTGGTGTACCCGCTGCCCGATCCCGGCTTCCCGTTCCTCGGGGTCCACTTCACCCGTCGCATCGACGGAGGGGTCGACGCAGGGCCCAACGCCGTGCTCGCGTTCGCGCGGGAGGGATACCGGCTGGGCGACGTGAGCCCGCCCGACGTGGCCGAGGCGTTCCTCTTTCCCGGCCTGTGGCGGTTCGCGCTCAAGCATCGGCGCATGGTCACCCGGGAGCTGGCCCGATCGTTGAGCAAGGCGCGTTTCGTCGAGGCGCTTCGCCGCCTCGTTCCCGAGGTCGGGGACGACGACCTCGTGCCGGGAGGCGCGGGGGTGCGAGCTCAGGCCGTGCTCCCCGACGGCGAGTTCGTGCACGACTTCCATTGGATCGAGCGGCCCGGCGCCGTCCATGTGCTGAACGCACCCAGTCCCGCGGCGACCGCTTCGTTGGCCATCGGCTCCGAGATCGCCCGGCGGGCGCGACGAGCGCTGGAGGCGTAGGGAGCCGGAGACTCCCTCAGCCGCCCAGGAGGCTTCGGGCGAGCTGCCCGATGAAGTATCCCCAGTAGTTCCCCAGGGCATAGCCGAACAGGCCCACCGCCACGCCGGGCAGCAGCCTGTCCCGGTAGCCCCGGGCCGTGGCCATGGCGATGGCCGATCCGGCCCCACCCACGTTGGCCTGGGAGGCCACCGCCAGCGTGCCGAAGTCCAGGCCCGCGAGGCGTCCCACGACGAAGATGACCACACCGTGCACCGCCACGGTCGTCATGGCGAAATAGAAGACGCCGGGGCCCACCTCGAAGATGTTGGCGATCACGGACCGGGCGCCGTTGCTCGCCAGGAACAGGAGCACGAGATAGTTGCCGACCACCGCCGCGCCGGTGAGCCGCTTCACCGCGGGAACCTGGGCCAGGAGCAGCGCCAGCGTCGTGAGCCACAACACCTGCGGCACGCCGGGTAGCAGACCTCCGAGGCGACCGGCGCCCCACACGGTTCCGATCCCCAGCACCACCAGCGCCGCCACGTCCGTCAACTTCATCGAGCGGGCGCTGGCGTAGAGCGTCCGGTGCAGGCCGTCGCTCCGCTCCGGGTGGCCGTCGCCTGTGGGTGTGGACGTCGAACCGGCGGCGCCGGCCTCCGGGTTCCACCGGCCCAGTAGCACCGGCGCCGCGAGGCAGGCGGCCATCCAGACGGCGGTGATGATGACGTCGGCGGCGATCCCGGCGGTGAAGAGGTCGCCGCTCGTCTCGAAGGCCTCCCCCAGGGCGGCGAAGTTCACGCCCCCGCCCGTGTAGGTTCCGGCGAACTGCCCCGACAGCTTCCACGTCTCGGGTCCCACGAGCCCGGACCACATCAGCCCCCCGGCGATCGCTCCTGCGGCGGTGCCCACGGCGCCGATGCCGAAGGCCCCCACCATCCGGGGTCCCGCCTGCATCACGGTACGCACGTCGACGCTGAAGAGGATGAGGGCGATGCCCACGCTCACGCCCGGCCCGACGAGGAAGCGGTACGTGGCGGACTCCCCGGGGAGGACCCCGGCGTTGGAGAGCAGCATTCCTCCCATGATTCCCAGGAACGCGGCGCCCAGGGACCGGGCTCCGTGGTATCGCTCCTCCAGCACGACCGCCCCGTAGACCACGGCAGCGAGGACGACCAGAACGGCGACGGGATCGGTGATCACGGGATGGATCTCACGGCTCCGAGGGGGTCGAGGACGGGGCGACCGAATGTAGGGCTGCAGGGGCCACGGCGCTGGAACCAGCGGAGGCCTTCCCGGGACGCCCCCTCGGCGAGTACAGTGCATCCCATGAACGGATTGGTCTCGTCGGGGCACCCCCGGGTTTCGGAGGCGGCGGCCGTCGTCCTGCGGGAAGGTGGCAACGCCTTCGACGCGGTGGTGGGCGCGGGCTTCGCCAGCACGGTGGCCGAGCCCCTGCTGAACAGCCTGGGCGGGGGAGGCTTCGTGTTGGCCAGGACGGCGGCATGCGACGAGATCCTCTTCGACTTCTTCGCCGACATTCCCGGTCGCGGAGGCGGCCCACCCGACCCGGAGGCCCTCGACTTTCCGTCCATCGTGGTGACCTTCCTCGGGGCCGAGCAGGTCTTCCACATGGGAATGTCCTCCGCCGCGGTGCCCGGAACCCTGAAGGGGCTCCTGCACGTGCATCGCCGCCTCGGTCGACTGCCCCTGGCCGAAGTGGTGGCGCCGGCGGTCCGTCTCGCCCGGGAGGGTGTGATCATCAACGCCTTCCAGGCTCACCTGTCCGAGCTGCTCGAGCCCATCCTGCGCAGCTCCCCCGAGGCGCTGGGCTACTACACGGGGGACGGTGGCGTCCTGCTCGGGCCCGGACGGCGGTATCGGAATGCCGAGCTGGCCGCGTTTCTGGAGGATCTGCCGGGAGCTCCCGAGGGGTTCTACGGTGGGGACCTGGCCGTGCAGGTCGCCCGCGCGATGGAGGAGCGTGGTGGTCTCCTGACCCGGGAGGATCTGGAAGGCTATCGGGTCATCGAGCGTCCCCCCCTGACCGTGCGGTACCGGGGGAGGCGCATGCTCACCAACCCCGCGCCGTCGCTGGGCGGGCCCCTCATGGCACTGGCCCTGAGTCTCCAGGAGTCCGTGGAGCTGGGGCCGGACGCGTGGGGAACACCACGGCACCTGCGGACGCTGGGAGCCGTGCTCTCGGAGGTGGAGAGGATCCGGGCCCGCGGTGGGCCTCTGCCCGCGGTGGGCGACGCCACCCACCGGGCGGCGTGGGAGGCCGTGCGTACGTCCTCAGGGGGCACGACCCACATCAACGTCGCCGACGCCGAGGGGAACGTAGCCGGCTTTTCGGCCTCCAACGGCGAGGGCTGTGGCTATTTCGTGCCGGGCACCGGCGTCATGCTGAACAACATGATGGGCGAGGACGATCTTCATCCCGAGGGCTTCTTTCAGGGCGCGGCAGGTTCGAGGATCTCGTCGATGATGGCACCCTCCATGGTGGTGGAGGACAGGCAGGTCCTCGCCGCCCTGGGAACCGGGGGCTCCAAGAGGATCCGCACGGCGCTGCAGCAGGTCGGCGGGGGACGACCGTCGGGCGGGGCACTTCATGAGGGTGGACTGAGGGACGTCCCCCTATTCGAAGCCTTCGTAGGTGGCCTTCATGTCCTCCTTGGACAGCACCCGGAACGCCATCAGCGTCTCGGTGCGCTCCAGGCCCTGGACCTTGGCGATCTTCTCGGTGACCACGTCTGCCACCAGCTCCCAGCGCGGCACCGTGATGCGAGCCACCAGATCCCACTCGCCGGTCACGGAATACACTTCGTCCACGCCCTCGAACTCGACGATGGTCCGGGCGGCCTCGGGAATCTGATCCCGTTCGCAGCGGATCATGACAAGTGCAGAGATCATCGGGGGTCCTCGCGTCTGGAAAGAAGCGTCACGATGCGGCGGAGGTCGACTCGGACAGGAAGTCTCCAATGGCCTCGGAGATCTCCCGGGGGGCGTCCTCCTGGATGTAGTGCTTGGCGTCGAGACGATGCGTGTGGGTGAGGCGGAAATCCTCCCGGAACCGCTCCATGAACGTGCGGGGGAAGGCGATGTCGTGGATGCCCCACGTGAGGAGCAGCGGGACATTGGCCAGGTGATCCCGGACCTCGTCGCTCAGGTCGCCCAGCCAGTGGCTCGCCGCGATGAGCTGCCGGGGGAACTCTGCCACGCCGATGCGGCTCTTCGGCGTGGGCAACGCCTCCCGATAGTGATGCATCACCTCGTCGGCCAGCGGATGCTTCACGGCGAACGGCATGAGCTTCTCCACGAAGAAATTCCGCCGGAGAATCTGGCTCTGCATGGGGGCGCTGCTCATGACGTACGAGAAGGCCTTCATGTGCCAGGCGTCCAGCGGCCAGTACCACGTGTTGCCCATGACCAGGGCTCGGAGGCGAGGCAGGTGGTCCACGGCGACGCGCATGCCGATGGGACCGCCCCAATCCTGCCCCATGATGGTGAGCTCCCGCAGATCCAGGTGCCTGACCAGGGCCGAGACCACGTCCGCGTGCTCTGCCGGCGTGTACCCGTAATCCTCGGGATGCGCTGACAGGCCGAACCCCGGGTAGTCCACCGCGAGGCACCGGAAGCGCTTTCGCAGACGGATCAGGATTCCCCGGTACAGAAAGCTCCAGGTGGGATTGCCGTGGAGGAAGAGAATGGGGGGACCCGTGCCCTCGTCCACGTAGTGCACCGGGCCCACGGCGCTGTCGAACCAGCGGGACTCGAAAGGGAAGAGCCGCGGGTCGGGCTGGAAGGGGGGAATATGTGTCATGCTCTGCCGTGGTCGAGCCAACGCTCTGATGGAAGTCCACGAAGGATGCGCCCGTTGCCGCCCAGAAGAAAGGACCCCTGTGCGCGAGGCCCGGTCCATGTCATCCTACGCAGGGAGCCGGGCTCCAGTGCCAGGGCAGCGCGTACCGAGCCCGGGCGCCCAGAGGCCAAGCGACGGAGGGTAACCGTGTTCCGCCAGAGCGTCTCGTATCGGGGGTGGATGATCGGCCTCGTCGCCGCTGGTCTCGCCGCTCCGGCTTCCGGTCAGTCGACGGGGAGAGGGCTGGAGATCGGGGGATTCCCAGCCGTCAACTACGATAGCGACGAGGGGTATGGGTTCGGCGCCGTCGCCGAGCTTTACCACTACGGTGACGGCGGCGTGACGCCCTACGTGTGGACCCTCCAGCCCACGGTCTTCGCGACCACCGAGGGACGTCGGGATTTCACCCTCTTCTTCGACGCTCCCCATCTGCTCGGCGGCGGCTGGCGGCTCGACGCCTGGGCCGGCAGCGAGCGGCACATCGCCACCCCGTACTACGGATGGGGCAACGACGCCGAGTACGACGAGACCCGGGTCACCGACGCGAATCCCTCCTTCTATCGGTACGGCCGCACCCGGCGCCGGCTGGCGGCGAACCTTCAGCGCGACGTGTCCGGACTGCCGGTCAGGGTTTTGTTCGGGGTGGGCATGACACGCACGTCCGTGGAGCCGGTTCCCAAGGGCGAGGGCACGACGCGGTACGCCCAGGAAGTGGTGGACGATCCCGACGTGACGGAAGTCGGGTGGTCGAATCACGTGCGCGTGGGCCTCGTCTGGGACACCCGGGATCGTGAGACCGCTCCGAGCAGGGGGAGCTGGACGGAGCTGATCGTGCAGGTGGTGGACGAGGCCCTGGCGAGCGATTGGAGCTACACCCGGTGGACGCTCACCGACCGGCGCTACTTCGGCCTCGGCTCCCGCCTCGTGCTGGCGCACCGCATCCTTCTGCAGGGAACCTCCGGCCACGTGCCCATCCGCGACGCCCAGGTGCTTCAGACCTCCTTCAAGCAGCAGGAGGCGCTGGGCGGGGCCAAATCCGTCCGGGGCGTCCTGAAGAACCGGTACGTGGGCAAGGGCATGCTGGTGTGGAACATCGAGCTTCGCTGGCGCGCGGTGGACTTCCGACTGCTGGAGCGGTCCTTCCACGTGACCCTCTCCATGTTCCTGGACTCGGGACGGGTGTGGGCGGAGTCCATCGATCTCGGTGACCTCTGGGATGACCACCATCGGGGGGTCGGAGGCGGCATCCGCCTCGGCATGGGAAACAACTTTACCGTCGCCTTCGATGCGGCCACCTCCGAGGAGACCGGGCTGCCGATCTACATCGGCCTGGGCTACCTGTACTGACCCGCCGTCAGGGGTATACGGATTCCGTCCGGGAGGCTCGCCCACCGGGCCCCGATGCTGGTATTGTTAGTACTTCCGCATCCGGCACCACGGGACAGAGGAACCATGCCAATCGCCACGCCCCAGCAGTTCCGACAGATGCTCGACGCCGCCCAGCAGGGCAGCTACGCCTATCCGGCCATCAACGTGACCTCCGTCATCACCTTGAACGCGGCCATGAAGGGGTTCGCCGACGCCGGCTCCGACGGGATCATCCAGTTCTCCACCGGCGCAGGACAGTTCGCGTCGGGGTTGAACAACAAGGATGCCGCCTACGGGTGCGTCGTCCTGGCGGAGGCGGCCCACCGACTCGCCGAGCAGTACGACGTTCTCGTCGCGCTCAACACCGACCACTGCCAGCCCCAGAAGGCCGAGGGATTCCTGAAGCCCCTCATCGAAGCCACGGCCGCACGCCGGGCGAGGGGGGAGAACAACCTCTTCCAGAACCACATGCTGGACGCGTCGGCTCTGCCCCTCGACGAGAATCTGGCGCTCTCGCAGGAGTACCTCCGGCTGTGCGCGGAGAACGAGATCATCCTGGAGGTGGAGGCAGGCGTCGTCGGCGGTGAGGAGGACGGCTCCGCCGGCTCCCACGACACCCCTCAGGACAAGCTTTACACCACCCCCGAGGACATGCTGACGGTGTACGAGAAGCTCCACGACGTCGGGCGGTTCACCTTCGCCGCGACCTTCGGAAACGTCCACGGCCACTACAAGCCCGGCGCGGTCAAGCTGCGCCCCGCGATCCTCAAGGAGGGCCAGGCCGCGGTCATGGACAGGCACGGGGCCGAAGCGGAGATGGACCTCGTCTTCCACGGCGGCAGCGGCAGCCTGCTGGAGGAGATCCGCGAGACGCTCGAATACGGCGTCGTGAAGATGAACGTGGACACGGACACCCAGTACGCGTTTACCCGTCCCATCGTGGACCACATGATGAAGGGATACGACGCGGTGCTCAAGATCGACGGGGAGATCGGAAACAAGAAGCTCTACGACCCCCGCAGCTACCTGAAGGCAGCCGAGCAGGGCATGTCCGAGCGGGTCGTGGTGGCGTGCGGCGACCTGCTCAGCGAGGGAAAGTCACTGTTCGGACAGGTCTGAGGGGACGAGCCCCGGGCGCCGGCTACCGCCGACCCTGCCCCGCCCGAGCCACCAGCCGGATCTCGGTGTCCCGGGTCCGTATTACGATCACGCGGCCGTCCTCGGACTCGGTGACCGTGACCCGGCCGCCACGCACTTCCACCGCCGTGGCTCCGATGGTGCCGGAGAAGCGAACCGGGGCTTCCGACGGATCGAGCTCGGGCTCCGTCGCCATCGTCTCCTGCTGCTCCCGGGCGGTGGTGGTGGCGCGCAGCGTGTCACCCAGGCGCTCCACCGTCCAGGACACCCGGTCGCCCGGCTGGATGGCGGCGAACATCTGTCCCCCCTCTTCCGACGTGATGGGGACGCCGCCGATCGCGATGATCTGATCTCCCGAGCGGAGCCCCTCGTGCCAGGCCTCGCTGCCTCGCATGACGAAGATGTTTGGCGGCTCGGTGAAGCTCCACTCGCCCGGAGCTCCGCGGTTGTCGCTGAACGAGCACTGGGAGCACTGGAATCCGAAGCCCAGGGACACCCGGGGTGGGAGCTCCGTCAGGCCGAGGGCCGCCGGTGGCTCCGGAACCGCCTCGGGGGTCGGCTCCGCAGCGGGCACCGGGGCCGCGGGCACCGCTCGCTCGACGGTCCACTTCGGAGGAGGCGGCGGAATCGCCGGATCCGGGATGGGCTGCCCCACCACGGTCGGCTCGGGCACCTGGGTCGGCGTGGGGCATACCGCGCCGGTGGGTACCTGGAGGTCGACGAGTCGGCCCTCCCGTCGGACGCGGACACGGATATCGCCGGCAGGGGGCAGGCTCGAATACCGTGCGCTGCCTTCGGCCGTCGTGATGAGATCGCCTCCGATGGCGACGATGACGTCCCCGGCGCGGAGCACGCGGGAGGCCGGCTTCTCCGGATCCAGGGACAGGATGGCGGGCTCGGTGAAGAACACCGCGCGGCTGGCGCCCCCCTCGGTGACGAATCGACACCGCGCGCACTTGATGCCGGTGATGCCCAGGGACCCCACCGGCTCGGAGCCACTGCAGCGCAGCCCGGCCAGCTGCTGACCCTCCGAGGGCCCGGCCCATGCCATGGCCAGGCTCAGGACCGTGCACGCGCCCCACTTCGTCATTCCCGTACGCATCGTCCGTCTCCTCTGGTGTCCAGCCGCCCGTGGGCCGGCTGGAATCGTCAGTACCAGACCGTGGTGCGGTCGGCTCCTCCGTCCGCTGGCCCTCTCCGCTCTTCGAGAACGGCGAGGACGAGCTGGATGGTCTGGTCGTCCGGTGCCAGCCTACCGATCTCGAGGGCGGCGGCGTGGAGCGCGGCCTGTGCCGCCTCCCGTCCTGGCGCCAGATCCTCCGTGCCCAGCTCGTCGGCGAGGTCCCCCAGGCGGGCCAGGGCCCGGACGTATTCCGAACCCGCCTGCTGCACCTGCAGGGCCCGGCTCAGGGCGTCTCCGTCCATGACCGCCGACACCACCTCGGCGGTGCTCCGGGCCGCCATCCACTGGCCCGTGGCCACCCCCGAGGCGAACAGGGCGAGACACGCGGCGGCGGCGGCCACGAGCCATCCGCGAATGCCGGGGGCGACCCGCGGTCGTGGGAGGCCGGGACTCAGCAGCCCCTCGCGCCGCAGGGTTCCCACCACCCGTTCCTCC
This sequence comes from Gemmatimonadota bacterium, assembly GCA_037387345.1. Lineage (GTDB taxonomy): Bacteria > Gemmatimonadota > Gemmatimonadetes > Longimicrobiales > Gaopeijiaceae > SZUA-318. Next base: position 9,534 of record JARRLD010000098.1, read on the forward strand.
AGCTCCGCCGGTGGGACCCGTTCTCGGGGCAGGGCGGCGAAGGCCTCCTGCTCCCGGGCGGTCAGCTCGTCGACGTCGTGACGGTCGTGGTCGTTGCCGTTCATACGGTCTCCTCTGCCGGATCGAGCATCGTCCTCAGGGCCCTGCGGGCGTGGTGGAGCTGACTCCGTGACGTCCCCACGGCGATGTCCAATCGGTCGCTGATCTCCGGGTGGGTGAAGCCCTCCACGTCGTGGAGCACGAGCACCGTGCGATATCCCTCCGGGAGACAGGCGATGGCCCGCTCCAGGTCCATTCGGTCGGCCAGGGGCGGTGGGTCCGTCCCCACGTCGGGCAGCTCGGCGTCCTGTCTTCGCCTCGTCCGCCTGCGCAGCACCTCACGGGCCCGGTTCAGCCCGATGCCCAGCAGCCACGTGCGGAAGGAAGATTCCCATCGGAACCTCGGGAGCCCCCGGACCGCCCGCACCCAGGTGTCCTGGATGATGTCCTCGGCGTCCGCCTCGGAGCCCCCCATCACCCGGAGCACGAAGGGGTACAGCGAGGGTGTGTGCCGTCGGTACAGAGCCCGGAACGAGGGCTCGTCGCCCCGCCCGATGACGGCACCGGCCAGCGTCCGGTCGCTCGGTTCGTGTACGGCCATTCCTGGTCTCACACCCCTGAGTGACGTCTCGGCCCGAAAACGTTCGATGCGGTCGGCCCCGCGCGCCGCCCCGAGGCCTCGATGTGTACGGCAGGCCTCCGCGCCCCTATAGTGCGCCCTTCATGGTCATTCCCGACACCACCGCCCGCCGATCCCGCCCCGAGCTCATGGACGAGCCGGGCCTGGACCCCCTTCGGCACGCCCAGGCGCTTCGGGCCCTGGCCCGAGTGAACCGGCTGTCCCTCACCAGCTCCCGGGTGTGGGCCTCTCTCCACCGAGTGCGGCGGGATACGAATCGGCCGCTCCGGGTCCTGGACGTGGCATGCGGCGGAGGCGACGTGGCCGTGGCGTTGGCCCGCCGGGCAAAGCGGGCCGGGGTCGCCCTGGAGGTCCACGGGTGCGACGTGAGCGACTTCGCCGTGGGCCATGCCCGGGAGCGGGCGGAGGAGGCCGACGTGGAGGCGAGCTTCTTCCAGCTCGACGTCGTCGACGGAACCCTGCCGGGAGGATACGACCTGGTGTGCAGCTCGCTCTTCCTGCACCACCTGGCCGACGAGGATGCCGTCGGGCTCCTGGAGCGCATGGCCGGCGCCGGCAGGGCCGTCCTGGTCCAGGATCTCGTGCGGAGCCGGGTGGGGTACGCCCTGGCCTGGGCCGTCCCTCGGGTCGTGTCCCGGTCACCTGTGGCGCACGTGGATGGCCCACGCTCCGTCGAGGGAGCCTTCACGGTGCAGGAAGCTGCGGACCTCGCCCGCCGGGCGGGGCTCGTCGGCGCCGTCGTCGGCCGGTGCTGGCCCCGGCGCTTCCAGATCCGCTGGCCGGCGGCGTGATGTCCCGGAGCGACGAGGCACGGGACCGTGCCCGGATCCGTGAGCTGGAAGGCCGTGCCTGGGACGTGGCGGTGGTCGGGGCGGGCCCCGCGGGCGCCCTGGCGGCCCTTGGTCTCGCCCGCCGGTCGCTTTCGGTCGTACTTCTGGACCGACAGGCCTTTCCCCGGCGGAAGGTGTGCGGGGCGTGTCTGAGCAGGGGATCTCTGGACGTGCTTTCCCGGGTGGGCCTGGGCGCGCTGGCGCGCGATCACGGTGCTGTCCCGCTGGACCGCCTGGAGCTGAAGGCATGGGGAAGGACGGTCGAGCTTCCCCTCTCCCGATCCTCGGCCCTGTCCCGGACCGCGTTCGACGCGGCCCTGGTGGCCGAAGCCCTTCGGGCCGGGGCCTCCTTCCACGACGGTACCCACGCCGAGCTGGGTCCGGCCCGGTCCGGCGTGCGGGAGGTGGCTGTGCGCCGGCGGGGGTGCTCGGGAGTGCTGCAGGCCCGGGTCGTGGTGGCTGCCGACGGTGTGGGTGGATCGTTCCTCGGCGCATCCCACGCCACTCCGTCCGAGCGGGTCGCGCCCGGATCCCGGATCGGCCTTGGGGCCGTCTTCGAAGCCGCGCCCTCCGAACACCGGTCGGGTGCGATCCATATGGCCGTGGGCTCCGGTGGCTACGTGGGCTCCGTACGCCTGGAGGACGGACGGTTGAACGTGGCCGCTGCCCTGGATCCGGCCCTCCTCCGGAGGGTGCGCTCCCCTGGCGAGGCCGTGGCGCAGGTCCTGGCCGAGGCCGGGGCGGCGCCCCTGCCCGACAGCGCCGGAAACGCGTGGCGTGGCACCCCACCCCTCACCCGGCGACCGGGTGCGCTCGGTGCCGAGCGGGTCTTCGTCGTGGGAGACGCTGCCGGATACGTGGAGCCGTTCACAGGGGAGGGGATCTGCTGGGCGCTCGCAAGCGCGTGGGCCCTGACACCGTTCGTCGCTCGGGCCGTCGAGGGGTGGACGCCGGACCTGCTCCGGGATTGGGAGTCGTGGCACGCCAGGGGGATCGGGCGCGCACAGCTGCTGTGCCGGGGCGTAGCCTGGGTCCTGAGACGTCCGGTGCTGGCCCGGAGCACCGTTCGGGTGCTCCGTCACATCCCCCGCGTGGCCGACCCGTTCCTTCGTGGCGCATCCGCGCCTCCGTCCCTCCCTCTCGCGAGCAGCGCATGAGCCTGGACATCCTCGGAGTGGGCACCGCCGTGCCCCCCTATTTCATCCTGCAAGAGGATGCGGCCCGCCTGGCCAGCTCCTTCGTGGACACCGAGGGCAGAAGGGAACGGGCGCTTCGGGCCCTCTATCGTCGGACCGGCGTATCGAAGCGCCACAGCGTCATGCTCGAGGCGAACGAGGGGACGGCCCATGAGCGCCAGACCCTCTATCCCCCGTCCACCGGACCCGACGACCCGGGACCCACGACCGAGGTGCGCATGAGTCGGTACGAGCGCGACGCGCCGGATCTGGCCATCGCGGCCGCGCGGACCGCCCTGGAGGCGTCCGGCCTCGAGGGCCGCGACCTCACCCACCTCGTGACGGTGTCGTGCACGGGGTTCTTCTCCCCCGGAGTGGACGCCGCCGTCATCGAGGAGCTGGGCCTCTGCCGGACGGTGCACCGCACCCACGTGGGCTTCATGGGTTGCCACGGCACCCTCAACGGACTCCGCGTGGCCGGGTCCTTCGCTGCCGCGCGTCCCGAGGCGCGGGTCCTGGTCAGCTCCGTGGAGCTGTGCTCCCTGCACTATGCGTACGGGGCGGATCCGGATCTGCTGGTGGCCAACGCACTCTTCGCCGACGGCGCCGGGGCGCTGGTGGGCGCATCCGACGGGTCCTCCCGGAACGGACCTGCTCCGTCCCTCCATCGCTGGCGTGTGCTCGACTCCGCCACGCTCCTCATGCCCGACAGTGCCGAGGCCATGTCCTGGCGCATCGGTGCCCACGGCTTCCGCATGACGCTCTCTGCCCGGGTACCGGACCTCATCCGGAGGCACCTCGCGCCCTGGGTGGAGGAGTGGCTCGGGTCCCACGATCTCCGCGTGGGGGACGTGGGGTCCTGGGCCGTGCACCCCGGAGGGCCTCGCATCGTCGACGCCGTCCGCGATGCCCTCGCCCTGGAGAACGATCAGGTGGGCGTCTCCCGGGAGGTGCTGGCCGAATACGGAAACATGTCCTCGGCCACCATCCTGTTCATCCTGGAACGCCTCCGGGAGAGTCAGGCGCGGCTGCCGTGCGTGGCCATGGCCTTCGGTCCCGGGCTCGTCGTGGAGGCAGCCCTCATCGGCTGAGGAGGCACCATGCGGGTGCGGCCCGTGCTACAACGTGGCCAGCTTCCGCGGCGCCGCGGGATCAAGGCGCTGCCCCGGGACCCACTGGGTCACGTAGCCTGCCACGGCGGAGGCTGCTACCGAGTAGGGCGAGGCCAGATAGAGGTTCCCGGGCCCCGAACGACCGGGGAAGTTCCGGTTCTGGCTGGAGATGGACACCTCGTCGACGGACGCGGTCACGCCCGGCCCCGCGTTGATGCACGCGCCGCACCCGGGCTCGATGAACTCGGCGCCCATGCGCTCGAAGAGGTCCAGGTACCCCCGCTCGCGACAGTATTCCCGCACCTCGATGGAGCCGCACTGGATGTAGCAGCGCACGTCGGGATGGATCGTGAGTCCCTGGGCGTCGGCATCGGCCAGGACCCGGGCGTACATGTCCATGTCCTGCTTCTTGCCCGCGGTGCACGAGCCGGCATACGCGATGTCGATCCGCACCCGATCGCCTTCCAGGTCGTCGATGAAGACACCGTTGCCCGGATCGTTGGGGAGCGCCGCCATGGGTCGGATGGTGGACGCGTCGAGCTCGATGACCTTTACGTACTCGGCGCCCGGGTCCGACTGCATGCTCGCCACCAGCGATTCGGCCCGGGCCCGATCCATGCGGCGCTCGCCCACCAGGAATTCGACGGACCTGTCGTCGGCTGCGATGATCCCGGTGAAGGCGCCCAACTCCGCGGCCATGTTCGTCATGGTGGCCCGCTCGTCCACGCCCAGGGCCTCCACCGCAGGTCCGGCGTACTCGATGATCTGTCCGATGGCGTGCCCGTCCCGGATGTAGGGATGGCGTAGGATCTCCAGCATGTAGTCCTTGGCGGTGACGTTGGGCGCGGGCTCGCCGTGGATGACCACCTTGAAGGAAGGCGGCACCCGGACGCGGACGTCCTTGGTGATCCACGAGTTGAAGATGGCCGTGGTGCCCACGCCGAAGGCAACCGCGCCGATGGCGCCGGCGTGGGGCGTGTGGGAGTCGGAGCCGATGATGAGCATGCCGGGCTCCGCGTGCTCCTCCAGGATCTTGGAGTGGCAGATGGCCTCGGAGCCCTGGCGGTGTCCCATCTGCTCCCCGTAGAGGCGGATGCCCTGTCGCCCGGCGAACTCCCGTTGCTTCACCTCGAGCTGGTTGGCCACGTCCAGCAGGCCTTCCTCGATGCGCTCCTGGGTCATGGCCTTCGCCAGGAACGTGAGGTGATCGCGGAAGAAGAAGACCGAGTCCGTATCCACCACCCGCGCGTCCACGCCCACCTTGTCCTCGAAGAAGATGGCGGCCATGGGGGTCACGTACTCGTGGCTGAAGCGGATGTCGGTGCGGAAGAAGCCGGCATCGCCGGGACGCACCCACGGCACCCCCGTCTCCCCCCGGGCCGCGTCGGTCACCAGGTGTCGGGCGAAGATCTTCTCGGCCAGCGTCATCGGTCGCTCGGGCGCGGCGCCCTCAGCCAGGCAGCAGGGCACGGGCACGGTGACCTTGCCCTGGAGCCGAGCCACGTTGAACTCGAAGAGCCCCCCGTGCTCGATGATCTGACGGGTGATGTCGTCCGTCCCTTCGGTGAACTCCGAGAGCGGGATCTCCTCTCCCGCTTCGATGCGGGCGAGGAGTCCGAAGTCGTCGGTGGTGAGGACGCCCAGGTTCTGGCAGTTCTCGTGGTAGATCCGCTCGATGCTCTCCGCCACCACGACGCGGATCCCGGCGTGCAGCTCTGCGTAGGGGCTCGCCTCCCGGCTGCTCCCTTTGCCGCGCCGCTTGCCCGCCACCGAGCATACGAAGCCCCCGTCCTTCACGGCCCTGCGCTTCACGGGGTATTCGGTCTCGCCGGTGGTGCGGTTCGTGGTTCGGAGACCGAGGTAGGGGAAATCCCCCAGTATCTCGTCGTAGAAGTAGCAGATGTAGGCCGGGGTGATCTCGTCGGTGGAGATCTGGTCCCTGAGCCGCTCCCGAAGCTCGTCGGTGAGCCGGAGGCCCTCGTCCTCGAAGAGCTGACGGCGCATCAGCTCCGCGTCGTCCACGAGATAGAGGATGCGGCCCTCGAAGCTGAGGGTCGCGGGCCGCTTCTCGATTTCGCGTTCCAGGAGGTCCTTGATCATCGGCATCTTCGTCGTTCGGGCAGCTCCGGGCCTGGCCCGGACGATCCACTAAGCTGGACGGAGGGGTACGGGAGGCAACCCCTGGGGAGCGGACGACTCACTCCTTCGGCCTCTCCACGCCGAGACGTCGCATGCGGCTCTGGAGCGTGCTTGGCGGGATGTTCAGCAGCTCTGCGGCTCCCCCGGGGCCGTAGATCTTCCCAC
>JARRLD010000099.1:0-17329 GCA_037387345.1 Gemmatimonadota bacterium
GTCTTCACGGACGCCGTAGGGGACACGCGCACCGCCGTCGGGGTGGACGCCCGGGGTCAGCCCGAGGTCAGCACCGCCAGGGTATCCGGGAGCGAAGAGTCCTCCGACTCCGGGTCCGAATCCGAGTCCGGCTCGGGCTGATTCGGAGACACCGAAGCGCGGACAAACAGGGAAGGCCCGGAGACGTCGACCTCGACGTCTCCGGGCCTTCGACGGCCAGGTGGCATCTCACCCCCTTCCGAGAAGGTGCCGGCTGTCTGTTCGACCCTGCCCTCCGCCAAGGCGGTGGGTTACGCTCCGACGGCTTTCGGGGCGTCGGTTCCACCGCTGGCCTCGTGCCGCGTGACGGATGTGCGTGCCCTCTGTGGAGGGCCGAGGGGTCTGGTGCATTTCCCCAACGGGCGGTGTCTGGCGCGGCCCACGGGACGAGCGGCTATTCCATAGTGTGACGCCAGCCTGTCTCTTCGCAAGAGTTGCCGTTCCGACCCGTCCTCCCGACGTGTCCCCTCGACAACATCCCCTGTCATCATCCGGAGACGCACCCGTCCCGCCATCGCCAACGCACACATCCGTAAGTAACTGTTGCGCAACGATATGAAGCATCGACTCCCGGCGGCACGCGGAATGCCCCAGACACCTGATGACGGGACGACACGAGGGCCATCACCGGCTCTCTGGCCAGGGGAGGTGGACGATGAAGAAGTGGACCGGAGGGAGGGTCGGAGGGGTGGCCCTCGCGCTATCCGGCTGCGTGCTGCCGCTGCAGGTGGAGATCGACGGCGACCTCGGCTCGGTGCGGGGTTCGGGTCATCTGGTCAGCGAGACCAGACCCGTGTCGGGCTTCGATGCCGTGTCGGCCAGCGGCGCGGTGACGGTGATCGTCGAGAGGTCGGGCAGGGAGACCGTTTCTATCACGGCAGAGGACAATCTCCTTCGCTATCTGGACACGGAGGTCCGCGGCGGGGTCCTTTTCGTCGGCCCTCGCCCCGGCGTCAGCCTCGCTCCCCGACGGGAGATCGTGGTGCACGTCGAGGTCTTCGAGATCGTGGAGATCCGGGGCTCCGGCGCAGTCGACATGGAGGCCGACCTCGGGTGGATTCCCGAGCTGTGGATCTCCCTGAGCGGGGCCTCTTCGCTCACGCTGGCGGGCGCAGCCGACGTGGCCGACGTGACCCTGTCGGGCGCGAGTCGGTACGACGCCCTGGACGTGGAGACCCTCGACACCTGGATCGAAGCCTCCGGCGCCTCCCGGGCATGGGTCTGGGCGGAGCGACTCCTCGACGCCCGGGCGAGCGGCGCATCCGAGGTGCGGTTCCGCGGGACGCCCACCGTGCGTGCGGAGGTCTCGGGTGCCTCGACGGTGACCAGGTATTGAACGAACAGGGGAGGAGAGGTCGATGAGCAGAAAGAAGAGGGACTCGAGGGGGACGATCCTCGTGTGCGTCGCCCTGATGCTGGGGTTGGCAGGATGCTACGAACACACGTTCAACGTCGGTCGGGGCGCACCCTACGCGCCGATCGTCGAAGATGACTGGCAGAACTTCTGGCTGGCTGGCCTCGTAGGCCACTACCGCCTGGACGTGGAGGAGATGTGCCCCTCCGGGGACGCCACGATCGAAGCCAAACAGACCTTCCTGAACGGTCTCGTGGCGGCGCTGACGAGCGGGATCTACACGCCGACCACCGTAAGGGTGCGATGCCGTACGGGCCGACGCGCCGACTTCGATCTGTCGGAGCGGGACGTCGCGACCCTCGTCGGTGACCCGGCGTTCTTGGACTGGGTGGGCCACGAGATGCCGGAGCGCCTCGACGAGGTCACCTCGGCTGTCGCGGCCCTGGACCCCTGATCGGCACGGCGACCGGGGCGCGCCCTGGGTGGGGCGCGCCCCGCTAAGGTCTTGAGTCCCAGGCGTCGATGCACCACCATATGCGGACCGAGCCCGGCTCGACGCTGCCCAAGATCAGGTCGGATCCGTGAACGAAACCTGCCCCATCGACCACTCCGCGGCCGAGCGCGCCGCGGAGACGCTACCCAGCCCGCTGCGCCGCGGCCTCTATTTCTCCGTCGGCGCGGTGAGCGTGGTCCTCGGCGTCATCGGGATCTTCGTTCCCCTGTGGCCCACCACCTGCTTCCTTCTCCTGGCGGGATGGTGCTTCGCGCGGAGCTCCCGCCGGGCGGAACGGTGGCTCCACGAGAACCGCCTCTTCGGCAGGTACCTGCGGGACTACCGCGAGCGTGGCGTGATCTCTCCCAGGGTGCGTCTGTCCACCGTCAGCGTCCTGTGGCTGTTCATCGCCGTCTCGTCGGTGCTCCTCCGCTTCGAGCCCTGGATCGTCGGGCTCCTGCTTCTCGTGGCCGGGGCGGTGACGGTACATCTCTACACCCTGCCCACCACCCCGGCGTCCGTTCCGTCGGACTGACCCCGATGGGATGCTCGTGCGGACCCGCGGTACGCCTTCCCGGCGTCTCTCAGCCTCGATGCTTGCGCATCATCTCCTGCTGCATCTCGTCGCTGGCGAAGATGGCCACCTCGACCCTGCGGTTGGCCTGACGCCCCTCGGGGGAGTCGTTGGTGGCCACGGGCTCGGTCTCACCCCGACCCAGGGCCTGCACGCGGTCACCCGTAAGGCCCACGCTCGTGAGGAAGTTCCTGGCCGCGGCCGAGCGTCGCTCGGAGAGCGTCTGGTTGTAGGTGTCCGCCCCGGTGGCGTCGGTATGGCCGACCACCACCACGTCCGTGCCATCATAGTCCTGCAGGGATTCGGCGAGCTGCCGAAGATTCTCCCGAGCCTCGGATCGGAGGACGTCGGAGTTGACGTCGAACAGAATGCCCGACGCGAAGGTCACCTGGATCCCCTCTCCGACCCGCTCCACGGTGGCGTTGGGCAGCTTGTCCTGGAGGTCCTCGGCCTGCTGGTCCATCACGTGACCGATGGCCGCTCCGGCGGCTCCTCCGATGACGGCACCGAGGATGGCACCCTTCGCGGTATTGTCCGCGATGATCCCGCCCATCACGGCACCCACGGCGGCGCCTCCGATGGCGCCCTCCTCCGTCCTGCTCAGGGAGGCGCAACCCTGCAGGCCGAGGGTCAGAATGACCGCTGCCACGGCGCCCCTGGAAGACCCCAATCTTATCACTCCGATCATGTCGTTCAGCCTCCGATGCATGTGTGATCCCGCGGGCATGATTGCACGATTGGTGCCAAAAAAAGCAGGGCGTGGCCCAGCCCGCTAACTCCCGCTGGTCATGATGAAAAGGGGCCTGGACCTGAAGGTGTCGTACTTCGGCCTCAGCCGGTCGGTCTCGTAATAGAGATCCACGTCCACGACCTTTTTGCTGCCGACCACCGCCTCCACGGGCACGGGGCCGTACACACCGTTGCGCACGGCCACCAGGAGGCCGCTGCGCCCCTCCAGGATCAGGTCGAGGGCCAGGTTCCCGTAGGCCATGGGGACGATGGAATCGAGCGCGTCGGGATCACCCGAGCGCACGAGGTATCCGAGGCGCTGGTTCACCACGTTGATCGTCTTGCCGTTGTTGAACTGGGGAGAGAGGCGCTTGATGATGTCGGAGACCTGATCACCGAACCCCCCCAGCTTCTTGTGTCCGAACTGGTCTGCTTCGTGGCTCTCGAACACCATGTCCTCCTGATGGAGCATGGTGGCACCCTCGGAGACCAGGACCACGGAGTAGTGGCTCGGATTACGGCGTCGGTCCAGGACCAGCAGCTCGGTGAGACGGGCCGGATCGAACGCGTGCTCCGGGATGACGCAGCGGTCGGCGGCCCCCGCCATGGTGGGCAGCAGGGCCGTGAATCCCGCGTATCGCCCGAAGACCTCGATCACGAGGATCCGCTCGTGGGATCCGGCCGAGGTGCGCAGCCGATGGGTCAGCTCGATGGTGCGGGTCACGCAGGTGCTGAATCCGATGCAGTAGTCGGTGCCCGGGACGTCGTTGTCCATGGTCTTGGGGATGGCCACGACCTTCACGCCCTCCTCGTGGAGCCGATGGGCATAGGACAGGGTGTCGTCGCCCCCGATGGGGACGAGGAAGTCGACCCCCAGGAAGTCCAGGTTCTTCAGCACGTCCGGGGTGACGTCGTTGACTTCCTGCTGATACCGGTCCTTCAGGTGGTCCGGGACAAACGCCTTCGGCAGACTGCTGGCTCGGGTTCGGGATGTGTGGATGAAGGTCCCTCCCGTGCGTCCCGCCCGATTCACGATCTCCTCGGTGAGCTCGATCACGCTTTTCGAGTTGTCCGCCCCCGGCTCCGGAACCAGGTCCACCAACCCCCTCCAGCCACGCCGGATACCGAGGACCCTGTAGCCCTCGCGACTGGCTCGAACCGTGACCGCCCGGATCGCGGGGTTGAGCCCGGGGACGTCTCCCCCTCCTGTGAGGATCGCGATGGTGCCTTTGCTGCCGGACATAGACGCTCCGTCGGTTGAGTTCCACTCGTGCTCTGAAAGCTATCCTTCCCCCAGCTCTCCCATCCAGGCGCCGATGGCACGTTCGAAGTACCGGGGGTTGAACAGGGTCCACTCGCCCAGCTCCGGCGGGATGCGGTACTCCGCCCCCGCCCGTTCCGCGGGGATCCCCCGCTCGAGCGCCCTCCGCGCCGCCGCCTCCACGTCGTCCAGCAACGTCACGTAGCGCTGCAGATCCGATCCATCGGCCAGTGGCCCGTGTCCCGGAACATAGGTCGAGGCGTCGAGGCTCTGCAGCAGACGAACGTCCCGGGAGAGCCGGGTGGGAATGGCGTCCACGAAGTTGGGGAACATGTGGTTCCACACCAGGTCTCCACAGAAGATCACCGACGGGTCGTCGACCTCGACGCTCACGTCGGACGCGGTGTGCCCTCGCCGCGGCACGACAACAACCGAGCGACCGCCGAGATCGATCTCCGTGGGGCGCCCGTCCAGGGGCTGTGCTCCGTCGAGGACGTCCCGGGGTGGATCCTGTCCGCGCTCGAGGGTGAGATCCCGCGTGACGGGCGTCGCGAGCAACACGACGTCCGCCCCGGCAGCGGCGCCCCGCAGGCCCCCGGTGTGGTCTCCGTGATAGTGGGTGATCACCACGTGGGTGGGAGCCCTTCCGGCAAGTCGACGGGCCTGCTCCGCAACCCACTGGGCGCCGGCATCGGAGGCGAAGCTTTCGACGACGAGCACGCCCGATCGCCCGGCGATGATGCCTCCGTTGCACAGGGTGGTCCGATCTCCACCGAGGGGCGTGGAGATCACGGCCCACACGCCATCGGCGATCTGCTCCACCCGCCCCCACGGCTCGTCGGCCAAAACCGGGAACCGTTCCTGGAGCGCCCACATGCGTCTGGGCAGCCACGCCGACCCGGCAGCCATCAAGCTCAGATGGGCCGCGCAGGCGCCGGTGTGGCCGAGGAAATCACGGCGGTTCCATGCGATGGGCCGGGTCGGGTCCAAGGGCGCCTCCAGTCGACATCGAGCCTGTCGGAAACATGCAAGCTAGAGCACTCGTCCACCCAGGGCGATGCCCGGGTGGGCGCCAGCCCGGTGCCGGAAGGCCGCGGGGGCGGTACCTTCGTCGCCCATGAGCCCACGAATCGCCGGAGTCCTGGTCGTAGCCGCCGCGCCCATGCTCGCGCTCTCGGCAGCGTGCGGCCCGACGGCGGAGGCCGGACCCGCCGCTGCGCTGCGCGCCCTTGCAGGGGACAGCGCGGCGATCCTCGACGACCTCCGCTTCCTGTCGGCCGACGCCCTCGGGGGGCGGGGCACCGGCTCCGAAGGCTCCCGGACGGCCAGGGACTACCTGGTGGCCGGATTCGCCGAGGCCGGGATCCAGCCGCTGGAAGGAGCGTTCGAGCACACCTTCACCTGGACCCGCAGGGGTCAGGACCAGGAGCGGACGGGTGTGAACGTCCTGGGGATCGTCCCGGGAACCGAGATCCCGGGGCGTTTTGTCGTCCTGTCGGCCCACTACGACCACGTGGGCATCCGGGACGGGGTGATCTTCAACGGGGCCGACGACAATGCCTCGGGCGCTGTGGGTCTCCTTGCCCTGGCCCGGGCCGTCCGCAGTCGGCCCCTGCGTCACTCCCTCGTCGTCGCGGCGTGGGATGCCGAAGAGGTGGGCCTTCGGGGAGCCCGGGCATTCGTTTCCCGGCCGCCGGTCCCGCTGGAGTCAGTGGCCGTGAACCTGAACCTCGACATGATCGCCCGCACGGGCGGCGTCCTCTGGGCCGGTGGAGCCGCGCACACGCCGGCGCTGCGACCGATCCTCGAGGCTGTCGCCGAGGCTGCTCCCGTCGAGCTTCGTCTCGGCCACGACCAGCCGGACGCCCCCGAGGGCGATGACTGGACCGGGTCGTCGGACCACGGGGCCTTCCACGGCGTCGGCATCCCCTTCGTCTACCTCGGCGTGGAGGATCACGAGGACGTTCACCAGCCGACCGACGACTTCGAGAATGTGGCGCCCGGCGAGTACATGAACGCGCTCAGGACCGCGCTCTTGACCCTCCTCGCCCTCGATCAGGAGCTGTCCCCAACCCAGGAGCCCGGCTCGTGAGCTTCCCCCGCGTTCATGTCCCCCACCCCCTGGTCCTGCTGTCGGGTTGCGTATTCCTGGCCGCCGCCGCCAGCTATGTCCTTCCCGCCGGCGAGTACGACCGGCAGCTCGACGAGGTCACGGGTCGGACCGTCGTGGTGGCCGGCACCTATCACCAGGTGGAGCGGAGCCCGGTCAATCTCTTCCGCGCCGTGGTCGCGCTCCCGAGAGGTATGGCGGACGCCGCGGACGTGATCTTCCTGGTCTTCCTGATCGGCGGCGCGTTCACCGTCGTGGACGAATCCGGCACGCTGCGGCGCGGGGTGAGCTGGCTGGTCGGCCTCCTCGGGGGTCGGGATCTCCTGGTCATCCCCGTGGTGTCCCTGGCCTTCGCGGTGGGGGGCGTGGTGGAGAACATGCAGGAGGAGATCATCGCGCTGGTGCCGGCGATCCTGGTGCTCACGCGCCGTCTGGGCTTCAGTTCGGTGGTGGCGGTGGCCATGAGCGCCGGAGCCGCATTCGTCGGCTCCGCCTTCAGTCCCATCAACCCCTTCCAGGTCCAGATCGCGCAGAAGCTTGCGGAGCTTCCGCTCCTTTCGGGCGCGGCGTTCCGGATCGCCTTCCTCCTCATCGCGCTGGCCCTGTGGATCGCGGCCACCATGCGCTACGCCGTCGCCACTCGGGTCCCGCCCCTGGATGCCCCCCAGCAGGAGGAGGAGGAGCCCCTGGAACGGGGCGACGTCCTCGTTCTCGGCCTGGTCGCGCTCACCTTCGTCGCCGTCGTCGAGGGCATCATGATGTGGGAGTGGGGGTTCGACGAGCTGTCGGCGGCGTTCTTCATCATGGGAATCGTGGTCGGCGCCGTGGCCGGCCTCGGCGTCACGGGCACCGCCGAGGCCTACGTGAAGGGATTCCGCTCCATGGCCTACGCGTCCATCCTCATCGGATTCGCCCGGGCCATCTACGTCGTGCTCCAGGACGGCCGCATCGTCGACACGATCGTGCACGGGATGTTCTTGCCTCTGGAGGGCCTGCCGACCCTGGCCTCGGCGTTGGGGATGGTGGTGGCCCACGCAGCCATCCATGTGCCCGTGCCCAGCGTGAGCGGGCAGGCGGTCCTCACCATGCCGGTGCTCGTCCCGCTGTCCGATCTCCTGGGCCTCTCCCGTCAGGTGACCGTCCTGGCGTACCAGTACGGGGCCGGACTGTGCGATCTCATCACCCCTACCAACGGCGCCCTCATGGCCATCCTGGGAGTGGCCGGAGTCCGTTTCGAGGAATGGATCCGCTTCACGGTCCCCCTGTACCTGGGGCTCGTCGTCCTGGGCGGGATCTCCATCGCCGTGGGGATCGCCATCGGGCTCTGAGCGATGACGAAGATCGCGGGCGAGCCGCCGGTGAGAGCGCTCCACCGCAACGTATGGGTCGCCGGAGGGACCTCGTTCCTCACCGACGTCTCCAGCGAGATGCTCCAGAACGTCCTGCCGCTCTTCCTGGCCAACGTCCTCGGAGTGCGCATCTGGGCGGTGGGGGTCGTGGAGGGTCTCGCCGAATCCACCGCCAGCGTGCTCAAGCTCTACTCCGGTTGGCTCTCGGATCGGCTCCGGGCTCGCAAGTGGCTCGCCGTGGGAGGGTACGGCATATCCGCGAGCGCGAAGCCGTTCTATCTGCTGGCCACCTCCTGGCCCGTGGTGGCAGCCATCCGCTGGGCGGACCGGGTCGGGAAGGGCGTGCGCACCGCCCCTCGGGACGCGCTTCTCGCCGATTCCACGGCGGCGGCGCATCGGGGGCTGGCGTTCGGCGTCCATCGAGCCGCCGACACGGCGGGAGCGGTCGCGGGGCTGCTGGTGACCCTCGTCGTGGTGACGCGCGTCCAGGGAGGAGCGCTGACGCTGGAGGCCGGGACGTTCCGTACCCTCGTGCTGTGGAGCCTGGTCCCGGCCTCTCTCGCGGTCGTGCTCCTCGCCGCCGGGGCCCGGGACGTGCCGGTCGGCGGCGGGAAGGACGACAGGCCGCAGCTGGGTCTACGGGGACTGGGCCGAGGGTTCGGGGCCTTCGTCCTGTGCTCCGCCATCTTCCAGCTGGGCAACTCTTCCGACGCCTTCCTGATCCTGCGAGCGCAGGAGCGGGGGCTGGGCGTGGTGGAGCTGCTGTGGATGCTCCTGGCCTTCAACGCGGTCTACGCCCTGACCGCCGTCCCGGCGGGAGCCGTCGCCGACCGGATCCCGCGGAAGCGCGTGCTGGTCGCGGGCTGGACGGCCTACGCCCTGGTGTACGTCGGCTTCGCGCTCGCCCAGAGCGCCGCCCATGTGGTGGCTCTCTTCGTCATGTACGGTGCCTACCACGGGCTGGCGGCCGGGTCGGCCAAGGCCCTCGTGACCGACCTGGTGGACGCGTCGCTCCGGGGCACGGCGTTCGGGACCTACCACGCCGTCATCGGGCTCATGAGCCTGCCGGCGTCGGTGCTCGCCGGCGTGCTCTGGGAGGGCTGGGGAAGCTGGCCGGGGCTCGGCCCCTCCGCGCCCTTCGCGCTGGGAGCCGGGCTGGCCGGCGTGGCCGTGATCCTCCTCCTGGCCACCGTCCCGGAGCCAGAGACGCCGGCAGGTCGCTGAACGAGCCTCTGGTCGGCGACGAGCCAGCCCTCAGAATCGGAGGCGCGCGGCCACTCCGTGGGCCTCCTGATCCAGGAGCGCGCCTGCTTCCCCGCTGACCTCTTCCACCCCGGCGTCCTGGACGAACCCCAGGCCGACCATGAGGTCCGCCGTCCCCGGATGTGCCCGGATGAAGCCACGGGACAGGAGCACCGTAGCGACTCTGCGGGCGCCCAGCGCCTTCAGGGCCTCGTCCTTGCCCAGGGCCGCCTTGCCACCACCCCGGGCCGCATCGACCACTTCGCCCACGAGGACCCGATGACGCTCCTCGCTCAAGTCCCCGGCTGCTCCGCGGATGTCCTCCCGAACCTCGGCCGCCGTCATGTCGAGATGCAGGGCGGGGCGTTCGGCGACGCGATCCTCCAGCCTCCGCGGCAGCAGCGACACGAGCCGTTTCACGCTCTCCGGAGTCCCCCCGACCACCACGATGCCCTCCTGGCCGGCCCGCTGGTCGACGAGCTCGGCCAGATGCTTGTACATGCGCTCCGAGGCCACCTCGAGCAGGCGTTGAGCCTGGTCGGTCGATGTCTCGCCGCGCACACCTGTGGCCCGCGCCGAGCTCTTTCGCATTCCCACGTCCGTCAGATCACCCAGGGACCGATCCGCGACGATCCCCTCCAGCTCGGTAATGGCGCCTTCCACCTGCTCGAAGACCCGGGCACGGCGGCCGTCCACCAGGGCCACAGTCACCGGGCGCTCCTGCTTGAGGGCTCGCACGTACGGAGCGGCGTGCACACCCTTCTGCCACCGGACGAGGTGGGGCATGCGGGCCGGAACGGGACCTGCGTGCCAGATCCGCTCCGCCGTGGCGAAGGCCACCCAACCCCGGTGCACCCACACCTCGTTGCCTCGGGCGTGGATGAGCTCCTCCACGTGGGACCAGGCCGCCTCGAACCCCGCGACTCCGGCCCCGTCGTTCTCCTCGAGCTGTCGACGGAGCTGGGTCACGTCGCCTTCCAGACGGATCCTCCACGCGTCCCGATTCGCCGGATCGTGCTCGTCGGCGTCCACGTAGACGCTGAGCACGTCCTCGTCCTTCAGCTCCTGAAACAGATCGACCAGCTTCTCGCGGGTGAGCATGTGCCTGTCTCCCCTCCGGTGCAGATGGGCGGTCCCCTGGAATCTAGCGATCCGGTCATCCCGCGTGGGGCGGGTCGGCCGTCCCGCTGTTCCTTCTACCCCAGGAGGGCCCGGTGGATCTCTCCCGGGCCAGGCAGGGCCTCGGAAGGCCGGATCATCCGCCGCCCGGCTTGGATCGGTCGCCCCAGCGGGCCATAGTGGAGAGACCGTTCTCCTTCCGGAGCCGCCGTTGACCTCCATCCCTGTCGTCGCCGCCGTCATCGACCGCGAGGGTAGATACCTCCTCGGCCGACGTCCCGCTCACAAGAGGCACGGGGACCTGTGGGAGTTTCCCGGCGGGAAGATGGAGGGGGGCGAGGATTTTCTGAGCGCAGCGCGACGTGAGCTCCGGGAGGAGCTCGGGTTGACGGCGCAGGCGGTCGGCAACGAGCTCTTCCGGTCGGCGGACGATGGCTCTCCCTTCGTCATCCACTTCGTCGAGGTGGAGACCGCCGGGACTCCCGCGGCCTTCGAGCACTCCGAGGTGGGGTGGTTCACACTGGAGCAGCTGACCACCCTGCCGCTGGCCCCCTCCGATGCGCGGTTCGTGCGTCACCTGCGGGAGGCCGGAGGTTAGGAGGACCCACCCGCGAGCGAGGCCACCAGGTCCCGGGCACGCGCTCGAGGGACCTCGCTGCGCAGTCCGTCCGTGCCGGGGACGCCTCGTCCCACCACTCGGCCGCGGTACCGGATGGCCTGGAGGCCCTTCATCTCGTCGGCCCTCGGCACCCGTTCTCCCGCAAGCAGCCGGCCCAGCTGCTCGTCGTCGACCTCCACCGCGCTGGCGGTGACGGCGCGGTCCAGCCACTGCAGCAGATCGTTGGTGGGACGGGGACGGCCGCGGGTGTCGAATTCCAACGCCCGTAGGCCCAGGGAGACCACACGCCAGTCTCCGGGGGACCAGGCCCCGGCCGGCCAGGCCGCGGCGCCGTGGAGCCAAAGGCGACCACCCCGGACCATCCAGGACTTCCCCTCCATCGCCTCCGGAGCCACACCGAAGTGGTCTCGGACAGCGGACACCCCGGCCTCGATGAGCTCTTCCGCCTGGGACGCGTCCATGGGGTCCCCGGGGAACACGGGAGGAACCCGGCTCCACCCCTGACCGGCGTCCGACGCCTCCGGGGCCGGCAGACGGCGGAGACGCGCCAGGAACAACCCACCCGAATCGAGATGATGGGGGTACAGCCTCGCCGCTCCCTCGAGCCGTCCGTCGAAGCGCTGGCCGTCGAACCGGGTCAGACCTCGAGCATGGGGAACCGGAAGCTCCAGGGGCTCCAGCTCCACGGGCTCGTCCCCGAGGACTCGACGTAGAGCACCGTCCCGCCCGGCCGGCAAAGTCGGATGGCCCTGCGGAGGAGGGCGTCCTGGACACCGGTGACGTACCGGAGAAACGCGGCGGATTGTCGGGGCGGGTTGCCTGCCCGGCGTCTCAGCGTTCCTTCGCCCGAGCACGGCGCATCGACCAGCACCCGGTCGAATCGGGCCTCGTCCGGGACCTCGCGGCCGTCTCCCGCGATGACCAGCACGTTCGTGTGTCCGAGCCTGTACACGTTCCCCAGAAGACCCCGGATGCGACCCTCGCTGATCTCCGACGCGACCAGGGCCCCCTCTTCGCGCATGAGCTCCGCGATGTGGGTCGTCTTTCCGCCAGGGGCGGCGCACAGATCCAGGATCCTCTCCCCCGGTTGCGGCCCCAGGGCCGGAGCCGCCACGCCGGTGGATGCCTGCTGGACATAGACCAGCCCGAGCCAGTGTTCGAAGGTGAACGAGACGGGGCGTGGACCTTCCTCCACCTGGAGGAAGTCCGGCATGCCCTCGATGGGCCGTAGCCGGAACCCCTGGGCCTCCAGCCGCGCCGTCAACGAGGTCGAGTCGATGCGGCCGGTCCGCACGCGCACGACGGTAGGCTCCGGTCGCCGGGAGGCGTCCACGAACCGTGGCCAGTCGGGAATGATGGACCGGTACCGCTCGAGATCCACGGTCCGATCCCGAGGCGGACGAGGTCGCCGCGGCCGTCTAGAACGAGAGAAGGCCAGGATCCTCCTCGTCTTCTTCCCGGACCAGCGTGAGGATGGCGGCCTGGGGAACCACGAGGTAGCGGTCTCCCTCGAAGGTGATCTCCACCGCCGCCTTCCGGAAGAAGATCGCGTAGTCGCCGATGCGGGCCTGGAGGGGCATGTACCGTGGCTCGGCTGCTCCGATCTTCCAGGGCTCTTCGTCCAGCTCCGTGGGAGCGGATACGGCATTTCCGGGACCCGTGGCCACCACGGTGCCCCCCTGCACCGCCTGCTTGTCCACGGCCGTGGCCGGAAGGTACAGGCCCACCTTGCTCCGCTCCTCTCCTTCTTCCGGGGAGATCAGCACACGGTCGCCCACGACGATGAGTCTCTTCTTCGATTCTGACATCTATGCCGCCGCTCGGAGGAAGGTTCTCCAGTAACTTCGGGCCTCGGCGCCTGTGCGCTCAAGGCCCGCTGGCGCGGATCACCGACGCGGCGCCGGCGGGGGGATGCTCCGACCGGCGGAGGGCCTCACGCCACCATCCCCGCCACGGCCGCGGTCATGAGGGCCCCCAGGAGCCCCGCGGCCATGGCCCGCAGGCCGAGTCGCGCCAGGTCGTGCCGGCGGGAGGGAGCGATGCCACCCAGACCCGCCAGGGTCATGGCCACCGAGCCGAAGTTCGCGAAGCTCGCCAGAGCATAGATTGTGATGACTCGCGACCGCCCGCTCAAAACCACCCCTTCTCGGAGCAGGCTCTCGAGCTGGACGAAGGCGACAAATTCGTTCAGCACGGCCTCTACGCCAATGAGGCGACCCACGATTCCGGCTTCCCCCCAGGGCACCCCCAGCAGCCAGGCCATCGGGGCCAGGACCCACCCCATCATGCTCTCCAGGGTCAGACCCTCCACGCCTACCAGACCCGCGGTCCATCCGACGAAGGCGTTGGCCATCGACACCAGAGCGAGGAACGCGATGAGCATGGCCGCCACCACCAGGGCCAGGCGCAGGCCGTCGGCCGCCCCGCGGGCCGCCGCGTCGATGACGTTCACGTCGGGCCGGTCCCCCTGCGCGGGCAAGGTTCCGGCGGTGGCGGGGCGGTCCGTCTCGGGCACCAGAAGCTTCGCCATGACGAGCGCGGCCGGGGCCGACAGGAACGATGCCGCGATCAGGTGCCCCGCGGCATCGGGGACGTATGGAAGCATCATACCCGCATAGGCGGCGAGGACACCTCCGCTCACGGTGGCCATCCCAGCCGTCATCACGGCCATGAGCTCCGACTCGGTCATCCGTTCGACATAGGGCTTGACCACCAGCGGTGCCTCGACGATGCCAACGAAGATGCTGGATGCCGTGCACAGTGTCTCGGCGCCGGAGGTGCGGAGGGTGCGCCGCATGACCCACGCCACGCCCCGCACCACGACCTGCATCACGCCCAGGTGGTACAGCACGGTCATCAACGACGAGACGAAGATGATGCCGGGGAAGATGCGGAAGGCGAAGAACGCTCCGCTCCGGGCCACGAGCCCCGGCGTCGGGACGAACGGGCCCTGTCCGGGCTCACCCTGACCCACCGGGACGTTGTCCGCCACCAGATTCCCGAACACGAAGCGTCCGCCCTCTTCGGCGAACCCCAGGACGGCGTGGACTGCTCCGTTCACCACGTCGAAGAACGCCACACCCAGGGGGGTACGCAGCACGATCAGGGCAAACACCACCTGCAGCCCCACCCCCCAGCCCACCAGCCTCCAGGAAACGCTCGACCGGCGTGTGCTGAGAACCCAGCCGAGGGCGATCAGGAGCGACAGCCCGACGCCGGAGCGTAGCCGCGACCACGGCGAGGAGGACGCACCCCGGGCCGCACCACCCTCCTGAAGCCCGTGTGTCGTGGTGCCGTGCTCCGGGGCGACCGATGATGCGACCACCACGTGCGGTCCGCCGTCGACGGACGCCCGCTCGGCTCGGTCGGCCACCGACCCCGGAGGCAGCAGCAGGACCGAGAGGAAGAACAGGGTGGAGGTGACGGTGGCGACGGGGGCCTCCCGGTGGGGTTGCGGGCCTGGCGAACCTGCCTGGAGCGAGCCACCCCCACAAGACCGCGGGCCCGCCAGGCCGGCCCCCCAGGTGCCGTCGAGCCGGCAGGTCCTTATTCTTTGCCTTTCGCGCCCCTCACCTGCCCGGAAGCCCATGCGTACGTCTCGTATCGCCCTCGCCCTCCTCGCCCTCATTCTCGGCGCCGGGGATCCGGCGGCCCGCACCCTCGCCGCCCAGAGCGCGCGTCAGGCGGGGATGTCCCCCAACGGGATGGTCGCCGCCGGCCAGCCCCTGGCTACCGACGCCGGGGTGCGCATGCTGGAGATGGGGGGCAACGCCGCCGACGCCGCGGTGGCCGCGGCCTTCGCCATCGCCGTGGTGGAGCCCACCATGAACAGCATCGGGGGCCGTAACCAGATCCTGGTCCGGCTCCCCGACGGCTCCGTCCACGGCATCGACGGCACCACCCAGGCCCCCTGGGACTACGACTACGACGCCGCGCCCCGGGCGTCGTACGGCTACCCGGTCATCGGCATCCCGGGCGCGCTGGCGGGGATCATGCGCCTCCAGGCGGAGCACGGATCCCTACCCCTGAGCACCGTGATGGCCCCCGCCATCGACTATGCGGAAAACGGATTCCGCCTCACCCCGGCGGAAGCGGGCAGGCTCGCGGGAGCGGCCGAGCAGTTCTCGGAGTTTCCGGCGACGCGCGCCATCTACCTCCGGCCCGACGGCACCCCGTACGCCGCCGGCGAGCTTCTGGTCCAGAAGGACCATGCGAACACCCTGAGGGCCATCCGGGACGGAGGTCGGGAGGCCTTCTACCGCGGGGCCATCGCCGAGCGCATGGCGGACGACCTCGCCGCACACGGGAGCGCCGTGACGCTCGGCGCGATCGGCGAGTACGAAGCCCTGGACGCCCGCATCGTACGAGGCAGCTATCGGGGCTACGATCTGGTGGCCCTCGACGTGCCCGCGGCCGGCTCGGTGTCCATCCAGGCGCTCCACATCGTGGAGAACTTCGACCCGGATTCCATGGACGACGAGGAGTGGGCCGCCGTCGAGGGCCAGGCCCTGGGAGTGGCCAGCGGGGAGCTGGACGGGCTGGGCACCGACACCGCCGCGGCCCGGGCCACCTCCAAGGCGTGGGCGGCGGAGGTCGCGGGGCGGATCCGGACCCCTGCGTCTCGCTCCCGCGAGGACGAGGCGACGACGTTGCTGGCGCCGAACGCCCGCGGGGACGGCCACGGCCACACCACCCATCTTACGACCGCCGATGCCGACGGGATGATGGTGGCGCTGACCCAGACCCTGGGGCCCTCCATGGGCTCCAAGGTGGTGACTCCGGGTCTCGGCTTCCTGTACGCGTCGACCCTGGGCGGGTACCTGGGGCGGATGGAGGCCGGCGAGCGTGCCCGCTCGTTCATCTCCCCGATGATGGTCTTCTCGGACGGTGAGCCGCTGCTTGCCCTGGGCGCGGCCGGAGGCTCCCGCATCGTGTCCGGCGTCGTTCAGGTGATCTCGCGGGTCATCGATGACGGCATGAGCCTGGCGCAGGCCCTCGAGGCCCCACGGGTCCACATGAACGGCAACGGCAGCCTGGACACCGAGACCTCCTCGGACATCGGATGGACCCCGGCAGAGCTGGAGGACATCCGGGCCCTGGGCATCGACGTCGTCGAGACCAGCCGCCCCGGCGCCTTCTCCCGGGTCCACGCGGTCCTGTACGACGCGAAGACCCGCACGTGGTACGGCGCAGCCGATCCCGACTGGGACGGAACCGCGCGCGGCCCGCGCCGTATTCGGGACCGCGATCGCTGACCTGTTCGCACGCTTCTCTCCGACGGAGCCGCACACGCATGACACGCGCACCACGAACCCTGCTTTTCGCCACCCTGCTCACCCCCGGCCTGCTCCTGATCCCCGGCCCCGTTGCCGCCCAGGACGGCAAGTCCTTCGTGTCGGACTTCATCGACCGGCACGCGGGGACCTACGCCGACATCGCCCAGAGCATCTGGGACCTGGCCGAGGTAGGCTACCAGGAGACCAAGAGCTCGGCACTCCTCCAGGGCACCCTGCGCGATGCCGGCTTCGATATCGAGGCAGGCGTGGCGGGCATTCCCACGGCGTTCGTGGCGAGCTGGAGCAACGGTGACGGACCCGTGGTGGGAATCCTGGCGGAGTTCGACGCCCTTCCCGGCATTACCCAGGACCGTTCTCCCACCCGGGCTCCCGTCGAAGAGAAGCCGGCGGGCCATGCCTGTGGACACCACCTCTTCGGCACGGGATCCACCGCCGCCGCCCTGGCGGTGCGGGCCTGGATGGAAGAGACCGGCCGCACCGGGACCCTCCGCCTCTACGGCACTCCCGCGGAGGAGGGGGGCGCGGGCAAGGTCTACATGGTGAGGGCCGGCCTCTTCGACGACGTGGACGTGGTCCTGCACTGGCACGCCGGCGATCAGAACTCCGCGGGCGCCTACAGCACGCTGGCCAACAAGAGCGCGAAGTTCCGCTTCCGGGGCGTCAGCGCCCACGCCGCCGGCGCGCCGGAACGGGGCCGCTCCGCCCTGGACGCCGTGGAGGCCATGGACCACATGGTCAATCTCATGCGCGAGCACGTCCCCCAGGAGACCCGCATCCACTACGTCATCACCTACGGAGGCGCGGCGCCCAACGTCATCCCCGACTTCGCCGAGGTCTTCTACTACGTGCGCAACCCCGACCCGGAGAACGTCCTCTCCCTCTTCGACCGGGTGGTGAAGGCCGCCGAGGGCGCGGCTCTGGGTACCGGCACCGAGATGGAGTACGAGGTCATCCACGGCATCTACAACCTCCTGCCCAACGTCACCCTCCAGCAGGCCATGCAGGCCAACCTCGAGCGGGTGGGAGGCGTCGTGTACGACGATGCGGAGCGGTCCTTCGCCGAGATCGTCCGCCAGACCCTCCCCGACGACGGCCCCGCCGTCGAGACGGCGGCTGAGGTCCAGCCCTTCTTCATCGCGGAGC
>JARRLD010000100.1:0-21106 GCA_037387345.1 Gemmatimonadota bacterium
CCGGTCTCGAAGGCTCCGGTACGTGTATACGTCATCGTACAGTCGGAGGGAACGTTCCAGGTCGACGTGCTCGCTGCCGTACTCGGGGGAGCCCCGGACGACCCCGGGCAGATCCGACTCCTCCACGTCCCTCAAGACCAGCTTGACCGCAAGGCCGTGGCGTACCCCCCACGGCCGGAGACCCAGGCGGGTCAGCATACCTGCGGAGCTGGCGAAGTAGATGGGCCTCTCGTCCAGGGAGTCGTGGATGATGGAGAGGGCCAGCTGATCCCCCCTTGCCAGCACCGCGCCCTCGGGGAACGTGAGGGCCACGTCCGGCAGCGCGACGGTGAAGTCCCGGTCGAGCCTGACTCCCGCGACACGATCCATATCCTCGGGCTGGAGGGAGAGGATCGGCTCGCTCGGCGGCTCGGATCCATCGTACAGCCCCTCCGCCTCCAGAGGATCGAACGGACGCTGACGCTCCGGCCCGGTCAGCTCCTTGAGCTGCTTCGGATACCAGCTGGTATAGAGGTACTGCCCGACCACCACGGTGACGTCCTTCCGGATGTGCTCCACCTCCTGCAGATACCAGAGCGGAAAGGTGTCGTTGTCTCCGTGGGTGAACAGAACGCCGTAGGGCTCCACGCTCATGAGGAGATCATACGCCCAGTCCCTGGCCGCGTAGTCTCCCGAGCGGCTGGCCCAGCTCCAGTTGAGCACAAGCGGGAGCATGGCCATACCCAGCACGGGCGACGTAACGGCCCATCGGCGGCGATGATAGGACAGGGATGCCAGGACCGCCCAGACCCAGGCCACGCCGATCCCGGCCATCACGCCCCACACGAGAAAGCCGGCAACGAAGAAATAGTCTCGCTCCCGGACCTCGTGGAGCGCGGGGTCCGCCACCTCCGGAGCCAGGGAATATCCGAACTTGAAGTTCAGGTAGAAGACCAGGCCAACGCTGAGGGTGAGCATCAGCACGCCCAGGTAGGACGCCACCGCTCTGTCTGCTCCCCAGGCCGCCCAGAAGCCGGCCAGGCCCAGCCCGAGGAAGAGGAGGGTCAGCGGAAGACGGGCCGTCCCGGGGAGCTCGGAGGCATCGACACCTCGGGCCCACTGCCAGTCGAAATACTGGAAGTAGTTCTCGAGCTGGGCGGACCACGGTGCCATCCGCTGGCTCACCGGCGGCTTCTGATACTGCCTGCGCGACAGATTGTCTGCCAGAGCGGGGCAGCCGGACAGACCGTTGGTGTAGATGGCCTGGGTCGCTCCCAGGAAGCTCTCGCAGGTCGGGTCACCCTCGTTGATCACCGGGCCCAGCTCCGCCCGGACCGGAAGCACATAATTGAAGGAGAGTCCGAGAACGATCAGCAAGGCCGACCGGGTCAGGAAGGGGCCGCGCAGCATGGCGCGGGCGTCGGTCAGGAGCACGAACACGACGAACGCCGGAAGGGGCAGAACCGACATGAGATGGCTGGTGGAGCCCAGGACCATCAGGAACAGCGCAACCAGCAGGTAGCGATCGGCGCCGGGTGCCTTCCGCCGATCGCGCCACCGGACGGCCAGCCAGGTAACGGCGGCAATGACGAGGACGCTGAGCGTGTACACCTTCTCATTCACGGTGGATTGATTCCAGACCGTGAACGCGGTAGCCCCCAGCCATGCCGACAGAGCTCCTCCGACCAGCGCCCTCCGCCCGTCCCCCAGCACTGGAAGCAGGATCCGATGGGCCACCAGGAACAGGAACGCGCTGGCCCCAGCGCTGGTCGCGGCGGCGAAGAGGTTGACGCGCACGGCCACCGACAGGCCCAGGGGGGCGAGCATCAAGGTCCAGACCTTCGCGAGCACGACGAACAGCGGGTTCCCCGGGGGGTGCGGGATGCCCAGGATGTGGGCCGTGGCGATGTATTCGCTGGTGTCCCAGAATGCCGTCGTGGGGGCCAACGTCACGACATACAGAGCGAACACGGCCAGGCCCATGGCCGCCGCGGCGCCCACCGGGGGACGCTGCTCCGCCTTCATTCACCCACCTCCCCGCGGGGTGGGACCCCGTGACGCGCCGCGCCGTCCAGAAGCTCGAGGACCCGATGAAGCTCTTCCGGCCGGTTGTAGATGTGAGTGGAGAGCCGCATCGTGCCGTGGCCGTACTCGGAGATCACCCGGGTGCGCACCCGATCGGTCCGGGCCAGATGCGCCTGAAGATCCAGGGAGTCCACGCCCTCCACGCGGAAGGCGACCATGCCCGAAGCGAGCTCCTCGACCTCCGGGGTGGTCACCAGCACGCCGGGAATCGCCCGGAGTCCGTCCTGGAGCATCTTGCGAAGATATCGCACACGCGCCTCCACCCGGTCCATCCCGATGGCCTGGAGAAACTCCACGGCGGCCAGCAGCCCCGCCATGCGTGACCCGTCGAACGTGCCCAGGTGGTTGAAGCGGTGGGCTCCCAGCTCCGTGTCGTCCCAGCCTCCCGACGCCAGGGTCGGCCACAAGGTCTCACGCCAGTGAGGAGCCAGGTACAGGAGGCCGGAGCCCTGGGGAGCCAGCAGCCACTTGTGGGGTGAGCTGGCGTAGAAGTCGCCTCCCACGCCGCCGAGGTCCAGGCGCATCATACCCGGAGGATGGGCGCCGTCCACCACCATCACGATGCCCCGTTCCGCCGCGCGTTTGGCCAGCTCCCGGACGGGCAGCGTCGTCCCGTTGGTAAAGGTGACGTGGGACACGCTGATCACGCGGGTGGCGTCCGTGACCCGGGACCAGACCGCGTCGAGCAGCTCCGCGGACGATCCGGCTGTGCGGGGAAGCGTGGCCACGCGGAGGCGCGGTCCCCGCCTCGCCGCGAGGAGGCGCCACGGCTCGAGGCCCCCGATATGCTCGTGGTCGGTGGTGACCACCTCCTCGTCGGGACCCACGTCGAGGCCATTGGCCACGAAGCTCATGGCCTCCGTGGTGTTGCGGGGAAACACCAGGCCTTCCGGATCCCCGCCGATCAGAGCAGAGACCGCGGCCTTCAGGTCATCCCACGACACGCCGGGCGGGTACGTGGCCGCCACCCTGCGAGTGTGCTCCTCCACAGCCTCCACCACCACCGAGGGAGAGGGGCCGAGCGTGCCGTTGTTCAGGTAGATGCGGTCCGAGGGGATGAGGAACCGCGACTGCACCCGAGCCCAGAACGCCTCGTCGTCCACCTGCCCCCCGGACTCCAGCTCACGGGCCATCGCCTCGAGGGACCGAGGCCAGGCCAGGGTCCCTGCCCCGAGAGCGACGAGGAAGCTTCGGCGGTTCATGGGAGTCACGCCGCGAGCGCCCGCTAGCGCTTCACCGCGACGAAGGAGATCTCGATGGCAGCTCCTCCCACGAGATCCGCTACCGCCACGGTTTCCCTGGCCGGAGGGTCGGCAGGGAAATACTCGCCGTAGACCCGGTTCATCTCTCCGTACGCCGATATGTCGGCCAGGTATACGGTCCCCTGGACGACGTCCCCGAAATCCAGACCCAGGTCGGCGAGAAGCGTCCGGAACGCCTCAAAAACATTGCGCGTCTCGGCGGCGACGCGGCCTTCGGTCATGGCCCGGGTCTCCGCCGTGGCTCCGATCTTGCCGGAAAGCCAATAGGTGTCGCCCACCTGGACTGCGGCGCTGTAGGGTCGTCCGTCGGCGGGCTGGTGGGCGATCCGGGGCTGGACCTGGGCAACCAGCGGCTGCGCCATGCCGGCCGCCAGGAGCACGAGCGTATACGCGACTCGCATGGATCCTCCTCGCAGGGTGGTCGAGATGGGGCGGCATGATGCCGGGACGGGACCGGTCGGCGCAAGCGGCACGGCGGCCGGCCTCCCCCACCTCTCCCGGTGGGGGTAGCTTTGTCCATGTTCTCACCCGTCCGACGCACCTTGCTCTATGTCGGCTCCTGGCTCTGGGGCCGACACGACGTCGTCAGCGCCGAGGTGGCGCTCGATCGCGGAGGCGTCTCGGTCCCCGCCACGTTGATCACCCCCCGACACCTCGACGGTGCGCTCCCCGCCTGGGTCATCCTCCACGGCATCACCCGACCCGGACGGACCCACGAGCAGCTCGTGCGGTTCACCCACGCCGTCGCATCGGGGGGGTGCGCCGTGATCGTTCCCGAGGTCCCGGAATGGCGTGAGCTCGATCTCGCTCCGGGACTCACGCTGCCCACTGTCCGGGCGGCCCTCCGGTACCTGGAGGACTTCGGCCTCTCCTCGACGGGGGGAGGCGTCGGGCTCCTGGGCTTCTCCTTCGGAGCGCCCCAGGCCATCGCGGCGTCCGGCGACGCTTCGGTTCGCAACCGCCTCTCCGGAGTGGCCGGGTTCGGCGGATACTGCGACCTGGAGCGGACCGTCGCCTTCCAGTTCACCGGCCGACACGAATGGAGGGGGCAAGACCATCACCTGAGACCCGATCCGTATGGCCGGTGGATCGTGGGAGCGAACTACCTCACGGCCATCCCGGGCCTGGAGGACTTCGAGGAGGCGGCCCGCGGTCTACGCAGGCTCGCAGCGGCGGCGGGTGACCGCGGGATTCCATCCTGGGCCCCGGAGCTGGATGGCGACAAGCAGGAGGTCCGGGCCAGTCTACCGCAGCGGATGCACGAGGTCTTCGACCTTTTCGCGCCCCACTCCTCCCGGGATCCCGATCCTGTCGCGGGTCGGGAGATGGCCCACGCGCTTGCCGCCGCCGGCCGAAGCGTCGACCCCCACATCGAGCCGGCGCCACAACTCTCGGAGGTTCCCGGGCCGATCCACGTGCTCCACGGCCGCAAGGACCACCTCATCCCCTTCTCGGAAGCCTTGCGCCTCGAGGAGGCGCTTCCGGCAGGCGTGGTCGCGTCCACGACGGTCACCCGGCTCTTCGGTCATTCGGCCCAGGATCCGCTGCCCGGTCCGGTGGAGAGCGCAAAGGAGGGCATGCGGTTCCTGCGCGCGCTCACGGGCATCCTGGACCTTCCCGCCAGGCGCCGGAGCGTCAGCGCATCCGGAGCAGGCGCCGGACCTCGCCCCTGACCACAGGGTCCCGGTCGTCTGCGGCCTGCACGAGCAGGCTCTTGGCTCGAGGCGTGGCGATCTTGTGGAGGGCTCCGTACGCCGCGACCCTGACCTCGGTCGGTGACTTCGAGAACAGGGATCCCACGGCACGCCTCTCGATGGCGTTCACCGCGCCCGGGTCCCCCAGCTGCCCCAGGGCCTCGACGACGACCATGGCTCGGCTCGGATCGCTTTCGCGATCGAGCAGATCCAGCAGGGGCTTGAGCGCGCGACCGATCCCCAGGGCCGCCGCGGCGTTGGCGGCGGCCAGACGCACGTCCGGATCGGCGTCCTCGAAGAGGCCGATCACCAGCGGTCCCGCATCTTCCCCTCCCACCTTGGCCAGGGCGTGCAGCGCCTCGCGTCGGACCCGTCCGTCAGTGTGCGCCAGGGCCGAGACGATGAGCTCCACCGACCGCTCACCATGGAGCTCACCGAGGATCGCCACGGCGTTCCGCACCACGTACCAGCGGCTTTCCGTCACCATCGACTCCACGATGGGCAGCGCGACGTCTCCCATGGCGATGAGGGTGTCCACGTACACGAAGCGGGCCGCACGGTCGGTGGTCTCCGCCAGCTCCTCCGAAATGGTGCGAGCCATCCTGGGACCCAGCGGGAGACATAGCTCGATGAGATCTGTCCGCAGGCCTTCGTCCCGCTCGCTTCCCAGCCTCTTCACGAGCAGCTTCGCCACCCCGGGCCACAACAGCGTCTGGGCCATCTCGACCCTCGCATCCTCGTGCGGATCACCGGCGCGCCGTAGTAGCCGCTCCACGGCCTCGGCGACGGAAGTGGGATCGTGGACCTCCAGGTGTGTGGCCGCAGCATCCCGGAGGGCGTCGGCGGACGCAGCCCTCTCCGAGGAGTCGGCCTCCAGGAACACGTCGAGGGCTACCCGGAGCTTCCGCGCGCTGGTCTCTCGGGCCCGGGAACGCGGACGTGGCTTCTCGGGACCCTCATCCCAGACGATCTCCTCCCGGACGGCGTCCCGGGTGTCGGGTGACATTCCCTCCGGGGTAAAGAGGGCATCGATGGAGCGGGCCAGCCCGGTCAGCTCCTTCCGTTCTTCGGTCTGGGTCATGGACTCCGTGACGGGATTCGATTGTCCGAGTGGGTGATACCTCAATCTAGGCTCGGTCGGGCAACCCACGCGAGAGACTCACGAGCGACCTGCACGCTTGCTCCCCTGTCGAGGCCCGGACATCTTGGCCGCTTCGGTCGCGTCATCCGTGCCCCAGCGCAACGAGCCAGCCCATGTCTTTCGGTCGCCCCCTCTACACCCAGATCATCCGCGGCCTCGTTCTGAGCTTCATCGTTCCGGGGGCTCTCACGTCCCAGGTGCCTGACGCAGAGGCGCTGGAGGCGTTTCGTCCCCGGGAGATCGGGCCGGCAACGGTGAGCGGCCGGATCGTCGACCTGGCGGTCGTGGAAGCGGACACCAGGGTCTTTTACGTGGCATCAGCCACGGGAGGCGTCTGGAAGACGACCGACAACGGAGTGCGGTTTGCGCCGGTGTTCTACCGGGAGGCTGTTCATTCCGTGGGGGATGTCGCGGTGCACCCGCGGGATTCGAGCGTCGTGTGGGTCGGGACCGGCGAGCGCGCCAGCCGACAGAGCTCGGGTTGGGGTGACGGCGTCTACAAGTCCACCGACGGCGGAAGCACATGGCGCAACATGGGCCTCCGCGAATCCAGGCACATCGGCCGTATCGTCCTGCACCCGGACGATCCCGACATCGTGTTCGTGGCCGCCATGGGCCACCTGTGGGGCCCCAACGAAGCGCGGGGCCTGTACCGGTCGGTGGACGGAGGGGAGACGTGGGAGCGTGTCCTCTTCATCGACGAGGAGACCGGCTCCGTCGACGTCGCCATGGACCCCTCGGACCCTGCGGTTCTCTTCGCCGCCATGTACCAGCGCCGCCGCAGACCCTGGGGCTTTCACGGCGGCGGGCCCGGGAGCGGCTTGTACAGGTCCACCGACGGCGGGGCCACGTGGACCCGGCTCACCAATGCCGGGCTGGACAACGGTCTGCCCACCGGAGACATGGGCCGGATCGGCATCACCATCTACCGCTCCGACCCGAGGATCGTCTACATCAGCCTCGAGCAGGGGGAACGGTACAACGCGTCCACGGCCTACGAGGAGCGGCGGGCCGGTATCTACCGCTCGGAGGACAGGGGCGAGACCTGGACGTTCCAGAGCGACTGGAATCCCCGGCCGATGTACGCCAGTCAACCCGTGGTCGACCCCAACGACGACCAGAGGCTGTACATGCTCAACTCGTATAGCTACTCGGACGACGGCGGAAAGACGTTCACCGTGCCCCGGGGCCACCGGACTCACGGAGACGACCGCCTGGTCTGGGTGGATCCCCACGACTCCCGGCACGTGATGAAGGCCGACGACGGGGGGCTCGGGATCAGCTACGACCGGGGCGACCATTTCCTCTTCGTGACCAACCTTCCGGTGAGTCAGTGGTACCGGATCGCGGTGGACATGGCTCATCCGTACAACGTCTACGGGGGGTTACAGGACAACGGAAGCTGGCGAGGACCCAACCAGGTCTATCGGTCCGAGGGTATTCTGAACGAGGACTGGGTGCGCTGGGGCGGAGGCGACGGCTTCCTGACATTGGTGGATACCACGAACAACCGGATCTCGTACGTCGAGAGCCAGTACCTCGGGCTCACGCGGAACGATCTGGTGACGGGCGCCAGCCGCAACATCCGGCCTGATCAGCCTGGGGGGTTCATCGGCCCCCGACGGAACTGGACCACATGGCCGGATCAATCCGATCCGATCCAGCGCCTGGGCAACGCCATGCCTCCTGGCAACTGGGATGGGCCGTTCATCATCAGCCCCCACGACAACAACACGCTGTACGCGGGGCTGAACCAGCTCTTCAAGAGCACGGACCGCGGTGACACCTGGGTCTCCCTGGGCGACCTGACGACCGGGACGGATCGACGGGCCCTGGAGATCATGGGTCAGCGACCCGACTCCTTCGTGCTTTCCCTGGACGACGGGATCCCCTACTGGCCGACCCTGACCGCGGTGGCCGAGTCGGAGCACACGCCCGGCGTGCTCTACGTGGGCACGGACGACGGCCAGATGCAGGTGAGCATGGACGACGGGCGAAGCTGGTCCAATGTCACGTCCCACCTTCCCGAGGCGCCGGACATGATGTGGGTGAACGGCATCCACGCGTCCAAACAGGTGGACGGGAGGGTGTACGTGGCCGCGAACAACTACCGGAATGACGACTACGACAACTACCTGTGGCGTTCCGATGACCATGGAGCCACCTGGACCTCCATCGTGGGTGACCTTCCCTCCGAGCGTGTCGTGCGCACCGTCAGGGAGGACCCGCGCAACCCCGACGTTCTCTGGCTGGGAACGGAGGTCGGTGTCTTCTGGTCCGGGAACGGGGGGACGAGCTGGGTGGAGCTCACCGGCGGCCTCCCGACCGTGGCCGTCAACGACCTGATCGTCCACCCCAGGGACAACGACCTGGTGCTCGCCACCCACGGCAGGGGCGTGTGGATCCTGGACCAGGTCAACGCGCTGCAGGAGCTGACACCCGAGATCCTGGCGCGGGACGCGCATCTGTTCACCATGGAGCCGGCCGAGCAGATCCGGTACCGGAACGAGCGCGCCCACACGGGGAACATGATCTTCGAGGGTCAGAACCCGCCGCCGGGGGCTCTCGTGGACTACTGGCTCGGCACGGGCGTGGAGGACGTGTCGCTCACCGTGCACGACGGGACCGGCACCGAGGTCGCGACGCTGTCTCCCTCCACCCGGCCGGGGTTGAATCGCGTGGTCTGGAACCTGCGGCACGACGTGCCGGGAGGCTCGGGGCCGGAGGCCGGACAGGAAGATCGCCTCGCACGGGGTCCCCGGGGGCCCCTGGTCGTCCCGGGTCTGTACACGGTTCGGCTCACCGCAGGGGAGACGACCAGCGAGCAGGTGGTGCGGGTTCGGGAGGACCCGAGGATCCAGGTCGATCCGCTCGTCCGGCGGCAGTGGACGGAGACGCTGCTCGACATCGCGTCGACCCTCGCCCGGACCCAGGCGGTGGCCGAGGAGGTATCCGAAGTCCGGGAGCGGATCGAAAGCGGCGATGCCGAGGCACCCCCGGCGGTACAAGCCAAGGTCCGGGACCTGGCTCGCGAGCTCGGCGAGCTCCGCTCACGCGTCGCTCGTCTGCTGAGCAACGCCGAAGGGTGGGTCGGCCCGCTTTCCGCGGACGATGCTTCCCAGCGAGCGTTCTTCGAATCGATGCTCGGTGCGCTGGAGCAGGAGTGGACCGCGACGCGCGGCCGGGTGCGTTGAGCCGGTCGCGCCGCGCGTACCGGCCCTGGTCGTGCATGAGATGGAAGGTGACGGAGTGGCCATGAGCGGGCTCGGGAGGTCCTGAAGTGCCGATATTGCACCAGGTGAGGGAGGGCGTTCTCGTCGTGACGGTGGACGGGGACTTCACGCCCGGGGAGATCGAGCATGTGGGCGGCCGGGCTCTGGAGNCTCTCGGGAACGTCGGGGCTCAGCGGATCCGACCTGGACCGTCTGAAGCCCGTCGCGGAGTTCTTCGCGGGCCCTCAGACACCGGTGGCCCGATTGGCGGTGATGGCAGCCACCGAGGTCGGCAGGGCCGTGGTCGAGGAGGCCGTGGCCTCCGGCCTGGAGTCCGAGAGCTTCAAGACGAAGTCCGCGGCCATGGACTGGCTCCTCGAGGTCTGACGGACTTCCCGGGTCGGCACGATCCTGGCGCCGCCGTCCCCGCGTCCCAGGTTCGCACTGCTCGGAGTCACACGATCAACTCAGGAGGGGAAGGCATGAAGCTCGGGTTCATTCATCGGGGCGGGGCGGCGCTGGTCGCTGTCATCGCCGCGGGAGGCACCCCGGTTGCCGCTCAACAGGGCACCTTTGCCTTCGAGAACGTCAGCGTGATTCCCATGCACCGGGACGGCGTCCTCCCCGCCCATACGGTGGTGGTCGTGGACGGCGTCATCACCGAGGTGGGACCCGCCAGCTCCGTGCGGATCCCCCCGGACGCCACCCGGATCGACGGCTCCGGGCGCTTCCTCATGCCGGGGCTGGCGGAGATGCACGCCCACGTGCCACCCCAGGCCGACCCGCCGAGAGAGGTCCTGGAGGACATCCTCTTCCTGTACATCGCCAACGGCGTCACGTCCATCCGCGGCATGCTGGGTCAGCCCTATCAGCTGGACCTGGCAGACGAGCTGGAGCGGTCGGAGGTGCTCGGGCCCACGCTCTACGTGGGCGCGCCCTCCATCAACGGGACCAGCGCGCCCGATCCTGAAGCCGCCGAGAGGATGGTCCGTGAGCACAAGGCTGCGGGTTATGACCTGCAGAAGATCCACCCCGGTGTGTCCCGGGCCACGTGGGACCGGATGGCGATGGTGGCCCAGGAGGTCGGTCTCACGTTCGCCGGTCATGTTCCTGCCGAGGTCGGCCTGGTGCACGCCATCGAATCCGGGATGTCCACCGTCGACCACCTGGACGGATACGTGCAGGCCGTGGCTTCGGACGACGTCGTGTCCCAGATCAACACCGGCACGCAGATCACGCTCGAGGAGCTGATCGCAGGGGTGGACGACTCCAGGATCGACGAGATCGTGCGCCTGACCGTGGAGCACGACGTCTACGTGGTACCCACCATGTATCTCTGGGAGAATCTGTACGGCACCTCCGATCCCGAGTCCCTCCTCCAGCTTCCGGAGATGCGGTATGTCTCCCGGGCCCAACGGGACGCGTGGCGCCGCCAGGCCGCCGGTGGCCCGCGAGGGACTCCCGAGGCTTTGGAAGCGTTCTTTGATCTGCGCAAGCGGATCCTGAAGGAGCTGGCCGATGCCGGGGCCGGCATCCTCATGGGTACCGACTCCCCACAGATGTTCAACGTGCCCGGCTTCGCCCTCCACCGGGAGCTGAAGGTCATGGAGGAGGCCGGCATGACCAACCGGCAGATCCTGGCCAGCGGCACGGTCACGGTGGGGCGCTACGTGCAGGATCATCTCGGGCTCGACGGGGACTTCGGCTCCGTTGCGGAAGGCAACCGCGCGGACCTCGTCCTCCTGGAGTCCAACCCTCTCGACGATCTCGACAACCTCGCCGACCGGGTCGGAGTCATGGTACGCGGTCGATGGATCAGCCGCGCCGAGATCGACGAGGGACTGGCGCGGCTCGCGGCGAAGCACCGTAGCGTGAGCGACCGGTGACGGAGTGCGACCGTAGACCATCCGGGTACCCTTCGGCCGGGCTCCGGTGGTCCTGACGGATACGGAGAGCGCCCCGGGCTCTGAGGCGCCGCCCCGCCGCGAGTGTGCGGCGGGGCGGACTGCCGTACCCGGGGGCGCCGGCGGAAGTCAGCCGGCGGGATCCAGGATGGCGTCGATGCGGGCGACGACGTCCTGCAGATGGTACGTGGTGGCCGTGTCGTGGCTCCGGTTGAGCTGCTGCTGCGCCTGACGTCGGATGACGCCCAGCTCGCCGCGGGCGTAGGCCCGGATGTCGGACTGGCTCACATCGACCTCGGTCCGGCTGACGAACGCCCGGAACTGCGCAGGGACCTCCGGAAGCTCGTTCTCCATGAGGTACTGCATGCGCTCCAGATAGCCACGCTGGAGATTGCGCCGATAGGTGTCGATGTTGGCGCCGCTGCCGAGCTCCGCCCACACGGCCTGGCGCAGGTCCGTCATCATGTCACCCAGGGTGTAGGCGTCGCTACCGAGTCGTGCTTCGCTCTCGATGAGACGCTGCATTCGTCCGAAGTCGAGGACGCGATTCACCGTGCCCACCTGGGCCTGGCGGATGCGCTCCACCATTCCCGCGGGCTCGACGCGGGTGAAGAGCTCTTCGTCGATCATCCACTGCGGCGTGGTGAAGGCCTGGCGGCTCAGGAAGTCCATGGCGGCCCGCTGTTCTTCCTCGGGAACGATGACGTAGACGGGCCCCTCCTGATCCGCCGTCTTCGGCGTCCGCTCCACGCCCCCGATGACCGTGGAGACGTGGCGCATGTAGTTGTTCCACTGCCCGATGATGGAGCCGTACAGCTCCCCCGGCTGGCTATAGTCCTCGCCGTCCTGGGCGGTCCACTCCAGGAGGTGCTCGCGGATGACCTTGAGGTTCTCGATGCCCAGGTCGCTGGCGGCCACCGGGTCGTTCGTCAGCGCCTCGCTCGGCGACGTAGGATCGTAGGCCCGGCTGGAGCCGTACCGGTACAGGGGCTCCGAGTGGTCCAGGACCCACTGGTGCAGCGTCTCCCGCTCGCTGTCCGTATCCTCCCCCAGGACCGGGCGGTAGCCCCACTCGATGGCCCACTTGTCGTAGGGGCCCACGATGGGCAGGAAGCACACGTCGTCGCCGGGCTGGGCCACGTAGTTGAAGCGGGCGTAGTCCATGATGGAGGCCGAGGTGCCGTAGTTGCACGTGACCTCACGGCTGCGGAGATCCTCCACGCTGAAGGCGTCGTTGGATTGCATGGCGTGCTGCAGTCCGATGGTGTGGCCCACCTCGTGGGCGGCCACGAAGCGGATGAGCCGGCCCATGACCTCGTCGTCGAACTCCACGCCGCGGGCTTCGGGGTTCGCGGCGGCGGTGTGGACGAAGAACCAGTTGCGCACCAGGCCCAGCGCGTTGTGATACCAGTTGATGTCGCTCTCCAGGATCTCGCCCGTGCGGGGATCATGTACGTGGGGCCCCGAGGCGTTCCGCACCGGCGAAGCGAAGTACCGGATCACCGAGTAGCGGATGTCCTCGGGCGAATACTCAGGATCCTCCTCGGGCGTGGGGGCCATACGGGCGACGATGGCGTTGCGGAAGCCCGCGGCCTCGAAGGCCGGCTGCCAGTCCTCCACACCCTGAATGAGGTACGGTCGCCACTTCTCCGGCGTGGCCCGGTCGATGTAGTAGACGATGGGCTCGACCGGATCGACCAGCTCACCGCGGCGGAAGGCCGCAGCGTCGCTTGGCTCCAGGCGGTACCGGGTGATGTAGCGCCGCTGCTCGGCGCGCTGCACGTCCAGCCCGTAGTCGTTCTGCGTGATGCTGAAGAAGCCCACCCGGTCGTCCCAGAGGCGCGACTGCATGGGCTCCTCGGGAAGCTTGATCATGGAGTGGGCCATCTCCAGGGTGATCGAGCCCGTGGATCCGTTGGTGGGCACCTGGGTGGCGTCGTAGGTCAGAACGTGCCGGACTTCGATGTTCCGGGGGTAGCTGTTCGCACGGGCAATGTAGGAACGGTCCCCGTCCAGCCGCCGCACGCCGTAGGACTGCCGGCGGCTTTGCTGAAGACCCAGCATGGGGACGTCCGTCGTGTAGAGATCCGTGACATCGAGGACCACCGCAGTGGAATCCTCGTTGAACGCCTGGACGTCGAAGGACGCGATGATGGGCGGCAGGTTGGAGTTCTCCACGGCCGTGGCGATGGGCAGGGTCGTGTCCGCCACATTGACGTAGGAGACGACCCGCAGGTCCACCTTCTTGCCCCGCTTGTCCCAGACGACGGTCTGGGTGTTGGCCTTCTGGCCGCCGTATCCGATGTCGGTGTGGGTGCGGGCGATGCGGCTCACCTGGAGCATCTCCACGCCGAGCATCTCCAGGGGGATCTCATAGAAGAGGTTGTCGTCGATGCGGTGCAGGACGAAGGCACCGGAATCGGTGACGGCGTCCTCGGTGATGACCTCGGAATAGGGCTTGATGCCCTCCTGATCGCCTCCTCCCCCACGGGGTCCGGCCTGGGGCGAGGCGCTCCCGGCAGGAGAGGCCTGGGCAGAGCGACAGGCGGTCTGCCCTACGGCGAGAAGCGTGAGGAGGGCAACGAGGAGCGAGCGCTTCATGGATTCTCCCGGGTAGGCGTGCAGCGATCCAAACGGGACCCTGCCCGTCGCGATCGCAGCGGACGGGCTGTGCAGCCCCTGGCGGAGGTCCAAAGTACCCACCGACGCGGTGGCTCGCACTCCCTCCGCCGGTGGGCCGGCCGAGCCACGGGCCCGCGGCCTACGCCTCGTCCGGTGGATCCGGAAAGGGGATCTCAACCGCCGGCAGGTCGAAGGCTCCGGGGAAGTCCGCCGCAGCCGCCTTCTGCTTGCCACTCCACGACTCGACGTCGATCCGGTACACGGCGGTGCGCTTCAGCTCCTCGGCGGTGACCGAACGGTAGTCCTCACCGTAGCGGAGATGGGGCGAATATCGCTCCAGGAGCAGCCGGAGCCCCCTCGTGGCTTCGTCGGCCCCCTGCACGACCTCACCCCGGCCGAAGACCACGACCCCCGCGTACTCCACGCTGAACTCCAGCGCCTCGTCGGCAGGCAGCAGCCGGCCCATGCCCGCAACCGAAAAGCAGACCCGGGCGCCGGCCTCCAGGTTGGACCGGGTGCGACCCGTGCGGGCCGTGTGCAGGTAGATGCAGTGACGCTCCCGGTCGTACACGAAGAGGTTCGAGTTCAGGAAGGGTTGTCCCTGGTCGTCCACCGTGGCGAGGAAGCCGAAGGGGGCCACCCCGAGAAAGGCCCGTATCCATGCGTCCTCCTTCCCGCGGTCCCGACGGCGCAGGGCGGTGCGCACGTCGGCGCTCTCGGGGGCCTGCAGCCCGTACCGCTCCTCGAGGAGGGCCCGGTGGTGAAGCTCGTGGCCCGCAATGGTCCATGCCAACGCCCGCACGGACACCGGTCGGCCGCTGGCGGTGCCGATCCTCGTCCCCCCCTCCGGGCGGAGCCCCCGGAACAATCGGACGGTGGCGCGGCGGGCGGCCAGCCACTCGTCCACCAGATCCTGAAGCGACCGCGTGTCCGCGTCGGCCTCGCGGGTCCAGGTGTCCTGCTCCATGGACGGCAGCTCGGCGGGGTCACCCCGAGCGATGGACAGGGCCCGGTACGCGAACACGCGCTCGGTATCCGCGAGGTGAGCCACGACCTCCCGCACGGACCACGCATCCGGCCGCGGACGGAATCCCTCTCGCTCCTCGGGCACAGCCCGGAGGAGGCGCACCGTGTCGTCGAGCTGTCGGTCCAGGGTGTCCACGACGTCACCGTCGGGAACGAGCTCGATGTAACGTTGATAGTGGGCGTCGTACTCCGACGCCTCGGGGCGGCGGAAGCTCATCGGACGGTCCTCTGCGGGTGTGCAGGTGCTTGGCGGATTACGAGCTGACCCCTCGGTCGAGCTGCTCGATGGTCGCGGTGGAGGGCCCCCGCTCCCGTTGGATCAGCCTGGCCGCCGACTCCGCCTCCCGCATGGCACGCAGCAGGTTCTCCCCTGCCAGCTTTGCGAGGTCCTGTTCGCTCCAACCCCGCCGCGACAGCTCGGCGAAGAGGGCCGGGTACGTGGAGACGTCCTCCAGGCCCACGGGCGTGGACGTGATGCCGTCGAAGTCCGACCCGATCCCCACGTGATCGACGCCCGCAACGGCCACGACGTGCTCGATGTGGTCGGCTACGTCGCCGATGGTGGCTTCCTCGCGGTCCGTGAGGAAGCTCGGCACGAAGGTGATCATGACCACGCCTCCGTTCGCCGGGAGCCGCTCCAGGACATCGTCCGGAACGTTCCGGGGATGGTCCCGCAGGCCCCGGGTGTCGGCGTGGGACCAGATGACGGGCGCCTCCGCCACGTCCAGGGCGTCATGCATGGTCTCCGGTGAGGTGTGGGACAGGTCCACGAGCATGCCCAGCCGGTTCATCTCCCGCACGACCTCCTTGCCGAACGCCGTCAGTCCACCATGCCGATGCTCGTCGTTGGCCGCGTCGGCCCAGTCGAGGGTCCCGTTGTGCGTCAAGGTCATGTAACGCACGCCCATGGCGTGGTACGCACGCAGCGCCCCCAGGGAGTTCTCGATGGCGTGTCCGCCCTCCACGCCCAGCATGGACGCGATCTTGCCCGACGCGAACACGCGCTCCACGTCCGAAGCATCCCGCGCCAGCTCGAACACGTCGGGATACCGTTGGATGATCTGGAGCGCGATGTCGATCTGCTCCAGCTGGACCTTGGCGGCGCCTTCCTCGGTGGCCTCGAAGGGGATGTACACCGACCAGAACTGTCCGCCCACCCTGCCCTTCCGCAGCCGCTCGATGTCGGTGTGGAAGGGCGTTCGCTTCCGAAGGTCGTGTTCGGGTGCGCGCACGTCGTGCGGCGCGCTCTCGCCTTCTCGGATGGCCCAGGGCAGGTCGTTGTGTCCGTCGATGAGGGGTGTGGAGGCCAGAACGCGCAGGGCCCTGGCCAGGTGTGGGTCGTCCTGTGCCCGTGCGTGGCCAGGGATCATGAAGCACAGGGCGACCAGCAGGAACGTGGATCTTCTCATCGTCGGTCACTCGTCCATTGGGTTGAAGCTCGTACACAGGCAGCGAGACAATCGCGTCGAGGCCCCTCCCCGAGCAAGCGATCGCCCCACGCGGGGTGCCATACGGTTCAGAGCTTCCCTGGCTAGTAGACCCCGGTCTCCTCGGCGTAGGCCTTCCTCAGCCCCTCCAGGTACTGGTTGAACAGGCCCGCCATCTCGGTGTGCTCGCGGTGGACCGTCTCCCGGAGCTCCGGGCTCTCCAGGTAGTCGAAGAGCACCGCCGCCATGATCCTGGCGTCGAAGAGGAAGCCGGTGTGACCCACCTCCTTCATCGAATCCTCCCATCGATCGTAGGAATGGCCCGGCGCCGACGACGAATACACGCTCACCCCCAGTCCCGGGATGTCCCGCGTCACGAACCCGGTCTCTTCGTAGCCCGCCGGCCGCTGGGGCTCGGGATTCAGGGCCGGGGCGCCCAGCTCCTTCGCGTACGCGTAGCCCAGCTCCTCCAGCGAGCCCAGTGTGATGCCGTCCCGGTACTCGCCGTACAGCTCGATCTCCACCTCCGTCCCGGTGGCCAGGGCCGCCGCGCGCGCGGCGTTGGCGATCATCTCGTCCATGTGGGCCAGGTACACCTCGTCCGGATAGCGGATGTAGTAGTCCACCACGGCCCGGTCCGGAACCACGTTGGGCGCTTTGCCGCCCTCGGGAATGACGCCCTGGACCACCGCCTCGGGCCGGAAGCTCGGGCGCAGGTGGTCCACCGCCGTGTAGAACTGAACGGCCGCCGAAAGGGCGTTGCGCCCGGCCCACGATTGGCGCTGGTGCGCCGGACGACCGGTGAAGATGTATCGGGCCATGTTGATGTTCAGACAGCACACGCCGAAGCCCGCTTGATTCCGCGCGGTCTCTCCGGATCCGTGGCTCCGGATCAGGACGTCGGCGTCGTCGAAGACGCCGGCCCGATGCATGGTCACCTTGGCGGGCGGGCCCATCTCCTCGGCGGGCGTTCCGTAGATCCTGATGGTGCCAGCCCTGTCGTGGTCGGCCATGTGCTCCGCCAGGGCGAACGCGGCCGCGAAGCCCACCGGGCTCTGGGCATTGTGCTGGCAACCGTGGTAGTCCTCCGTGGTGCCTCTCAGCGCGTCGTATTCCACGATGATCCCGAGGGACGGGCCATCCGTCCCCGCCGGCGAGGTCCACGAGGCTTCGAAGGCCGTTTCGAGCCCCGCTACGCCCATCTCCACGTCGAAACCCCGCGCCCGGAGGATCTTGGCCAGCGTGTCCACGGTCTCGTACTCCTGGAATCCATGCTCAGGATGCTCGCCGATATAGTCCGAGACCGACCCAAGCTCGTCCCACCAGAGGGCCTCCACCCGGTCCAGAACCGCTTGTTTCTCGGCCCCACCCAGCGTCACGAGACGGCTGGCCATCTCCGCCGGGCGGAGCTCCGCCTGCAGGGCGTCGATGCGCTCCACCACCGAGGAGGCGGCCGCGCGCTCGGTGGACGTCGTCTGGGCTGCGAGTGGCCCGCTGAGCGCGAGGCCGACGGTCAGGAAAAGCGCGATACGGCGCATGGAGCCCTCCTGGCGGGTGGCGACGGATCCGACGGACCGGGGCTGGCAACCTGGGGGATCCGACCCGGACCGGTCAACACGGTGCTGAGCACCTGAAACTTGACCGGCCGGACCGTCGTACCTAGATAGCAGGTTCGCTCGGGTTCCGAGCGCTCGACACGCGAGCGTGGCCCGGCGGGATTCACACTCAGGGACCGACCCCGAGATGCGACGCTTCATCGATCACCCCACGCGCTACGGCCCCGCCGCCACCATGGCGGACATGGCCCGGGTGCGGGTGCGCGCGTCGTACCTCCTCGGCCGGTGGGTCCAGGCGCCGATCTCCGATCGGCGGGAGGCGGACACCTGACTTAACTAGAACTATAGTAGAGGCACAGTGTCCGGACTTCCGCCGCCCCACGCGGCCACGGAAGCCGGACTTTTTTGTTGCCTCAAGAACGGATCAGAGACTGATGTCGAAGAAGAACCAGACCATGGATCTGGAGATCATCGAGCGCTACACCGACCAGCCTGGTCGGATGCCGCCCGAGGTCCGTGGAGCCATCGAGGACGCGTGGGGCGGGCGCCCGGTCCAACTCTACGCCCTGGTCGACCTGGACGGGCGCATGCGCCTGACCGAAGCCTGGCTGGCCATGGGGGAGAAGCATCTTGCCGTCGCATGCCCGCGGGGCGCCGTATGGGACGTTCACACCGTGCCGAGGCAGCGTATCCGGGCGGTGAGAGAAACACCGGGCCTTTCAGGCAGCACCCTGGCGTTCCTGGGTGATCCGATGGAGCCGGCCCTGGCCGTGGTGCGCTACACCCAGCGGCAGCGTCGGGCCGTGGAGAACGTGCGCTTCGTGGTGGAGCAGGAGCTGCAGGGGCGCTCGATTCAAGCGTCGGACGCGGACGAGGAGTACGCCAGGAGCGTCGCCGCCCCCATACGGGAGGCCCAGGCGCTGGTAGCCGGCAATCAGGCCGCGGTGCTCTGGAGGCTCCTGGGTTACCTGAAGCCCTACCGGCGACAGGTGGCTCTCGGTTTTGCGGCGGCGACGATCATCACCGCGGTGAGCCTCGTGCCGCCGTATCTGGCGGGCTACATCATCGACTCCGTCGTGCGACCGGTGCAGGACGGCGCCGTGCCCGCTGAGCGTGGGGCCGCCGTGGCGTGGATCGCCGTGACTGCCATGGCCCTGGTGTATCTGGTACGCCAGGCCTCGGCCCTGGTGCGCCTACGTCACATGGCCGTGCTGGGAGAATGGGTGGCCCGGGACCTGAGGACGCAGCTGTACGAGCACCTGCAACGGCTGTCCCTGAGCTTCTACACCAGAAAGAGGACGGGCAGCCTCATCACGAGGGTGAGCTCGGACACTGATCGGCTGTGGGACTTCCTGGCCTTCGGCATCGTGGACGTGTCGCTGTCGGCCGTGATGCTCGTCGGGCTCGGAGCCGTGCTCCTCAGCCTGGACTGGAAGCTGGGGCTGGTCATGGTGCTGCCGGTGCCGGTCTTCATCTGGGCCATCTTCAAGCACGGTGAGCACATGAACCGGTTCTTCATCCGGGCATGGCGGAAGTGGTCGGGAGTGACGGACGTGCTCTCGGACACCATTCCCGGCATCCGCGTGGTGAAGGCCTTCAACCAGGAGAAAAGAGAGACCGGTCGGTTCGACCGCCGGAATGTGGACGTGACCGACGAGTTCAACCGGATCCACCGCTCGTGGACCACGTTCTGGCCTGTCCTCATGCTGGCCGTGCATGGGACCACCGTGGGTGTGTGGGCCTTCGCCATGCCACGCCTGCTGGGAACAGGAGCCGGAGGGGTCACGCTGACCTCGGGTACGTTCGTCTCGTTCCTGCTGTACACGACGATGTTCATCGGACCCATGGAGATCATCGGCCAGATGGCACGGACCATCCAGCGGGCCACGACTTCCGCGCACAGGGTGTTCGAGGTCCTGGACACCGAGCCGGAGATCGTGGACACCCCTGTGCCCCACAGGCTCGAACCGGTTCGGGGACATGTACGGTTCGAGGACGTCAGCTTCGGCTACGACGGTGTGAAGCAGGTCCTTCGGGGCGTGTCGTTCGAGGTGCAGCCCGGGGAGATGATCGGCCTGGTGGGACCGTCGGGAGGCGGCAAGACCACCGTCACCAACCTCATCGCCCGCTTCTGGGACGTGACCTCGGGTCGCGTGCTCGTGGACGGCGTGGACGTGCGGGATCTCGACACCGGTCACTACCGGAAGCAGATCGGGATCGTCTTGCAGGAGCCGTACCTGTTCCACGGATCGGTGCTGGAGAACATCCGATACGGTCATCCGGAGGCGGAGCTGGAGAAGGTGGTGGCGGCGGCCAAGGCTGCCAACGCCCACGACTTCATCGTAAAGCTGCCCCAGGGCTACGACACCGTAGTGGGGGAACGAGGTCAGAGCCTCTCGGGCGG
Source organism: Gemmatimonadota bacterium (assembly GCA_037387345.1). Taxonomy (GTDB): domain Bacteria; phylum Gemmatimonadota; class Gemmatimonadetes; order Longimicrobiales; family Gaopeijiaceae; genus SZUA-318. The sequence continues at coordinate 20,313 of JARRLD010000100.1, forward strand.
GGAGCGCCAGCGCGTGTCCATCGCCCGGGCGATCCTGCACGACCCGCGGATCTTGATCCTCGACGAGGCGACCAGCGCGGTGGACACCGACACGGAGCGGAAGATCCAGGAGGCGATGGATCGCCTGGTGGCCGGACGGACGGTGTTCGCCATCGCCCACCGGCTGTCGACGCTCCACAAGGCGTCACGGCTGTTGGTGATGAAGGACGGGCGCCTGGTGGAGTCCGGCACGCACGAAGAGCTGTTGGCCCGAGCCAACGGGATCTACGCGCGCCTCCATGCCCTGCAGATGGAGCTGCAGGTAGGAGGATGAGAACGAGCGGGAGGAACGACACGAAAACGGGCCCAGGCTGCCCCGATTGACGAGCGAGGAAGACATGGTGTGGGTGAAGAAGGATTCGAGGCCGTCCGACGGGCTGGCCCTGGAACGAGGGGGGGACGGTCGGCTCTGGGTGCTCATCGACGGGCAGGCGACGACCGTGCGGGTGCACCGATGCTTCCCATGGTCGGGCCCGGGTCAGTTTCTGTCCCTCCGGGACGAGGACGATCAGGAAGTTGCCCTGGTCGCCAGCCTGGACGATCTGGAGCCGGCGTCACGCGGCGCCCTGGAGCGTGCGCTCCTGGAGGCCGGATTCGTGCTCACGGTGACCGAGATCACCGACGTCGAGGAGGAAGTCGAGATTCGCACCTGGACCGTGGAGACCAAGCAGGGTCCCCGCTCGTTTCAGACCCGCCTGGATGATTGGCCCTGGGAGGTGCCGGGCGGGGGGATCGTCATCCGGGACGTGGCCGGC
>JARRLD010000101.1:0-35468 GCA_037387345.1 Gemmatimonadota bacterium
GGGTGATGCCATCGCCGATGCGGATCGGCGGGGGCTCGAGCAGGTCTTCCGCAACCTCATGGAGAACGCTCTCCGCCATACCAGAGACGGGGGTCACATCCATGTGTCCGCTCACACCCTCGACGACGGCCGGGTCCAGGTCGAGGTCTCCGATGACGGAGAGGGGATTCCGTCCAATGCCCTTCCGCGCGTCTTCGAGCGATTCTACCGGGCTGACACCTCCCGGGCACGAGACGCCGGGGGTACGGGCCTGGGACTCGCCATCGTGCGGCATCTGGTGGACGCCATGGGCGGCCACGCGGAGGCCGAGAGCGAGCTGGGCCGGGGCACCACCATCCGCTTCACGGTGCCGGGGGCCTAGCCCGCCGGGCCATCCGTTCCAGGGCGCCTACGGTCCGAGCTTTTTCCGGGTGGGCGTGTTACCGCTTTGTTACATGGCCGTCACCGTTCCGACTTCGAATCTCCCGCATTATTGATCATACCATCGAACGACTCCAATTCGAGGCATTCCCATATGAAAAACAGCACGAGCCTGTCGGCTTCCCTGACCGTCGTCATCGCCATCGCGGCCTGCGGTGGCGGCAACGGCAGCTCCGAGGCGGCAGGGGGGCTCACCGGTACCGTCGAGATCGACGGGTCCAGCACGGTCTTCCCTATTGCCGAGGCGGTGGCCGAGGAGTTCCAGATCGAGAATCCCGCCGTCCGGGTTTCCGTCGGGTTCTCGGGCTCCGGCGGAGGGTTCAAGCGTTTCTGCGCTGGCGAGACCGATATCTCCGACGCGTCTCGTCCCATCAAGGATGGCGAGGCGGCTGACTGCGCGGCGGCGGGCATCGAGTTCACCGAGCTGTCCGTGGCCTGGGACGGGTTGTCGGTTGTGGCCAATCCGGCCAACACCTTCGCCCAGTGCCTCACGGTCGAAGAGCTTCGGCGCATCTGGGAGCCGGGATCGACAGTGCGCACCTGGCGGGACGTGCGGTCGGACTGGCCCGCGGAAGAGATCCGGCTCTACGGACCCGGCGCGGACTCGGGGACGTTCGACTATTTCACCGAGACCATCATAGGAGAGACGGGCGCGATCCGGCCCGACTTCCAGGCCTCGGAAGACGACAACATCCTGGTCCAGGGAATCGCGGGCGACGGGTACGCACTGGGCTACTTCGGGTACGCGTATTACGCCGAGAACGCGGGCCGCCTGCGCCTGGTCGAGGTGGACGGCGGCAACGGATGCGTCGCACCTTCGGACGAGACCATCGAGGACGGGACCTACGCGCCCCTGGCCCGTCCGCTGTTCATGTACGTGAAGCACAGCGCCCTGGCGCGTCCGGAAGTGAAGGCCTACGTGGACTTCGCGCTCCAGAACGCGGCGGAGCTGGTGCCGTCCACCGGGTACCACGCTCTTTCGGCGGAGCAGTACCAGCAGGCCCTCGCCGCGGTCGCGGCGGCGGCGGGCGCGGCGCGCTGACGCTTGAGCGCGCTGACGACCCAGGCCATGCCCCCGCAGCTTGCCGCGGAGCCGGATCGCCCCGACTCCGCGGCGCTCTCGTTCAAGAGGCATCGCAGCCTGAAAGAGCAGATCATCGGCGTGGTGCTGTTCGTCTGCGCGGCAGCATCCGTCCTGGTGACGGTCGGGATCGTCGCGGTCCTCCTCCGTGAGACCCTGGGGTTCTTTGCCGAGGTCTCCCTGGTGGAGTTCCTCACCAACACGCAGTGGACGCCGCTGTACGTGGAGAAGAACTTCGGGATCATGCCCCTGGCGGTGGGATCGTTCCTGGTGGCTGCCGGGGCGGCGGTCATCGCGGTTCCGGTGGGTCTTCTGACGGCGATCTTCCTCAGCGAATACGCCGGCGGGCGACTTCGGGGAATCCTCAAGCCGCTTCTCGAGATCCTCGCCGGGATCCCGACGGTGGTGTACGGCTATTTCGCCCTCACCTTCATCACGCCGTTGCTCAGGAGCGTCTTTCCGGAGACGGACGTCTTCAACGCCGCATCCGCCAGCATCGTGGTGGGGATCATGATCATCCCTACCGTGGCCTCACTGTCCGAGGATGCCCTCCGTGCCGTGCCCCACGCCCTGCGGGAGGGAGCGTACGGCCTCGGAGCCACGAAGTACGAGGTGAGCACGCGGGTCGTGGTCCCGGCCGCGCTTTCCGGCGTGATCGCCTCCTTCATCCTGGGGATTTCCCGGGCCGTCGGCGAAACCATGGCGGTGACCATCGCGGCGGGCGCGCTCCCGAATCTCACGCTCAATCCGCTGGAGTCCATCGAGACCATGACTGCGTACATCGTCCAGGCGAGCCTGGGGGACACGCCCCACGGGACCATCGAATACCAGACGCTCTACGCCGTGGGCATGACGCTCTTCCTCATCACGCTGGTGATGAACGTGTTGAGCCAGTGGGTCCTGTCCCGCTTCCGGGAGGAATACCAGTGAGTCCGCCGCGGGTCCCCCTGGGAGCGGGCGGACGGGGCCGTGACCGACGTCGCCGCGTCGCCGGCGTGATGTTCGCCGTCGCGTGCACGGCCGCCACCATGGTGGGCGTGGTGGCGCTGGCGGTCCTTCTCGGGGACGTGATCGCGGACGGGTCCCATCGTCTGACCGGGGACTTCATCGGGAGCTTTGCCTCACGCTTCCCCGAACGGGCCGGCGTGAAGGCGGCTCTGCTGGGGTCGATCTGGATCCTCGGGCTCACCGCGGTGATCGCGTTTCCCGTGTCGGTGGCGGCGGCCATCTACCTGGAGGAATACGCGCCCAGCAACCGGCTGACGAAGCTCATCCAGCTCAACATCGCCAACCTGGCTGGGGTTCCGTCCATCGTGTACGGGATCCTGGGGCTCACCGTCTTCGTGCGGGCGCTGTCGCTGCAGCGGTCCATCCTGTCAGGGGCCCTGACGCTCTCGATCCTCATCCTGCCGGTGATCATCATGGCCTCACAAGAGGCCATCCGGGCGGTGCCTCATTCGCTCCGGGAGGCCGCATACGGTCTGGGGGCTACGCGCTGGCAGGTGGTGAGCTTGCAGGTCCTTCCCATGGCCATGCCGGGGATCCTCACCGGGACGATCCTGGCCCTCTCTCGCGCCGTCGGCGAGACGGCGCCCCTCATCATGGTGGGTGCCGTCGGGTTCCTGGCGTTCACCCCCACGGGGGGGGTGATGGACCAGTTCACCGTCATGCCACTGCAGATCTACAACTGGATCTCGCGGCCGCAGGAGGAGTTCCATGAGCTGGCGGCTGCCGGCATCCTCGTTCTCCTGATTCTGCTGCTCACGATGAACGCGACGGCCATCATCCTCCGCACCCGATTCCGGAGACACCATTGAACACGCTGACCATGGCCAGCACCTACGATATAGATATCGGCGGCGAAAGCGCCGCCCTCGAGGCGAGGGACGTATCCGTCTACTATGGCGAGAAACAGGCCGTCAAGAACGTCGATCTGGTCATTCCTCCCAACCGCGTCGTGGCCCTCATCGGACCTTCGGGGTGTGGGAAGAGCACCCTGCTCCGTTGCTTCAACAGGATGAACGACCTGGTACCCGGAGCGAGGGTGGAGGGCGAGGTGAGCTTCCACGGGCAGAACCTCTACGCCCCCGTCGTGGATCCCGTCGAGGTGCGGCGGCGCATCGGGATGGTGTTCCAGAAGCCCAACCCCTTCCCCAAGTCCATCTACGACAACACGGCGTTCGGACCGCGGGTGAACGGATTCAAGGGCGACCTGGGTGAGCTGGTGGAGAAATCCCTCCGTCAGGCCGCCCTCTGGGAAGAGGTACACGACCGGCTCGGCGATTCCGCGTACGCGCTCTCCGGGGGGCAGCAGCAGCGCTTGTGCATCGCCCGGACGCTGGCGGTGAAGCCGGAGATCGTCCTCATGGACGAGCCCGCGTCCGCCCTGGATCCCATCGCCACGCAGAAGATCGAGGAGCTCATCCTGGAGCTCAAGCGCGACTACACCATCGTGATCGTGACGCATAACATGCAGCAGGCAGCTCGCATCTCCGACTACACCGCGTTCCTTTACATGGGCGAGCTCGTGGAATATGGGCCGACCGAGGCGATCTTCACGACGCCCAGGGAAGAGCGGACGGAAGCCTACGTGACAGGGAGGTTCGGATGACCTCGGACCAGCTTGGACGCCGGCGCTTCCAGGACGATCTGGAGTCCCTGCAGGAGACGCTCCTGGAGATGGCCGGGATCGTCGAGCGACTGGTGGGAGAGGCCGCGGCAGCCGTCCTTCGGCGGGATGCCACCGTCGCGAGACGCGTGCAGTCGGAGGACGACCGCATCGACGAGCTCGAGGTGGAGATCGACGAGAGGGTCATGGAGCTTCTCGCTCTGCAGCAGCCCATGGCGATCGTCCTCCGGCAGATCATCGCCATCAACAAGGTGTCGAACGATCTCGAGCGTGTGGGTGATCACGCGGTGAACATCGCCAAGGCGGCGAGGCGCCTGGCCGACACCCAGCCCCTTCCGGAGATACGCGAGCTCTCCGAAATGATCGAGATCACCCGCGAGATGCTTGCGGACTCCCTGGCCGCGTACGTGACCCGCAACACGGGCACGGCGCGCATGGTCTGCGTCACGGACGACAAGGTGGATGACCTCCACGAGTCCATGTTCCGGATCCTGGTGACCCACATGCTCGAGGAGCCGAAGCGCATCGGGGGAGCCCTGGAGCTCCTGCTGGTGTCACAGAATCTGGAGCGCATCGCCGACCTCGCCACGAACATCTCCGAGGACGTGGTCTTCCTGGTGGAGGGCCGCACCATCAAGCATCATGCGGAGGCGCGCGAGGGCCACGACTCGGGCGAGGACGACGCGCCGGCCTGAGCGGGCGCCGCGCGCGGTTCCCGCCGGGATCCCCCCGACTGCGATCCGGCCGCGATGCCGCGTTGCGGACCCCACCCGGCGGCTCTAGTCTTCCTCGATGCACGATCACCCACCCGACCCGCCGGACGCGCGCACGGACGATCCGGGCACCAACGGGGCCGACCTCCTCCCACCCGTGCGTCCGCAAGGCATGAGTCAGGCGGTCGAGGCCCTTTTGGACGAGGTGATCACCGAGACCCAGCCCCAGCCCATGATGGACATCGGCAGGCTGAGGGGCCGGGTCGCCATCGTGACGGGCGGATCCACGGGCATCGGCCGGGCCATCGCGCTGGAGCTGGCCCGATGTGGCGCCCACATCGGGTTCTGCTTTCTCGACGACGGGGCGTCGTCACGCCGGGCGGCGCAGGATATGGCCCGGGAGCTGAGGCAGGCCGAGGCGAGGGTGCACTTTCGGGCCTGTGACGTGCGGGATTCCCGGGACGTCACCGACTTCGTCAACGAGGCTTACGAACAGCTCGGGGGAATCCAGATCCTGGTGAACAACGCCGGCATCGGGATTGACGGGGCGTTGTGGAACATGGTGGACCACGAATGGGAGGCAGTGGTCCGCACCAACCTGGACGGCGCGTTCTTCTTCACCCGAGCTGTAGCGCCTTACCTGCGTAGGCAGGAGTACGGGAAAATCGTCAACGTTGCGTCCGTGCACGGGCTGCGTGCGGAGTTCGGCATCGCGAACTACTCCGCCTCCAAGGCGGGCCTCATCGCGCTGACGCGCAGCGCGGCGCTGGAGCTGGGTCCCAAGAACATCAACGTGAACGCCGTGGCCCCGGGATACATACGAACGACCCGTCTCACCGCCGGGGTGCCGTCCGAGATCCTGGATCGTGCCCGGGAGAAGTCGTCTCTCGGCCGCCTGGGTGACCCCCAGGACGTGGCCAGGGCGGTGCTGTTCCTGGTGTCCGAGGCGGCCCGCCACATCACCGGGGCGGTCCTGCCGGTGGACGGCGGCTACACCCTCTGACCACCCCCCCATGCCATTCCTGAGACGTCTCTCCACTCTGGTCGACGCTCTCAACGACCGCATCGGCGCCGCGATACGCTGGCTGGCGCTGATCATGGTCCTGGTGGGGGCCTTCAACGCCGTCGCTCGATACCTCACGCGGTACACCGGCGTGGCCCTGAGCTCCAACGCCTATCTGGATCTCCAGTGGTATTTCTTCTCGTTGATCTTCCTCCTGGGTGCGGCGTACGGGCTCCGTCACGACGTGCACGTCCGGGTGGACGTGCTCTACGAGCGACTGAGCAAGAGGGCACGTGCCTGGATCGACCTGGCCGGCACCGTGCTGTTCCTCCTCCCGTTCTCTCTGCTCATGCTCTGGGTGTCCTGGCCGGCTGTACGCAATTCGTGGTCCGTCCGCGAGGTCTCGCCGGATCCGGGAGGGCTGCCCCGCTACCCCATCAAGGCGGTCATCCTGGTGGGCTTCGTCCTCCTGGTCCTCCAGGCCCTCAGCCAGGTGGTGAAGCAGATCGACATCCTCCGGGCAGGGGCTCCCGGCGATGACGCCGTCACCGATGGCGGCGACCACGGCCACGGAGGACACCTGTGAGCGGCCTCTGGGGCCCAGCCATGTTTTTCGGGGCGCTCCTGCTGATTTTCAGCGGATATCCTGTGGCCTTTGCCCTGGGAGGCACGGCACTCCTGTTCGCCTGCATCGGTGCCGTGGCCGGGCACTTCGACCTCGTGCTCCTCTACGCCCTGCCCGAGCGGACATTCGGGACCATGTCCAACTACACGCTCCTGGCGGTGCCCTTCTTCATCTTCATGGGAACGGTCCTGGAGAAGAGCCGGCTTGCGGAGCAGCTCCTGGAGACCATCGGAGCGCTGTTCGGACGCTTCCGGGGAGGGCTGGCCCTGGGGGTCATCTTCGTGGGAGCGCTCCTCGCTGCGGCCACCGGGGTGGTGGGGGCCAGCGTGACCGCCATGGGGCTGATCTCCCTGCCCGTCATGCTCCGCAACGGGTACAAGGCGGACTTCAGCCTCGGCGTCATCTCGGCGTCCGGCACCCTGGGCCAGATCATCCCGCCGTCCATCGTGCTCATCGTCCTGGGCGACCAGATGGGCGTCTCCGTGGGGGACCTGTTCGGAGCGGCCCTCCTGCCGGGGCTGGTCCTCACGGGAAGCTATGCGCTCTACGTGGTGGGCCTGTCCTTCGTCAGGAAGGAGGTGGCGCCTGCCTTGCCGGAAGAGGCTCGCTCCCACGGCCTCGATCTGCTGCGCCGGGTGGTGGTGTCCCTGTTGCCCCCTCTTTTCCTCATCGTGGTGGTGCTGGGGAGCATCTTCGCCGGGGTTGCCACGCCGACGGAGGCAGGGGCGCTCGGGGCCGTAGGGGCCATGATCCTGGCGGCCCTCAACCGGCAGCTGTCCATGAAGACGCTGCAGGCGGCCATGGAGGAGACGAGCCGCCTGACCATCATGGTCATCTTCCTGCTCATCGGATCCACGGCCTTCGCGCTGGTGTTCCGGGGCCTCGACGGGGATATCTGGATCGCCGATGCCCTGACCGGCGTGCCCGGAGGTGCCCTGGGATTCCTCCTGGTCGTGAACACGGTCGTGTTCATCCTGGGCTTCTTCATCGACTTCTTCGAGATCGCGTTCATCATCGTGCCCCTCATCGTGGTCCCCGCGCAGATCCTGGGGATCGACCTGACCGTATTGGGCATCGTCCTGGCCATGAACCTCCAGACCTCGTTCCTGACGCCGCCCTTCGGATTCAGCCTGTTCTACCTCCGGGGAGTGACGCCGGAGCGGATTCCCACGACCGCCATCTACCGGGGGGTGATCCCGTTCATCGCCATCCAGCTCGTCGTTCTGGGGGCCTTCATCTATTTTGCCCACCCGTCGACGCCCGCCATGCCGAGCCTGTTCTGATGGAGCTTCGACGTCTTCTCGCAGGGATCTGGTCTGTCCTCGTGCTCACCTCGTGCGGAGGGGACGTCGGGGACGACGGGCCGAGGCTGCCTGCCTTCGTGCGGCATCAGGAGGGCCCCTTCGCGGACCACGGTGCCCAGCCGGTGGCATGGGCGGACTACGACCGCGACGGCGACCTGGATCTCTTCGTGGGCTTTCGGGGCCGGGCCAATCGCCTCTACCGGAACCAGCGTGGCACCTTCGTCGATGTGGCCGGGGAGGCCGGGCTGGCCGATGAGCCGGAAACGCGGGCCGCCGCGTGGGGGGACTACGACGCGGACGGCGACCTGGACCTGTACGTCGGCTTCCGTCTCGATCCGGAGACTCCCAACCGCCTCTACCGGAACGATGGGGGGACGTTCGTGAACGTGGCGCCCGAGCTCGGCCTCGCCCGCTCCGGGAACACGCGTCAGCCCTCGTTTGTGGACTACGACGGCGACGGTGATCTGGACCTCTTCGTGGCCTTCCGCGAGCAGGCCAACCGCCTCTACCGTAACGACGGAGCCCGCTTCACCGACGTGACGGAGGAGGCCGGCGTGGGGGATCTCCGACGCACCGTGGGTGCCGTCTGGTTCGACGTGGACGGAGATGCGGACCTGGATCTGTTCCTGGCGAACCAGAACGGAGACGAGGACGCCGTCTATCGGAACCTGGGGGATGGACGGTTCGAGGAGGTGGCGGCCGAGCTCGGAATGAACCAGCCTGACCGCACGGAGGAGCAGGGGAGCGTCGGCGTTGCGGTTGCCGACTACGACAACGACGGGGATCTGGACCTGTTCGTCGCCTCCTACGGTCCCGACGTCCTCTGGCAGAATCAGGGAGACGGCACGTTCGTGGACGTGGCTCCCGGGACGCCGCTGGCGGGTGACCATCATTCCGTGGCGGCTGCCTGGGGGGATTGGGACAACGACGGCTGGGTGGATCTGTACGTGGGGGCCTACCTCTCGGACGTCGCCGAGGTGCCGGACCAGCTCTTCCGCAATGCCGGGGGAGCGTTCGAGGAGGTGACGCCGGAGATCGTCCTCGAGCGGGGTGCCAGCCACGGCGTGGCATGGGCCGATCTGGACATCGACGGCGACCTGGACCTGGCCCTGGCCAACAACCACGATCCCGACGGCACCCACTACATCTACCGGACCGAGCTTCCGGCGGAGCAGGCGGGCCGTTCCCTGGAGGTGGCGGTGCTCGATGCGGAGGGACGGTGGACCCGACCCGGTGCGGTGGTTTTCGTCGTGGCCGAGGGGGCGGCTTCGTCACCAGCCGGTTGGTGGACACCGGCGGGGGATACGCATCCCAGGGGGCGACGCCGGTGCACTTCGGCATACCCGCCTGGGTGGGAACCGTGAGCGTAGAGGTGGCCTGGTTCCAGGACGGCGAGCGCAGGACGGCGCGGGTGCAGGGTGTGGACCCGGCCCGGTTCCGGGGGCAATGGCTCACGCTGCAGCTGGGCGTCCAATGACCGCCGCCCGACGACCCAAGCCCCCGGTCCTGAAGCCGAAGGCGGCGTTCACCGCGCTCTCGTCCATCCCCCGGCTCGGTCCCTGGGTGAGGAAGATCGGTTGGCCGCGGCTGCGGCGGGTCACCGAGCCGCACTTCCACTACCTGGTGCGCTCCATCGTCTACCAGCAGCTTGCGGGCGCCGCTGCGGCCACCATCCACGGGCGTCTCGTAGAGGCGGTGGGAGGCACGGTGACGCCGGACTCCATCTCCCGTGCGCCGGATGAGACGCTCCGCTCCGCCGGCCTGTCGCGGAGCAAGCTTGCCGCCATCCGGGACCTGGCAGTCAGAGCCCCGGGCCTCGGGCTGGACGAGCTGGAGTGGCTGAGCGACGAGGAGGTGTCGGGGCGGCTGACCACTGTCCGGGGCATCGGGCCGTGGACGGCCCACATGTTCCTCATCTTCGCCCTTCGACGGCCCGACGTGTGGCCGGTGGGAGACCTGGGTGTGCGGTCAGGGTATGCGAGGATCCAGGGTCTCGACCGCGTGCCGGACCCGAGGGAGATGGTGCCGCTGGGAGACGCCTTCCGGCCGTGGCGCAGCGCCGCTGCATGGTACTGCTGGAGGGCTCTGGAGACGGACTGAGCCGGGGGGGCACGTGAAGGGCTCGGTCGCCTGGGAGGGCAGGGGCGACGTGTTGCCCTCGCCCTGCTCTTCGCGTCCTCCGCCCTCACCGCCCAGGAGGCCGGGGGCGTGGGAATGGGGGGCGAGCACCTGGCCATCGTCATTCGGGCGGACCGGCTGCTGGACGTGGAGACCGGCCAGATGCATGAGGACGCGGTGGTCGTGGTGGAGAACGGCCTCATCGTATCGGTGAACCCGCCCGATACCCCCGAGGGTGCCCACGTCATGGATCTGGGCGACGTGACGCTGCTCCCGGGGTTCATCGACGCCCACACCCACCTGGCCAGCCAGATCGGGGCCAGCTCCTTCACGGCGCCGGTCACCCAGACCCTGGCCGACGCGACCCTGGGGGCCGTGAAGTACGGGGGCATCACGGTCCGGGCCGGCTTCACCACCGTGCGCGACTTCGGCGGGGATGCCACGGTGGCGCTGGGCAAGGCCGTGGAGCGGGGCGACGTGATCGCTCCCCGAATCGTCCCATCCCGCCAGCCTCTGGGCATCACGGGGGGACATTGCGACGTGACCGGCTTCGCGCCCGGCGTCCTGGAGGGCGGCATCGAACGAGGTGTGGCCGACGGCGTGGACGAGGTGCTCAAGGCCGTCCGGTACCAGATCAAGCACGGTGCCCAGGTGATCAAGACGTGCGCGACCGCCGGCGTGCTCTCCATGGAAGGCCCGGTCGGTGCACAGCAGTACTCCTTCGAGGAGTTGAAGGCCATGGTGGACGAGGCCGCTCGCCACGGACTCAAGGTGGCCGCCCACGCGCACGGATCCGACGGCATCATGGCGGCCGTACGCGCGGGCGTGGCGTCCATCGAGCATGGGTCGCTGCTCACCGACGAGATCATCCAGGAGATGAAGGAGCGGGGCACGTACCTGGTGCCCACCACCTATCTGGCCGACGAGATTCCCCTGGACGAGCTGCCGGCGCTGGTGCGCGCCAAGGCCGAGCAGATCCTCCCTGAGATGCGGCAGAGCCTGGAGCGCGCCATCGCGGCGGGCGTGCCCATCGCCTTCGGCACGGATGCCGGCGTGTACCCCCACGGCTTGAACGCCGGAGAGTTCGGGATCTACGTGAAGCTGGGCATGAGCCCCCTGGAGGCCCTGCGCACCGCCACGGTGTACGCGGCGGACCTACTCGGTCGTGAAGATCTCGGCTCCCTGGCTCCCGGCAAGCTTGCCGACATCATCGCGGTGCCCGGCAATCCCCTGGAGGACATCTCCGTGACCCGGGACGTGCGCTTCGTCATGCTGGGGGGGCGGAGCATCAAGCACGTCATGAACGGTCGGGACATGCACGGAAGCATGGGGCACTAGTGGCGCGGCCGCTTCAGCTCCTCATGTCCGCAGCACCGATGCGCGGAAAGGCGAAGTTGGCGTACGCCAGCTCGTTCCCCGCGAAGTACGGGAAGACCTGGGCCCGGAACTCCTTCCAGTTGTCGTAGACGGTGCGGAACGACGCCTCGTCGGCGGCCTGCTCCTCGAGATAGGCGTTGGCCTCCCTCCAGGCCGCCTCCATGATCTCCGTCGAATACTGACGAAGCACCACGCCGTTGTCCTGGACCAGCCTGCGGAGCGCGAGGGGGTTGGCGGCGTCGTAGGCCGCCAGGGTGTCGGAGACCGTTTCGCCGCACGCGCTCCGGAGGGCCTCCTGATAGGAGGTAGGAAGCCGGTTGTAGGCGTCCAGGCTCACCAGGAGTGAGCCGGTGAGCCCTGGCTCCCACCAGCCGGGGTAGTAGTAGTTCTCGGCGATCTGGTGGAAGCCGAGCTTCTCGTCGTCATAGGGCCCGACCCACTCCGTGGCGTCGATGGCGCCCCGCTCCAGGGCCGGGTAGATGTCCCCGCCCGCCAGGACCTGCACCGCCACACCCAGGCGGGCCATGATCTCGCCTCCGATTCCCGGGATACGCATGCGCAGCCCGCTCAGCTCGGAGAGGGAGCCCACCGGCTCCCGGAACCACCCGCCCATCTGGCCACCGGTCGATACCGCCGGGAAGGAGATGATGTCGAAGTCGGCGTAGATGGAGTTGAGCAGGTCCAGGCCTCCACCGTGATAGAACCACGCGATCTGCTGCCGGGTGCTCAGGCCGAAGGGCACGGACGAGTCGAAGGCGAGGGCAGGGTTCTTCCCTATGTAGTAGTACCCCGGGGACACGCCGCACTGCACGGTGCCCTGCTGCACGGCGTCCATGACCTGGAGCCCGGGGACGATCTCCCCCGCTGCGTAGACGCGGATCGTGAAGGCCCCGCCCGTGAGAGCTTCGACGCGTTCGGCGATCCTCTCGCCGGAGCCGTGGATGATGTCCAGACTCCGTGGGAAGCTGGTGGCGAGGCGCCAGTTCACCCTCGGGCCCGACGGCCCCGAGCTGTCCTGCGTCTCCGAGCCGGTCTCACCGCCGGCGCATGCCGTGAGCGTGGCGGCACCGGTGGCGCCGACGGCGGCCTTCTTGACGAACTCGCGTCGCTTCAGGGTCATGGGATCGGGGCCTCGGAGCTGGGCATCAGTCTCGCTTCGCGGTGAAGCGGAGAAAGGTAGGCGCCGCCGCCGTGCGTGCAATCACCGCTGGCGCAATCTTCCTGCCATGCGGATCTTTGAAGCCCTCGAGCACAACCCGAACCACGAGGTCCCGATGCCCGCCGCAACCCTCCGTCGCGCGCTGATGCTTGCCGTGACATCCACGGTGCTGATCCCACCGAGCCTCACGCTCGCCCAATCCGCCGAAGCCGTACGGGCGGAACACGGCATGGTCGTGTCGGAGCACTGGCGTGCCAGCGAGGTGGGTCGCGACGTCCTGGCCGCGGGGGGCAACGCTGTGGACGCCGCCATCGCCACGGGCTTCGCCCTGGCCGTGACCCATCCCTCGGCCGGGAATATCGGCGGGGGAGGCTTCATGGTCATCCGCTTTCCCAACGGAGCCACGACCGCGCTGGACTTCCGCGAGCGGGCCCCCATGGCCGCCTTTCCCGAGATGTGGCTGGACGAGAACGGGGAGTACTCCTCCGAGGCCCACCACTACTCCCACAAGGCGGTCGGTGTGCCGGGCACGGTCGCGGGCTTCGACAAGGCGCATCGACTGTACGGATCCATGAGCTGGGAGCGCCTCGTGTCGCCGGCGGTGTCGTTGGCCGACGACGGCTTCCAGGTGACGGAGCGGCTCGCTCGGGGGCTGGGGTTCCTCATCGAGCGCAGGGCCCAGTATCCGGCCACGGTGGCTGCGTTCTCCAGGGGCGGCGATCCCTACGAGGCGGGAGAGGTCCTCCAGCAGCCCGATCTGGCCCGGACCCTCCGCAGGATCGAGCGCGAGGGACGGGACGGCTTCTACCGGGGCGAGACGGCGCGGCTCATCGCCGACGAGATGCGACGGGGAGGAGGGCTCATCACCGAAGCCGATCTGGGGATGTACCAGGCCAGGGAGCGCAGTCCCGTGCAGGGGACCTATCGGGGCTACGACATCATCAGCATGCCGCCACCCAGCTCGGGTGGCGTCGCCCTGGTGACCATGCTCAACGTGCTGGAGGGGTACGACCTGGCTTCGCTCGGCCACAATACTGCTCCCTATCTCCACCTCCTGGCCGAAGCCATGCGCAGGGCCTTCCGTGACCGCGCCCAGTACCTGGCTGACGTGGACTACGTGGATGTGCCCCTTCACCAGCTGACGAGCAAGCGGCACGCGCAGGAGCTCAGGGAGAGCATCGACCTCTCCCATGCGTCGGCGTCTGCGCCGGCGGACGTGACCGAGGGCTACGAGAGCCCCGAGACCACGCACTACTCGGTGGTGGACGCCGAGGGGATGGCCGTTTCTGTGACGTACACGCTGGAGGCCGGCTACGGCTCGGGGATCGTCGTCCCCGGCGCCGGCTTCCTCCTCAACAACGAGATGGGCGACTTCAACGCCGGCCCCGGCCTCACCGACGAGCGGGGTCTCATCGGAACCCGGGCGAACCTCGCTCGTCCGGGCCAGCGTATGCTCTCGTCCATGACGCCCAGCATCGTCGCCAGGGACGGGGAGCTCGTGGCTGTCGTGGGCAGCCCGGGCGGGCGGACCATCATCAACACCGTGCTGCAGGTGACCCTGAACCTGGTGGACTTCGGCATGGACATCCAGGAAGCCGTCAGCGCGCCCCGCATCCACCATCAGTGGCTCCCGGACCGTATCCGGATCGAGGACGGAGGCGTCGACGAATCCGCGCTGGGGAACCTCCGACGGCTCGGGCATGAGGTCTCGATGGGAGGACGGCAGGGTCTGGCTCACTCCATCATGATCGATCCACGAACCGGCGATCGACTGGGCGCCGCCGATCCGCGCAACCCCGACGCCGGCGCGCGCGGGCACTGATTCGCGGGGGAAACTGTTAGGTTATGGACGTTGGACGACGAACCGAACCACGAGGAAGTACCGTGACGACTGCCCCGATTCTCGCCCATCTCGCCGTCGCGGCCGCGTTGGCCTCTCCGGTCGCGGCCACGGGCGCCTCTCCCGCCGTCCCTGCCCGGATCCAGCAGACCGAGGGCCACTACCACGAGGGAGAGCTGGGCGAGAAATACCTGTTCGTGGAGTCCCGGCTCAAGTGCAACTGCGGCTGCGGTCTGGACGTCCACTCCTGCCAATTCCAGATGCAGTGTGGCACCTCGCCGGTGTGGTCTGCGCGCATCCGCAGGGATCTGGAGGCCGGCATGAGCGTGGAGGCCATCGAGGCGAGCTTCGTGGCCGAGTTCGGCCCGACGGTGCTCATGTCTCCGCCGGCGGAGGGGTTCAACCTCCTGGGCTATCTCATGCCGGCCATCGCCATCGTTACCGCCGGGATGATGGTGGGCCTGGTCATACGAGGTGGCGCCGGGCGGAAGCAGGAAGTCGCTCCGGTCCAGGACCTCTCCGACGAGCAGGAGGCCCGCCTGGCAGCGGAGCTCAGGAAGCTCGAGGAATCGGAGAGCCCGGACTGGTAGGTCAGCTCACGGGCGTGAGCCATCCCCTCGTATCCTCGATCTTCCCCTTGGCGGTGTCCAAGAACCGCCGCTGGATATCGAGGGTGACGGGGCCCGCCTTCCCGGACCCGATGGGGATCTTGTCCACGCTTCGGATCGGGGTGACCTCCGAGGCCGTCCCGGTGAAGAAGAGCTCGTCCGCGGCGTAGAGGCTCTCCCGGGGAACGTCCTGCTCCCGCACGGCATATCCCAGATCCTCGGCTATGGTGAGGACGGCGTCGCGGGTGATGCCGGAGAGGGACGTTCCGTCGAGGAACGGCGTGATGAGCCGGCCCTCCCGCACCAGGAACAGGTTCTGTCCGCTCCCCTCGCTCACCAGGCCGCCGGGGCCCAGGGCGATGCCCTCGACATAGCCGTTGGCCACGGCCTCCATCTTGATGAGCTGGGCGTTCACATAGTGGCCTGCGGCCTTGGCCTGCACAGGAAACGTGTTGGGGTGGGCGCGGGCCCAGGAGGACACGCACACATCCACCCCCTCGGCAAGGGCATCCTCCCCCAGGTAAGCCCCCCAGGGCCAGGCTGCGACGTACGTCTCCAGGGGGCTGTCCGCCGGATGCATTCCGGCCGACCCGTAGCCCCAGAGAACCATGGGTCGGATGTATCCGTCCGTGAGGCCGTTCTTCCGTACCGTCTCCCTGCAGGCCCCGACCAGCGCTGCCTCGTCATGGGCCAGGGGCATGCGATAGATCTTGCAGGAATCGTGCAGGCGGCGGAGATGCTCCCGCAGTCGGAAGATCGCCGGTCCCGTCGGCGTGTCGTAGACGCGAATGCCCTCGAAGACCGAGGCCCCGAACTGGACCGCGACCGTCAGGATGTGGATCTGCGCATCGTCCCAGGCGACGAACTCCCCGTCCTTCCAGATCCAATCCGACCCCACCAACGCTGATGTGCCCATGCCTCTTCCCTCCGGCCTCGCGACCGTTGGCCCTAGAGGAGTCCTTTGATCCAGCCGCCGTCCACGACGACGGACTGTCCCGTGATGTACGCTGCCCGTTCCGAGCAGAGGAAGGCCGTCAGGGCTGCCAGCTCCTCCGGCTCCCCCAGCCGACCCATGGGGATCTCTCGCTCCCATCCCTCATAGACCTCGGTGACGCTCGTTCCGGACCGGCCGGCCGACGCCTCGGCGAGGTCCACCAGCCGCTCGGTCCGGGTGAAGCCGGGAACGACGTTGTTCACGGTCACGCCGAAGGGTGCTGCCTCGTTGGAGACGGTCTTGGCGAACCCCGTCACACCCGCCCGGATGGCGTTGGAGAGGATCAACCCGTCCACCGGCTGCTTCACGGTGATGGAGGTGACGTTCACGATCCGTCCCCAGCCCCGTTCCTTCATCGCGGGAAGAACCGCCCGCACCAGGTTGACGACGCTCTCGAAGTTCTGCGCGATGGCCTGGCGCCAGACCTCCTCCGTGTGGTCCTCGAAGGGTCCGGAAGGAGGGCCTCCGATGTTGGTGACGAGGATGTCGAGGGGACCGCACGCGCTGCGCGCCCCCGCCACGACCTCCCGCACCGTCCGGGAGTCCGACAGATCCCCCGGAGCCACGGCCACCTCCGCTCCGGTGGATTCCGCGATCCTCCGGGCGACCTCGGTGAGCTTCTCCAGGGAGCGGGAGTTGACGACCACTCTCGCCCCTTCCTCGGCAAGCGCCTGGGCGATGGCGCGTCCGAGGCCCTGGCTGGCCCCGCAGACCAGCGCCGCCCTCCCCTCGAGCCCGAGATCCACGCCTACCTCCGGTGGAAGTAGTGGTCCGTGCCGTCCAGCCAATCCTGCCGCGGAGGGTCGAAGACGTCTACGTCGAAGGTGTCCTCCAGGGCCTCGGCCTTGTGGGGCACATTGGACGGAATGTGCAGCACCTCGCCTGCTCTCACCACCAGCTCCTCGCGGTCGGGGTCGTCCTCGGCGCCGATCCAGAAGCGGAGCGCGCCCTCGAGGATGTAGGTGAGCTGCTCGTTCTCGTGCTGATGCGTGGGGACGATCGCTCCTTTGTCCAGGTACACGTGGGCGATCATCAATCGCTCGCCGGTGACGAGGCGGCGGGAGATGTCGTCGGTGACCTTTTCTCGGGGGAGGTCTTCCCAGCGGGTGAGGCGGACGGGCGAGGCGCTCATCGGGCTTCTCCGGACGTTCTGTCGTGGGCCCGCAATGGGCAGTGCCCGGGGCGCCGTGTCAACCGCCCTCCGTCGCCAGAAGCCTCCTAGTCCCTGAGCGACGCGGCCGGGTCGACGCGGGCGACGCGCCGGGCGGGGATCCACGCCGCCAGGGCTGCCGTCGCCAGCAGGAGCAGCGCGGCGCCCGAGAGCGTGAGCGCATCGTCGGGCGGGATGCCGAACAGCAGTCCGGCGAGGGCCTGGCCCAGGAGCCAGGACACTCCGAGCCCGGCCATCACCCCGATCACCGCCAGGGCGAGTCCCCTGCGCAGCATCAGCCGGACCAGCGCGTCCGGGCGCGCACCCAGGGCGATCCGGATGCCCATCTCCCGGACACGCTGCGCGGCTCCGAACGAAACGAGCCCGTACAGACCCACGGCCGCCAGGAGCAGGGCCAACCCGGCAAACGCCCCCACGAGGAATCCGAGGGTGCGGGTCTCCCCCATGGATGCCGTTACCGCGCTGCGTAGATCGACGATGGCGGCCACCGGCAGATCCGGGTCCACCTCGGCCACCGCCTGCCGGAGCGCCACCGGAGACGGCCCGCTTCCTTCGCTCCTGAGGTGGATCACCATGGACGACTGGTACAGGTGGACCAGGGGGTAGTAGACCGCCGGCCTGGCCGCTTGCCGCAGCGACCGCATCTGCACGTCGCCGGCCACCCCTACCACCCGCCACGTCCCCGAGCCCTCCAGGATCTTTCCGACCGGGTCCTCGCCGGGCCAGAACCTGTCGGCGAGCGCCTCGTTGACCACGACCACCGGCTCGGGCTCGTCATCGAACCCGCCGAGGCCGCGGCCGCGCAGGATCGGGATCCCGAGACCCTCGAAATACTCGGGCCCGACCACGATCCGCTCGGCCTCGTAGGCCACGTCCTCCCGCCCCGGTGGCATCACGGTGGATCGGGAGTGACCGCCGACCACCGGGGCCTGATTGGCGAGCGTGGCCCGCTGGATGCCCGGAAGGTCGACCATGCGGTCCAGGAGTCGGCGGTAGAGTCCGCGGCCCTCTTCCTCGTCCTCCCGCCCCGCGGCTGCGGGATCGATCCACGCGACCACGAGACCTTCGGGCTCGAATCCGGGCCGAGCCGCGTGGGCGTTGAGGACGCTCCGGCCCAGGAGTGCCGCCGCGCTCACGAGCCCGAGGGAAAGTCCGAGCTGGCCGACCACGAGGGCGTCGCGCACCCGCGTGCTCCGGCGCGCCCCCGAGGACGCGGCGTCCCTGATGACGTCGGCCAGGGCGCGCCGGCTCTCGACCCACGCGGGAACGGCGCCAAAGAGCAGGCCCGCCAGGAGCCCGATCCCGACCAGAAACGCGTACACGCGCAGGTCCGCGCCCACGGGCACCGCGAGGGCATAGGGGAACAGGGCGGGAAGAAAGCGGTCGGCCGAGTAGACCACAGGGACCGCCACGAGGGTCGCCACGACCGCCAGGAGCAGGCTTTCGGTCAGGATCTGTCTGCCGAGGCGAGCGCGCCCGGCGCCGATGGCCACACGAACGCCGAACTCGGGTCCACGGCCGGTGGCGCGCGCCAGGAACAGGTTGGCCACGTTCGTGCAGGTCAGGAGCAGCACGAGGCCAACGATCACGGCGAGGAGCAGGCTGAGCTGCGAGGCCTGACGCCGCCCGTCCGGATCGAGGCCCACACCCGGCGCCATGAGGACACGGATGTCCTCGTTGACGGAATCCGCGTCCCGAAGGCGGGTCGTCACGACGTCCATGGACGCCCTGGCTTGCTGGAAGCTCACCCCCCCGTCGAGACGGCCGATCACGTCGATCCAGCTCCATCCCCACCGGGAGAAGGGGAGCTCACCGTAGTAGGGGGGATGCTGCATGGTCGGCACCCAGAGGGCCGGCGGCGTCCCGATCGTCTCCACGCCGGTGAGCCCCGGCGCCGCCACGCCCACCACCTCGTAGCTGTCACCGCCCAGGTGGATCGTCTGCCCCACGACCTCGGGGTCTCCGCCGAAGCGCCTGGTCCAGAGGGCGTGGCTGAGCACGACCACGGCGTGGGCGCCGGGAGAGACGTCGTCGGAGGGGCGGAGCAGGCGACCCACGTAGGGTCGCGCGCCGAGCACCTCGAAGAAGTTCCCCGAGACCAGCTGCCCGAGGACCTGCTCCGCCTCGGCGCCCCGACCGAGGACGAAGGGCTGGTCCTGGAAGCCCGCGACGCCGGAGAGCCCTCGGGACTCCGACCGGATCAGCTCGAAGGCCGGCCAGGAGAAGCTGTCCCAGCGGGGCGCCTGATCATAGCTCCGTGCGATCTGCACGAGGCGGTCGGGCTCCGCGATACCCTGGGGGGCCCGGAGCAGCATGCCGTTGACGAGCGAGAAGATCGAGGCGTTGGCGCCGATCCCCAGCGCGAGGGTGAGGGCGGCCACGGCCGTGAAGCCGGGGCTCCTTCGAAGGACCCGCGCCGCGAACCTCACGTCCTGTACCACACTCTCCATCGTCCACTCCTCCTTCCTCATCCACAGGGCGTGGGGCAGCGCTCCCGCAACGAACCGGGCCATGGACGGATAGTCCCTGTCGGTCTCCCGACGTGAGCGCGCCAGGGCTTCCACCTCCGCCGTCCATTCCTCCATCCACTCGAGCCGCCGGTGGGCCGGCACGACCAGGGAGCTCGCCCGCAGGAGCCACCGGGCCCAGCGGGGGACCCGGGTCGTCATCCTGAGCTGCTCCCCAGGGGGGGCGAGAGCTTCTCCGCGGCGTCACGGAGGCGGGCCACGCCCTCCACGAGAGCACGCCATCCCTCGGCGGTGAGCTCGTAGTAGCGCCGCCTCGGTCTGCCCTCCCGCTCGGCGGTACGCTGATCCTCCCAGCGCGTCCGCACGAGCCCGTTCCGTCTCATCCGGCCCAGGGTCGGATAGATCGTGCCCGAGGGTAGCTCGGTGTCGCGGACGATCTCCAGCCCATACGTGCTCCCGTCCCGGATCGCGGCGAGAATACGAAGCGATGTGAAACCGAGGGGGCGAGGCATGGCCGTCCGTCCAGGTGGTCGAGTAGATAGAAGTGTAAGGTATGTAGTATATGCTGGGGCATGGACCGCACAAGAGCGTCGTCACGGACCCGTGTTCGTCGACGGCCCGCGTCCCGCGGGATCGAGCTTCACCGCGCCCCGTGGTCTTCCTACCTTTCGTGGCCGTCCCCGTCGGTCCCGGAGCGAGAGGTTCCGGAGCCCATTTCAGCCCGGAGATGACCTTGAGCGGATCCCTTTTCAGCCCACGGAGCGCGCGGACGTTGTGCGCGCTCCTGACGGTGGGGCTCGCCGCCTGCGCGGGAACCGCTCGTCCCCCCGAGCCCGGGGAGCAGCAGGGCACGCCGCCCGATCTGCGTGGACGCAGGGTCATGGTGCTGCCGTTCCAGGAGAATCTCGGCGTGCCGGGGGATCCCGACGCGGAGATGGCGTTCGGTCTCACGGGCGGGAGCTCGGGCGTGACCTGGATCCTGCCTCCCGAGCTTCAGCGGGTGGTCGATCGGTCGCCCGGGTCCAACCTGAGGATCCGAGCCCTGCCCGTCGGGGCGTTCACCATGGCCGAAGTCAGGAGGATCGGTGACCCCCTCTATCGGGACCTCCGCCGGTTGTCCGAGTTCGTGGACGCCGAGGTGGCGCTGATTCCCGTGCGGGCCTGGACCGACGCAGACGTGGGCTCGGATCCGACGGTGCGGCTGTCCGCGGCCCTCATCCACGTTGGCACCGGACGGGTGCTGTGGTTCGGCGTCGTGGAGGGGACCGCCCACCCCCTGGACGACCCGCGGGGGTTGGCATCCGCGGTCGACCGCATGGCTCGAACGTTGCTCTGGTACGCCGGATGAGCGGGACGCGGGATCGGAGCGAGCGATGAACCAGCGCACGGTGGTCATGGGCCCACGACGAATCCGCAGGGCGGGGTTGATCCTGTTGACCCTGCCGCTGGCAGCCGGGGGATGTCGGGAGGCCCCGGACCTCACGCTCCCCACGGCGGAGGACGTCGTCCAATACTACTCCTACCAGGGTGGGCTGGAGGCGCGCGTCACCGGGAACGTCGTGGAGGTGATCGCCTTCCAGCCGTCCGCTCAGATTCGCCGTGGCGGCACGCTCTGGGCCAAGGTGGGACCGTACATCCTTCTCTTCACTGAGGAGACGCACGAGCTCATGGAGGACCATCCCGGGGTTGCGGGGGTCCGGGTGGTGACCCGGCTCCGGGACGGCACCGAGGTCGCCAGAGCGCTCCTCTCCAGAACGGAGCTCACGGGCGTTCTGTGGAGGCGGTCCCTCAATATTGCCGGTAAGGCACGGCTCGAAGGCACCGCACACCCGAGCCTTCTGGAGGACCTGGTCCGGTGGGGTGAGGACCGTCCCTCGAGCGGCGGTCGAAGGACCGACGGAGCTCAGGCATGGCGGGTCGTCCCACGTGGCGTGACCGATACCCCGAGGAGGTGACCTGTGTCCGGTGCCTGGAGCGCCGCGATGTCATGGAGGTCGACCGCCTGCTCTGGTGCGATCGGTGCCGGCGCATCGGCCGCAACCGAGCCGGATGGTGGGGCTGGGCCATCGGCCTGGCATTCGGAGCCGGGGTGACCGCCTACGTCTGGTTCTCCATCCGTCCTACGGATCTGGTCATCGGGGGATGGATCGCCACCGTGGTGGCGGGGGTGTGGATCGCGTCCAAGGTGGGCCGGGAGCTGAGCTACGGGGTGATGCGGTTCCGGAATACGCCCGCCGTGGACGCCGCTCCGCCGGGGTCTCCCCCCGACGACACACCGCACTAGATTGACTCGATCCACGGGCACCGGCCCGCGTTCTGCCCTCCAGAAAGGCCGAGACGATGGCGAAGTTCGAAGGCTTCGACTTCTACGACATCGATTCCCTCCTCTCCGAGGAGGAGCGCATGGTCCGCGATACCATCCGGTCCTGGGTGGACGACCGTCTCATGCCGGTCATCGGGGACGCGTACATCGAGCGGCGCTTTCCCAGGCAGCTGGTCCCGGAGCTGGGCGAGCTGGGCGTGCTGGGAGCCAACCTGCCGGAGGAGTATGGATGTGCCGGGCTCAACAACGTGGCCTACGGCCTCATCATGCAGGAGCTGGAGCGGGGTGATTCGGGGATCCGCTCCTTCGCCTCGGTGCAGGGGGCGCTGGTCATGTACCCCATCTTCGCCTTCGGGTCGGAGGAGCACCGTCGGAGCTGGCTGCCCAGGCTGGCGTCCGGCGATGCCATCGGCTGCTTCGGCCTCACGGAGCCCGATTTCGGCTCCAACCCGGCGGGGATGATCACCCGGGCCGAGAAGACCTCCGACGGGTGGGTCCTCAACGGCGCCAAGATGTGGATCACGAACGGCTCCCAGGCCGACGTCGCCGTGGTGTGGGCCCAGACGGGCGAGCAGGGTGATCCCGGGTCCATTCGTGGGTTCGTGGTCCCCACGGATACGCCCGGGTTCAGCGCCCGGGACCAGAAAGGGAAGCTCAGCCTGCTGGCGTCGGACACGAGCGAGCTGGTGCTGGAGGACGTCCACCTGCCCGACGAAGCCTATATGCCCGAGAGCACAAGCGGCCTGAAGCACCCCCTCATGTGCCTCACCCAGGCCCGCTACGGCATTGCCTGGGGTGCGGTGGGCGCCGCCATGGCGTGCATGCACGAGTCGCTCTCGTACGCCAAGGAGCGGGTGATGTTCGACGGACCCATCGCGGGCAAGCAGATCCAGCAGGTCCGTCTTGCGGAGATGCTCACGAAGATCACCCAGGGACAGCTGCTGTCGTACCGTCTGGGCCGACTCAAGGACGCGGGCACGATGACGCCGCTCCAGGTCTCGATGGCGAAGCGCGCCAACGTCGACATGGCGTGCGACATCGCCCGGGAGGCGCGTAGACTGCTAGGTGCCAACGGCATCCTGGTGGAGTACCATTCCATGCGACACATGGCCAACCTGGAATCGGTGTATACCTACGAGGGGACGCACGACATCCACTCGCTGATCCTGGGACAGGCCATCACGGGGATCTCCGCATTCTAGGCCGATCCGCATGACCCTCTCTCGAAGAGGCTTCGTCACCGGCGTCACCGCGGCCGCCGTCACCGGCCCACTCCACCTCCGGGGCCAGGCTTCGCGTCCGCCGCGGTCCTCCACGAGCTTCGATCCCTGGATCGAGGTGGATCCCCGGGCCCTCGCTCACAACGTGGGCGTCGTCTCGGGGCTCACCGGTGGCAGGCCCATCCTGGCGGTGGTCAAGAACAACGCCTACGGGCTGGGCCTCGCCGAGGTGGCGCGGATTCTCGAGCCCATGCCCGCCATCGCCGGTTTCGCGGTGGTCAAGGCGGCGGCGGCCCTGGGCCTCCGGGAGGCGGGGATCCGCAAGCCGGTTCTCCTCATGGGCCTGTTCGGGGACGAGGAGGGTGCCGAGCTGGTGGCCCGCGACGTGCATCTGGCCCTGTCCACCACGGATGCGGGCGACCGTCTCGAGCGGGCGGGGCGCGCGACCGGCCGGCGGCCCAGGGGCCACGCCTACCTGGACACGGGCATGAGCAGGATGGGGGTGCCCTACCATCGCGCTCTGCCGTGGCTGGAAACCCTCGGGAACCGTGACCTCACCGTGGACGGCACCTTCATGGCCTTCACCGAGGATCCGGACTTCGACCGGGAGCAGCTCCGTCGCTTCCGCGAGGTGGTGGAGACGGCCCGCTCCGCAGGCGTGGCGACAGGCGCGTTGCATGCGGCCTCGTCCAACGGAGTCTTCCATCTGCCGGAGGCGCACCTGGATCTCGTGCGCCCGGGCATCGCCCTGTTCGGGGGCTACCCCAGCGACTGGGAGCGGGAGCGCGCCCTTGCGGAGCTGCGGCCCGCCGTGCGGCTTCGTGCCCGGGTCGTACGGGTGGAGCGGCTCCGGCCCGGCGACGGCGTGAGCTACGGCCGGGACTACGTGGCCCAGCGGCCCACCTGGATCGCGACCCTTCCGGTGGGACACACCGACGGGGTCCCACGGGAAGCCGTCCGGGGCGCGAAGGTGCTCATCGGCGAGCGACTCTACCCGATCATCGGGGCGGTGAGCGCGAGCCACGCCATCGTCGAGATGGGAGAGGAGGAGACCGTCCGCATCGGAGACGAGGCCACGCTCGTCGGACCCGACCACCC
This sequence comes from Gemmatimonadota bacterium, assembly GCA_037387345.1. Taxonomy (GTDB): domain Bacteria; phylum Gemmatimonadota; class Gemmatimonadetes; order Longimicrobiales; family Gaopeijiaceae; genus SZUA-318. The sequence continues at coordinate 24,152 of JARRLD010000101.1, forward strand.
GGATATCGGGCCCAACGCGGTAGCGGCGGCCACGGGGCGCTCGGTCTACGACATCTTCATGCACCTCGATCGCGGTCTGCCGCGGGTAGTCCTTCCCGGCGCGTAGCCCGGTGCTCCGCGGGCCCTAACGCACCAGGCGTCCGCCCTGGACCCAGACGTCTCCCCCGACCTCCACCGTCGCATCGACGAAGAAGTTCCACCGTACGTAGCCGCCCCCCACAGCACCGCCCAGCTCGGTGTTGTCCCCCAGGGAGAGTCGCACCACGCCGGCTCCGTAGCCGTAGTAGGGGATCCAGGACTCACCCGATGCCGGAATGGCCAGGAGAGGATTGAACCCCACGGCCAGCTCCCGGAACGCGTGTCCGGCGGCCCCCGCCGCGTCCATCTCCGCCAACGCCGCCTCCACCCCGGCCGCGGCGGATACGTCCACCACCCGACCGGCCTCGAAGACCAGCGTGAGATCCCGTACGGGTGTGCCTTCCCAGACCGACGGCGGGAAGACGATGCGACCCTCCACCGTTTCTTCCACGGGGGCGACGCGGACCGCTCCCGCGGGCAGCTCGACCTCCCTGTCGATGAGGTTGCGAGCCTGGGCGGCTCTGGCCGCCGACGCATCTCCGTCCTGGCGCGTCACCGGCCGGTCCCCGATGCGGAAGCGAACGTCGGTTCCGGCGGGCGTGGTCACCCGGACCAGGGCGTCCCGCATGGCGGCCTCGAAGGCGCGCTGGGCTTCTGCCAGCGCCGGATAGTCGGTCTCCAGGAGGACGCGCTGATAGACGGCGTCCCGAGCAGGGTTCATGTCCAGGAGCGTCCCATCCAGGGCATAGGCTCCGGACCAGTGGAAGTGCACGGTTCGCCCCCGACCCCCGGCCAGGACCCGCTGAAGCCCTGCGTACACCAGGTGCTCCGCCGTGGCTCCCGGCATCATCACGGCGGCGTCCACCTCCCCGAGAACGGCCTGACGGGCCTCGCCGTCGGTCCCCGCCAGACGCTCGGTGAACTCCGTGGACCAGGAGGACGGGGCTTCGCCCTCCTCTGCCCACACACCCAGGTCCACGGCCCCGGCGGCTCGCACGCCGGAGCGGAGCGACTCGGTGAGGACGTCGAAGCGGCCGGGGACCGTCACGAGCAGGACCCGCTCCCCGCGCTGGAGGTCCAGCCGGTCCAGCAGCTTCCCGGCGATGGCGTCGTAGTCCAGCCCTGCCGGTCGAGCGTCGGGCGCGTCCGGGGGGGCGCTCTCGCACCCGGCGACGAAGGCCAGCGCGGCGGCGAAGCGTGCCGTGCTTGCGAACCGGCGGAACATCGCAATCCTCCTGGCTTGGGGTAGGGGGGAAGAGTGGGATACCGTCCTTCGAGATGCCAGCCAACCCTCGCCAACCGAGGGCCGGAGTCTCAGGTTACGCAGGGTACCCTGCCCAAGGAGGAGATCCATGTCCCGACGACCGCTTCTCGTGCTCCTGACCCTGACGGCCGCCGCCGCGGCCGCACCGACCGCGGCCCAGGACGAATGGGACGCCGTGGAGATCGGGGTACGGGAGGTGGCGTCCGGCATCTACATGCTTACCGGCCGGGGCGGAAACATCGGCCTCTCGGTGGGCGAGGACGGGGCCTTCGTCATCGACGACCAGTACGCACCCCTCACGGAGAAGATCCTGGCGGCCATCCGCACCGTCACCGACGAGCCGGTGCGTTTTGTGTTCAACACCCACTGGCACGGGGACCACACCGGAGGCAACGAGGACATGGGTGAGGCCGGGGCCCTGCTCGTGGCGCACGAGAACGTGCGTCACCGCTTGAGCATGGACCAGGTCCTCGAGCGGGTCGGAAGGCCCGTCACGGAGCAGCCGGCGGCCCCGGAGGGGGCCTGGCCGGTGGTGACGTTCACGACAGACGTGACCTTCCACCTGAACGGAGACGACCTGCACGCCTTCCACGTGGAGCACGCGCACACCGACGGTGATGCCATCGTGCACTTTCGCCGGGCCAACGTCGTGCACATGGGGGACACGTTCTTCCAGGGGCGGTTCCCGTTCATCGACACGGCGAGCGGCGGCTCCATCGATGGGCTCATCGCCGGAGTCGGTCGCGCCCTGGCCGTCATGGATGCCGAGACGCGCATCATTCCGGGCCACGGCTCCGTGTCCGACCGGGAGGGTCTGCGGGAATACCGGGATGCCCTCAAGACCATGCGGGATCGCATCGCGGCGATGGCGTCGGACGGGCGGAGCCTGGAGGAGATCCAGAACGCCCGCCCGACCAGGGATATCGCGCAGCGGTGGGGTCAGGACGAAGCCGCCGAGCGCAGCTTCACCGAGACCATCTACGTCAGCTTGCGGGAGGGGAGAAACTGACATCCTCGTAGGGGATTTCTCCGCTTGCCCCTACCGATGGGTAGCACTACCGTTCACATGCTATCTTTTCGTTGCAGCGTAATTCCCGGGCCCCAGGACGGTTGCCAGGGCCCGGAGATCGGAGCGAACGAATGAGGACCCCATCCGAGCGGGCTGCTCTCCTCACCTCGGCAGTGCTCGCGCTCGCCGCGCTGTCCGCCTGCGTCGACGAAAGCGCCATCTTCGACGACCGGGACCTGTTCATCGATCCGCCCACGGAGGCGGGAAGCTTCCTCGGCTATTCGGACCGCGACTCCAAGCTGATCGTCTGTGGCAACTGCCACGTCGAGAAGCAGGGGGAGTGGCAGCGGACGGCCCATGCGTCGGCCTGGGATGGTCTCCAGAGCAGCGGGTTCGCCGAGGAATCCTGTGAGGCGTGCCACACCGTCAACGGCTACGGCAACCCGGTGGCCGAGGACGCGGGCTGGATCACCACGGGGGACGAGCGCTTCCAGGACGTTCAGTGCGAGTCGTGCCATGGTCCCGGGCTCACCCACGTGACGAATCCCCTGGACACGAACGCTCCCCTGGCGTCCCTCAAGGTGGGGATCGGGCTCACCAACGGCTGCGGTGAGTGCCACTCGGATGCGCACCACCCCTTCCTGCAGGAGTGGGAGTCGTCCCGGCACGCGAACCTGTACACATCGGTTGCGAGCCGTCCCGAGTGCGCCGCGTGTCACACCGGGGATGGTGCCATGGAGGCCTGGGGCGTGAGCTCCGTCTTCCTCGAGCAGCAGGCGGGCGGACACTTCGCCATCACCTGCGCGGTCTGTCACGATCCCCACGGCAGCGACAACAGCAAGCAGCTCCGGTTCTCCATCAACACGGCGAGCCTGGAGACCAACCTGTGCATGAAGTGCCATCAACGATTGGGGAATCCCGACCTGAACGAGGCCAGCGCCGGGCCCCATTCGCCCCAAGGGCCCCTGCTCGTGGGAACCGCCGGCTGGTGGCCTCCCAACCTGCAGTGGCAGAAGTTCGTGGGTAGCCACGGCATGACCGAGAGCAACCCGCGGCTGTGCGCCGGCTGTCATGTGGTGCCCTTCGAGGTCGCGGATGCGGCCGCCGACGGCCAGACCACCGTCGCCACCGGGCACATCTTCACCCCGATTCCCTGCCTGGACGCCGAAGGCCGCCCCATCGCCAGCGGGAATTGCCCCGATACCGAGCGGTCGTTCCTGGCCTGCGCGGCCTCGGGCTGCCACACCGACGAGGCCGACGCGCGCTCCGACAAGGCCCTCGCCGAAGCTCGGCTGTCCCAGCTCTCGAGCGCTTTGAGGTCGTTGTTGGACCAGGTGCCTGGGTCGGAGTTCAACAACTCCGACCAGGTGTACACCACGGCCGAAGGCGCCGAGTTCAACCGGAAGCTCGCCCGTGGGGGGGCCGCCGTGCACAATCCGTTCCTCACCGAGGCGCTTCTGCTGGCGAGCATTGACGCCGTGCGGATCCAGTACGGCGTGGCGCTGCAGGTCGAGGTGAGCATGGAGCCGATATTCGCCACCGGAGGGACGCCGTGAGGCGGACGTCGCCCCGGCGGCGGGAGCACGCCCCACACGACCCGGTTCTGCTGCCCTATGCCTGATCAACCCTCCCACATCCCCACGGGGGTCGGGGGCTTCCTCAGCCGTCTGTCGCTGCCCCTGCTGGCTCTGATCGGGGTGGTGGTGGCAGCGGGTGTCGGGGCGGGAGGCTTCTACGCCTACCAGACGTACGACTACGTCCAGCACGACAACGACTTCTGCATGTCGTGCCACCTCATGTCGGAGCCCTACGAGCTGTTCGCGGAAAGCGCGCATCAGGGCCTCGGGTGCAAGGCCTGCCATCAGCCCACGCTGGTGCAGCGGAGCGCGATGGCGCTCACGCAGATCGTCGAGAACCCCGAGGAGATCTCCGCCCACGCCGAGGTCCCCAACGAGCGGTGCAGGGAGTGCCACGTCGAAGGGGATCCGGAGAAGTGGCGGATCATCGCCAACTCGGCGGGACACAAGGCGCACCTGGAGTCCGACGATCCGAGGTTGTCCGGTCTACAGTGCGTGGAGTGCCACTCGACTTCGGTGCACGAGTTCGCGCCCATCGACCGCACGTGTGCGCAGTCCGGCTGCCATGAGGACCGCCGCCTGCAGCTGGCCGGGATGAGCGACCTCACCATCCACTGCGCGGCGTGTCACAGCTTCGTCGCGCCGGTGGTACCGGACTCCATGGTGGTGGGTAGCGGCCGGTCCGGTATCGATGCCGCGGTGCTGCCCGACACCGAGGAGTGCTTCAGCTGCCACGTCATGCGCACCCTGGTGGCCATGCCCGATCCGGATCCCCACAGAGGATCCTGTGCAGCCTGCCACAACCCGCACGAGCAGGCCGAGCCTGCCGACGCGGTGGAGTCGTGCACCAACGCGGGGTGCCACACCGACGTGGATCGGGTCACGCCGATGCACCGGGGCATGCAGCCCGGTATCCTGGAGGACTGCACGTATTGTCACCAGGCCCACGACTTCTCCGTGGACGGCGCGCGGTGCCTGGACTGTCACACGGGTATCGAGAATGACAGCCTGGCCATCTCCTTGCCTTCACGGGACGTGCCGGCCGAGGAGCCGGACACGTCCGCTTCGGCCGCCATGCCGCGAGCCCTGGTGCCCTCTCCGGCCACGGACCCCGTGCTCGGCGTCGGCATCGGGTGGTGGGCCCATCCACCCCGATTCCAGGAGACCCGGGGAGGGCCACGCTTCAACCACTCACAGCATCGTCAGGTGGAGTGCGGGAACTGCCACAGCAGCACGGAGGAGCACGGGGGGTTGACCGTTCGCACCCTCTCGGACTGCCGCGGCTGTCATCACACCCGGACGGTCGCGTCGAGCTGTGCCCGGTGCCATGAAGCCCAGGACGCCCCGAACCGGAGTCGACTGCGCGAGCTGTCACGAGATTCACCATGACCCGGAGAACGACTGTGCCTCGTGCCACCGGGCCGCGCCCGTGAGCGCACACCCCCCGTCGGAGGCCCACGTCACGTGCTCCGGCTCCGGATGTCACCAGGCCGCGCCCTTCCAGAGCGTGCCGCGCACGCGCATGGTCTGCCTCGGATGCCACCAGACCATGCGAGACCATCGGCCCGGTCAGGTTTGCGCCGAATGCCACACGCTGCCGAGCCCACGCGGGAACCAATGAAAGGCTGACCACGGATGGGGATCGAGCTTCGAATGCGATGGCTTGGGCGGCGAGGACGGACGTTTTTCGTCGGTGGGGCGCTGACGGCGGTCGCCCTCGTCCCCGCTTCGGTCAGGGCCCAGGGGGTTCGGGGATGGGTGGGTACCACCGTGCAGACGGTGGACCTCAGACCCCTCACGCTGGACAGCATTCCCCTGTTCCAGGCCGTGATGGGGCCGGACGGCACCTATACGTACCTGGGGCAACCGGTCACGTGCGAAGCCGCCGATCTCTGCACCTTCTATCGTCCGCTCCCGAAGGAGCGTGCCACGGTCGCCACCCAGGACGTGAGCCTCACGGCCTGGGGATTCGGGGTCCAGGGCCTGAGCGTCACCACGCTCCTCCGAGGAAGAGCGCGTGCCGGGACCGACCTGCTGTGGCCCCGTTCCGACGACGATTTCGACGTCATGGTGGGGTACGCCCAACTGGTCCGAGGGGACGTGCGCGTCCGGGTGGGCCGCCAGGAGCTCCGGTCCGGCCTGGGCTTCTCCGCGTTCGATGGAGGGGCGGCTTCGGTAGGTCTCGGCGCGTTCAGCGTGGAGGCGTATGGAGGCCGCAGCCTCGCTCGAGGCCTGAGGGAACCCACCAACGAGGCTCTGAGCAGCCTGGAGAGCTTCATCCCCGACGAAAGCGTATACCTGTTCGGCGGGGCGGCGTACGGACGGGTGAGCTCCACGACGTTCACGGCCCGGTATCAGCGCGAGATCCTGTCGGATCGTTCCTCGCTGGTGAGCGAGCGGGCCTCGTTCGACTTCGTCTCCACGTTGCCGGGCGCCCGCATCTCGGGTGCGGTGGACTACGACTTCTCCTTCCAGCGCATGGGCAAGAGCCGGCTCACGGTAGCGCGGCCTCTCGCCGGTGGCCGTGGGTTGGTCGAGGCCTCCGTGCGCCGATACGTGCCCTACTTCCAGCTCTCCACCATCTGGGGGTTCTTCGAACCGGTCTCCTACACCGAGGCGGAGCTCAGGACGGCCTGGTCCCCCACGGGCTTCCTGGGACTGTGGGTCTCGGGTGGGTGGCGAAAGTATGGTGATTCCAGGGCCACGGTGGTGTTCCGTCCCCTGCGAGACGACGGATGGAGAGCGAGCGCCGGCATGCGGGCGGAGATGCGGGAGGGCCTCAGCATGGACGGCTCCTACCGGCTCGAGTGGGGGCCGGGATCCTTCTTGAGCTCCGGAGACCTGGCACTGCGCTACCAGGCCCTGGACCGGCTGTCCTTCGCGGCCCACGGTACCACGTTTCAGCAGATCGAAGAGTTCCGGCTGGGTGATGGCAGAGCGTACGGTGGAGGGATCTCCTTCGACCTGCGGCTGCTCGGTCGGGCGACGCTCTCAGGAGGCGGCACAGTGCTCAAGCACCGGGACGGTGGGAGCGTCTTCTCGAGTCCGTGGAACCAGAGCCGGGCCTGGTCGGCGCTACGCATCGACGTCGGGGGTGATCCCGGGCTCGCCCAGCGGAGGAACCGCTCATGACCGGCCGGTTGAGGGAATCGACCTCGAAGTGGAGGCAGGTGGCCCTGACCGTGACGGGGCTGGCCATCCTGGGGACGGCGGGGGCAGCGGTGGGCGCGTCGTTCCAGGAGAGCGTCGGCTTCCCGCACGAGCGCCACCAGGGGCTCTTTCCGCTGTGCACCGGGTGTCATGAAGGCATCGCTCAGGGGAACCCGGCGGACTACTATCCCGAGCCCTCCGCGTGCACGCAGTGCCACGATGGTCAGCAGCAGCAGACGGTAGCGTGGACGCCCCCGGCCGATCGGGTCACCAATCTCAAGTTCGAGCACCTGACCCACGCGATGATCCTGGGGCAGGAGGAGGATCTGGCCCAATACTGCGCCGAATGCCATATCCGTCCGGGCGGCGAACGCATGGCGGTGGAGAGCGAGATCCAGTTCGAGACCTGCTGGCAGTGCCACGCCGGCACGGATCACCAGAACGACGCCGAGTGCGTCACCTGCCACATTCCCCTGGCAGAGAGCGGATTCAGCCGGGCCACCATAGAGTCCTTCGTCCCTCCGGCGGATCATGGGGATCCCATGTTCCTCGCGGAGCAGCACGGCCTCGCGGCCGGGGAGAACCCCCAGAGGTGCGCCACCTGCCACACGGCCGACCGATGTGTGGCGTGTCACGTGGACGCAGGCCGGCCGGAGATCGAGGCGATGGCCTTCGCTCCGGAGGACATGGAGCTTCCCCCGGCGGGCGCCCGCTACCCCGTGCCGGCCACCCACGAGGACGAAGGTTGGCTCGCCGAGCACGGGACCCAGGCCTCTCGGGACGCGTGCGCGACCTGCCACACGCAGAACGATTGCTCCGCGTGTCACGTGGCCCCCCTCCTCGAGGCCATCGAGACGATCCCCCCGCTCAGCCAGGTGGTGGCGCCGGGCGTCGGGGTGATGCCCCACGCCCCCGAGAGCCACGAGTCGGTATTCCCTCGTCCACGGGGCCCATGACACCGACCTCAGACGGTGGATATCATCCTCCGGGCTTCGTGGCACGTCATTCCGCGACGGCGTTCGGGCGGGAGGCGGAGTGCACGAACTGCCACAACAACGAAGCGTTCTGCCGGGAGTGCCACGCCCAGAGCGGCCTCACGAGCAGCGGCCGCCTGGGAGCCGGCTACCACGCCGCGGGTCCCTTCTGGCTGATCCGGCACGGACAGGCGGCGCGGCAGGGTCTCGAAAGCTGCATCAGCTGTCACGAGCAGAACGACTGCATGCAATGCCATGGGGTGGCGAGCGCATTCAAGGTGAGCCCCCACGGCCCGGATTTCGACGCGGAGCGAGCCTGGGCACGGAGCGCTCGGACGTGCGTAGCCTGCCACCTCGGAAATCCCCTCAACGGGAACGGAAACGAGCCATGAGTGCGCATCGAGCTCTGATCGCCGTGCTCTGCCTGGCCGCCACGGTGTCCTGCCGCCCCGAGGACCAGCGGACCGACACGATCAACGTGGATGAGGCGCTTCAGAAGAGGGAGGATCTCGCTCCGGAGGTCGTCGCCCATCTGGACAGCGGCAGCGCCGCGTTCCGTGCCGACGACTATCAGGGGGCCCGGGACCACTTCGTGGCGGCTACGGAGATCGACTCCGACGCCGCAGCGGCGTGGTTCGGCGTGTACATGGCGGAAAAGGCCCTGGGGAACGAGGCGGCTGCCGAAGAGGCCCTGCAGAGGGCCCAGGACGTCCAGCCTGGAGCTACACTCCTCCGTCCGTCCGAAGACACCATCCGATGATGTCGCGCCTGCCCACAGCCTCTGCCCTGCTTTCCCTTCTGGTCATGGTTGGCTGCGGCGGCCACGACTTCGAGCCTCCCGACCGAGGCGAGCGCGTCCGTGAGGCGGAAGCTGCCTTCTCACCCGCGGTGTTCGATTCCGTATCCTGGGCCAGCGACTCGCTTCGGGCGTTCAGCGGCAACACCGTCTACGCCGAGAAGTGCGGTCGGTGTCATGGGCCCCTTGGACGAGGGAATACCGACTATGCCCGAGGTCGGGGTCTGGAAGTACCCTCGCTGGTGGAACCAGAGTCAGCCCTGACCTCCGTCGATACGCTGAGACATGTCATTTTCGTGGGACACGAGGAGGGTATGCCCATCTTCGGGGCCGGGGGCATCACACCTCGGGAGATCGACGGTGTGGCCTACTATATCCTCAACGTGCTTCGCCCGGACGCGGTCGAGACGAGCGGCTTCTGAGCGTGCGTCAGGAAAGTCCCTACAGCCGAATCCACCCTCCGCCCGACAGCGCTCTTCCTGTCGGTAAGCCCATGATGCAAAAGCGGTTTCAGGACAGTACCTTGGTACCAGAGGGACGTCGGATCCCACATGGCGCGAACGACCCCGGTTGTCGGGGTCTGTAGCATAGATCAGGAAGAAGGGCTCGATACAGGTCGGCGACCGCCCGGGTGGGTGGTCGTGCGAGAAGCCCGGAGAGCGCCGTGCAGCTCAACGCCACCGTCAACGCATCGGAAACGCCCAGGACCCCCGTCTGGGGTCGTCAGGGCTCGTGCGCCCGCGTGGCCTTCACATGGACCGTGGCGGGAGGTATCGCCTGTGGTGGCATCCTGGTGGGGACGCTCACCCTCACGGGTGCGGTCCCTTCGGGCTTCCAGCTCCTGGCCGCTCCCGTCCTCTTCCTGGTGGGAGTGTTCCTGGGTCTCGTCCACGGCATCATTCTGGGCACCGTGGGTCGGCCTCCGGGGATCACCCGAGGCGGGGCCATCGGGCGTGGCCTCGTGGGCGGCCTCGCGGCGCTGCCCGCGGTGCTCGCGGGATGGGTGGTGACAGCGGGAATCAGCTTGACCGCGGCGCTGGTGGAAGAGTTCACCGTGCGGATCTTCGTGATGGCGGCGATTGCCTGGATCATCGGCCTGGCGTTCTGCACGTGGGCCGGCCTCGAGGGTCTCTCGGCCCTGCGCAGGGCCGTGGAGCGGTGGCCCGAGAGCAGAGCAGGGTCCATCCTGACGGCCGCGATCCTCGTCGTCTCCACGGTAGTGCTTCTCCGGTACCCGCCGGACATCATCCTCGACTCCGGGCTGCGGCTCAACGGCGTGGGGGCCTTTGCGTTGGCCTGCGCCGTCACGCTCTGGCTCGGACTTCCGCTCGTCATCGTCGTTCTTCGTTACACGCACACACTATTCCTGCCCCACTCGAGTGGGGGAGAGGTAGGCACCTAGTGCGCTTTCCCTGGCGATTCCCCGTCAACGAAACCCCCGGCCCCCACCCGGGGAGCCTGCCGGTGACGAGGCGGCCGCGCCGGTGCAGGAGGCGGCCGGTGAAGAACCCGTCGTCCAACAGGCGCGCCAGCGGTTCCTTCCGGACGAGATGCTCCGGCCCGGCGGCGGTCCGAGCTTCCCCCACGATGAGCACCCCCAGATCAGCTGCACCGAATGCCACGACGTGGTGCGGGGTCACGGGTCCCACAGCGACCTCCGGTGCGTGCAATGCCACGAGTCGAGTGACCAGGCCGTTGAGACCGGCCTGACCCAGGCCGACTGCATGGCCTGCCATCACGCTCCGGACCAGGGCGCGCCCTGCTCCGCCTGCCACGACACCGTCGGCCTCAGGACCGTACGTCGCTCGGTGCAGCTCGGGGTCTGGTCCTCGCCCCGTATGCGAACGTTCCCGTTCGACCACGTGCGTCACGAGTCGGAGCGGTGCAACGCATGTCACGAGTCCCGGCCCTCCCTGGCGGCCACCACGTCGTGCCAGACGTGCCACGAAAGCCATCACACGTCGGAGGTCCGGTGCATGAGCTGTCATGATCCACCGGCCGCAGGGGCCCACAATCTCCAGGTCCATCTGGGATGTGGGGGAAGCAGCTGTCACTCCGAGCCCGGTCTGGACGAGCTGGCACAGAGAAGACCGACGTGCCTGGTCTGCCACCAGGCGATGGAGCAGCACGAGCCCGGACTCGAGTGCGCCGACTGTCACCGCGTCCGGGGTGAGGACGCGCTGGTGCTCGCCTGGCCGGAACCCGACGTCGGAGTCCGGGAGGCTGAGCGAAAGGGGGTGCACCCGTGATGGTGAGGATGGAGGTTCCTTTCCGGTCCGGCCTTTCCCGTGCAGGCCTCGCGGCGGGAATGATGCTCTCGCTGACCGCGGGCTCTGTGAGCGCCCAGACGCTGCCCCAGTCCGAGGACTGCCGCAACTGCCAGCTCGAGCTGTCCGATCAGCGTCGGGCTGAGCCCGCCCGGCTGTACGACACCGATTTCCACGCGGTGACGGGGTTCGGATGCCTGGC
>JARRLD010000102.1:0-16090 GCA_037387345.1 Gemmatimonadota bacterium
GCAGAGGCGTCGGCCAGATGGCCGGCCTGGGTGCGGATCTCCGGGACCGGCAGGCCGGGGTGGACGCGAGCCACGGCCTCGTTCAGCACCGGCTCGAGGCGTCCCATGGGCAGCGAGCTTCGGAGCACGATATGCTGCGCGCCATGTCCGACCCACTGCAACGCAGCATCGAACAGCGTGGGTCGGATGCCGTGACGCCGATGATCGTAGCGACTGTCGCTCACGACGCCGATGATCTCCACCTCACGGCTGCCTGTGTCCAACATACGTCCGATGGGCGAAGCCCCCCCATACAGCACCTCCACGGCCCTCTCGTTCACCACACCCACCCGGGGCGCGTCAGGACCGTCCTGGATCCCCGGCATGCGCCCCGAGATAAGGCGCATGCCGGCGGTCTCCAGGAAATCGGGTCCCACCGAGTTCCTCAGGAGCTCGTGCTCCCGGCCGTCCACATCGACGTGACTATTGGAAATGATGCCGCTCATGAAGACGTTCTCCATGAGGGTCACGGAGCTCACTCCCGGAATGCCACCCACGGCAGAGAGGAGCTCCTGATAGAGTCGCGGGTGCTCTTCGGGAGGGAGCTGCGTGTAGGCCGGATCCACCTGGAACATCACCATGTTCCGGGGATTGAAGCCCAACTCCATCCCTCCAATGTTCGAGAGCGTCCGCAGGAAGAGAGCGGCGCCCACGACCAGGGGCACGGACACACCGATCTGGAGGGCCAACAGCACCCGGCCGGCGGTGAGCCTGGTGATACTGCCTCCGCCCGCCCGGTGCTTCAACCAGGTCATGGGGTCCGTATCCGAGGCCCGCAGGGCGGGTAGGAGACCGGAGATGACCGTGGCGAACCCTCCGAGCATGGCGGCAGCCACAACGACCGGCGGGTCCACCGTCCCCTCGACCACGACGCGTCCGAACCCGGAGCCCATGCTGCCGCTGACCATGCCTCCCAACATGTTGCGCGTCAGGTACGCCAGGACGAGGCCGGCCACGGTGCCGGCTCCGGCAAGGACCAGGCTCTCCAAGAGGCACTGTCGGACCAGGCGCGCTCGTCCGCCGCCGAGCGCTCGGCGCACCGCCATATCCCGCTGCCGGCTCACGCCCCGGGCCAGCATGAGGGAGGCGAGGTTGGCGCAGGCGATGAGCAGGACGATCCAGGCCACCCCGAGAATCATCCAGAGGATTCGTGCCCGCTGGGCACGAATGGGCTGCGCACCCCGGGCGCCTGGAAGCAAGGCGAGCTCCGCCGGCGGACCTGCGACCTCGTTCACGGGCGAGGGCTGCGCCCGCAAGGCGGCGGTGAGAACATCCCTGGTCCGGTCTCGGGAGATCCCCTCAGGAATCCGGGCCATGACCCGGATCCAGAAGAGGACGGGGTCGCTGCGAGGCGAGGTTCCGGAGCCGATGCGGTCGTAGATCCGCCCCTGAGCCGCCAGGGGTACCGTGACGTCGGTCTCGGGAAAGAAGCCTCCCTGGGACATCCCGCGAAATCCCTCCTCGGTGATGCCCACCACCTCGGCCGCCACGCTGTTGACGCGCACCGTCTTGCCCACGATGGCGGGATCGCCGCCGAAAGCGCGCATCCAGAACCGATGGCCCAGGACCACCACCACCGGTGCACCCTCGCGATCGTCTGCCTCGGTGAGAGGCCGCCCCAGGGCCATGCGGGGCTCGAGCGCCGGGAAGTAGCTCCCGTCGGCCAGCACGCCCCCTGCCACCAGCGGGGAAGCGTCGGGCAGTCCTACGCTGATGCCTCGGAGGAAGGCGAAGGCGAAGAGCTCCACCCCGTCGGGCGCTGCCGCGCGGAGACCTTCATAGACGGGGAAGCTGAAGTTGCTACGGTACGGACCTCCCCCACCGGGGTCGTCGTACCAGGTGGAGCCCGACTGCCAGAGGTCGACGTCGGCATCCCGCCGCCAACCGAGCACGGCCAGCTCGTCGGGGGCCTCGACCGGGAGCGGCTCTCTGAGCAGGCTCTGAACCATTCCGAACACCGCGGCGTTGGCACCGATACCCACGGCCAGGGAGATCACCGCCACCACCACGAACCCGGGACTCCTCCCCAGCACCCGCAGGACGTAACGCAGATCGCTTCGCCACCCGCTGCCCATGGCCTCCTCCTCGTTGCCAGCTTGGACATGACCAGCGGGAGGGGCGTTGTATCGGCTGAGGACGTGACGCCTGGCGGCCGCTCCCCGCCCCGGACATCTTGTGGGCCATGTCTGGACCCCCGCCCCGTCTCAGCGAGGCTCTGCAGGGCCGCTACGACCTCGTGCGTGAGATCGGAGCGGGCGGCATGGCCACCGTCTACCTCGCCGAAGACACCCGTCACGACCGCCTGGTGGCGCTCAAGGTCCTCAAGCCCGAGTTGGCCGCCGTGGTCGGTGCGGAGCGGTTCCTGTCTGAGATCCGTACCACCGCCGGCCTCCAGCACCACCATATCCTCCCCCTGTTCGACTCCGGCGAGGCCGACGGCTTCCTGTTCTACGTGATGCCCTACGTGGACGGCGAGAGCCTGCGGGAACGCCTGGACCGAGAGAAGCAGCTGCCGGTGGACGAGGCCGTCCGCATCGCCTCGGGAGTGGCCGACGCGCTCGGCTACGCCCACAGGAGCGGGGTGGTGCATCGGGACATCAAGCCGGCCAACGTGCTGCTGCGCGAGGGGCGGCACCCGGTGGTGGCGGACTTCGGAGTCGCCCTGGCGGTGCAGCAGGCGGGAGAAGGGCGGCTCACGGAGACCGGTCTCTCGGTGGGAACGCCGTACTACATGAGTCCCGAGCAGGCCACCGGAGACCGGACCCCCGATGCGCGCTCCGACCTCTACAGCGTCGGCTGCATGCTCCACGAGATGCTCGTGGGCGAGCCCCCCTTCACGGGCAGCACCGCCCAGGCGGTGCTGGCCAGGGTGCTCACGGAATCGCCCCGCCCCGTGACGTCCTACCGGCCGACGGTGCCGCCCCACGTGGCGGCGGTGGTCCTGAAGGCGCTGGAGCGCCTTCCGGCAGATCGGTTCGCCACGGGAGAAGAGCTCGCACGCTCCCTGGCCGACCCCGGCTTCCGTCACGGATCCCATGCCCACGCAGGACCGACGACGGTCGGAGCGGCCCCATGGAAGCGCACGCTTCCCTGGGTGCTGCTGGCGCTCACCCTGGCCGTGGGCGCCTGGGGCTGGCTCGGTCGACCTCAGCCTACGAGCCATCGGATTGCCGGGAGGGCCCGGATCCAGCTTCCCGGCATCGGGGACTCACGGAGCGGGTCCACGTCGCTCGTTCTGTCCGGTGACGGACGGACCCTGGCCTACAGCGGATATCAGGGCGCTCGGCAGGAGATCCTGGTCCGTCGCCTGGGCTCCCTCCAGGTTCGACCAGTTCCCGGGACGGAGGGAGCGGAGGCGGCATTCCTCTCGGAGGATGGGACCGTCCTGGGTTTCCGGAGGCTCTCGCAGCTGTTCACCGTGGGCCTCGACGGCGGCACACCCAGCCCGGTTGTCGGGGCCGAAGGTGTGACGTCCGATGGACACCCGGCCTCGGTCAGTGACGCTGGCATCGTGTTCGCCACGTCCGCGGGCGGCCTGATCCTGCTCCGCGGCGACGGCTCCCCACCGGACACCCTGACGCGGTCGGTTCCGCCGGAATACCACGTCTCGCCGGCGTTTCTCCCCGACGGCCACCACGTGCTGTACGCCGTCGTGGGTCCGGATCTGAGCCAGAGCCACATCGACGTGATCTCGATAGAGGACCGGGAGACCCGGACCGTGCTCTCCGGCGGGGTCCTGACCCCGCAGTACGCGGAAGGCCACCTGAGCTTCGTCAGCCTGGACGGCGGTCTCATGGCGGCGCCGTTCGATCCGGTCGAGGCCCACCTGACAGGCCCCGTCGTCTCCCTCGGCGATCAGGTCAATACGACACGTTTCGGCACGGCACAACTCGTCGCCGCCTCGGGCGTCCTTCTGTATGGCGACGCCCCGCCCCTGCGGCTGGTCGAGGTGGACCGGAGCGGCCGGCGACAGCAGGTTCTTTCCCAGCCGAGGGAGTGGCACCACCTGCGCTATTCCCCGGACGGGACCCGCGTCCTGCTGGACTTCACGGATCCGACTGACGGGACCCGTGACGTCTGGATGTATGACCAGCCCGCCGGGACCCTGTCACGGATCACCCAGATCGGTGACGCCCACGATCCGATGTGGCTCCCCGATGGCAGGGAGGTCTCGTTTTTCAGTCTGAGCCACCCGGACGGCCCCGTGTTGATCACGCCGGCCGACGGGAGCGGCGCGGTCCGCCCTCTTCTGTGGGAGGGCGGACCGCCACGACGCATCATGACGGACCCGGGAACATGGCTCCCCGACGGGAGCGGCTACATCGGCGGGGCGAGCGGAGACGCCGACCAGGCCGATCTCTGGGTCATCCCAAGCGACGGAGGGGAGCCGCACCAGCTCACCTCCAGCCCGGCGAGGGAGGTATCCCCCGCGATCTCTCGGGACGGCCGCTGGCTCGCGTACCAGAGCAACGAGACGGGACGGAACGAGGTGTATGTTCGCTCCCTGGACGGATCGGCCGGCCGGCTTCAGGTCTCCAACGCCGGGGGCACGGAGCCCGTCTGGGGACCGGACGGGGACCTGCTGTACTACCTCGAGCCAACCCGAGAGGGCGTTCGCCTCGTCGAGGCTCGCATCGGCCACGAGCCTCGGCTTGCCGTGCGTGGGCGCGCAATCGTGGCGACCGACCTCGACGCCCAGCAATCGGACAACCACACCAACTACGACATCCACCCCTCGGGAGATCGCTTCGTCATCGCGGAGCGCGGGGCCCAGGACGCGGTGGTGGCGATCTTCAACTGGACGGAGCTCCTCCGCTGAGGTCGGAGCCCGCTCCCTCCGCCTTCAACCGAGCTTCTGCAGCCCCTCCTCGAGCGCCTCGTCGTAGAGCCGCCCCAGCCCGGGATGCACGCCGCGGCACCCTGCCACGACGAGCCTGGTCCACTCCAGATAGTCGCGACGCCGATCGAGGCTCCATTGGCTCGGCGGCATGTGCGTCACGTCACGGACGTTGTCGATCTTGTCCCCCAACCTCACCAGCTTGGCTCGGGGCGAGAGCCCCGGGGCGCGTTCGATCTGGAGCCGTTTTCGCTCCTGCTTCGGGAGGGACTTGTCGTCGGTCACCTCCAGGACGACCTCGGCCACCTCCTGGCCGAACTCCGCGGTCAGCTCGTCGGCGGTCGTCTCCGTATCCTCGACGGTGTCGTGAAGGACCGCGGCCTGAAGCGTCACCGCGTCGGTCACGCCATTCTCGGCAAGGATGTTGGCGACGGCGATGGGATGGTTGATGTAGGGTGAGGCATCCTCTCCCTTCCGCCGCTGGTGCCGGTGCCGGTCGGCGGCGAACCGGATGGCCTTCAGAAGCTCCCTGGCCGCGAGTCCGTCGTTCATGTATGTGTTCCCTCGGGTGAGCCGACTTTCGCTGGGCAGAGGATCTTGCGGCTCAGATCCCCGCGAGTCCATAGTAGGCCGTGACGGAGGTCGGGGTGCTGCGGGCGGCGATGGCAACACGTGCTGGAGGGGGTGCGCATGGTCTCGTCGTGGACGCTGTTGTTGTTGGTGCACCTCATCGGCTTGTCCCTGGCCCTGGGCGCCGCCTCGGCGAAAACCTTGCTCCTTCTCCGGTGCCGCAAAGATCACGCGTTCGTGCCGGTATACCTCGCCGTCGCGAGGCCTATCACGCGATTGATCATCCTGGGTTTCGCCGCCCTGACGCTGTCCGGGATCGGCTGGCTGGTGCTCGGCTATTCCTTCACCGCCGTGTTGATCGCCAAGCTGATCCTCGTGGGGGCGATGTGGGTCATCGGACCGCTGATCGACAACGTCGCGGAGCCCCGGTTCGCCGAGCTGGCCCCCGCAGCGGGAGAGCTTCCCTCACCGCTGTTCGTCGCAGCCCGGAACCGGTACATGGCACTCGAGGTGGCTGCCACCGCGACCTTCTATGTGATCGTGTTCATGTGGGTGCTGCTCTAGCGTCCCCCTCGTGCGCTGGTGGGCGAGGCTCGGCGGGCAGCCTGAGTTCGTGGCCTGTGGCAGCGAGCCCACCGGCCCTGCGGCGTTCGACGTCGTGGCAGAGGCCTCCTTCGCCGTGGTGGCCGACGGCGACCGCGGTGGACGGCCCCTGACCGCGGAGCTCACCGGCGCGGCCGAGGCACCGGGTCCAGGTGATCCGGATGGCAGCGGCTCCGCCATCGTGGCCCTCAACCAGGGCCAGGAGATGGTGTGCTTCGAGATCACCGTGGCGGACATCGCCACGCCGACGGCCTCGCACATCCACAGGGCGCCTGCGGGCGTGCCCGGCGGGGTCGTCGTGAACTTCAATGTTGCGGCCAATGGCCTGTCCGGCTGCGTTCAGGTTGACGCCGCCTGGATCAAGGACATCCGACAGCATCCGTCGGCGTACTACGTGAACGTCCACAATGCCGACCACCCAGCGGGAGCCGTGCGGGGACAGCTGGCGAAGTAGCCGTCCGGACATCGGGGCCTCGGGTACCCGCCCGGACACAGGGCGGGTGCCCGAGGTGCCGGGAGCATTGACCGCACCGTGCCCGCGCTCCATCTATGACTTCTCCAGCCCCTGACTCTCACTGGAGAGCGTCATGAATGGAAAGCGCGTACTCCTCGGTGGACTGCTCGCCGGCGTGTTCCTGAACGTGAGTGAAGGGATCCTCAACGGGGCCCTGCTCATGGACGACTACCAGGTCCTCACGCAGGATTACGGCCTCACCGAAGCGAGCTGGGCGATGGCCGGCTACATCCTGGGTGCCTTCGTCTTCGGCTTCTTCCTCGCGTGGCTGTACGCCGCGATCCGTCCGCGCTTCGGTCCCGGATGGAAGACGGGGGCCATCGCGGGGACGGCGCTCTGGGTCGTGGGCTATCTCGTACCCGGCATCTGGTTCGGGGCCATGGGCCTCGCTCTGGGCACGGGATTGACCCTGCTCGCTCTCGTCTGGGGCCTGGCGGAAATGATCCTGGCGGGCATCATCGCCGGCTGGTTGTACCAGGAGGACGCGGCTGCTGCCCCGTCCGCTGGCGCGCCAGCGATGTAACCCAAGAGCAGATCGCGCGCCCTCGGCACGTCAGGGGAGGGCCGCGTCCAGGACCTGTCCCGCGGACGAGATCCATCTCGCTCTATTGTTTTTCGCGGAGAGCCACCTGCACGGTCACGCCCCCCAGGATCGTTGCGCGACAAGCTCCACGAGGGTTGCCACGGTGGAATCGGGGAAGCTCCGGTCGACACACTCGCTCAGCGACTTGAGGAGCTTGTGCAGGTAGAACGAATCCAACACCACCCGCACCTCCTCCAGCGCTGGCACCGTCATGCCGTAGGCCGCCGCCCCCTCCCCATAGGCGTCCCAGTACGTGTCGAGATCCGGTGATCCGCACCCATTGGCCAGGAAAGCGAGGTCATAGAGGCGGGCGCCCCATGCCGCGAGCTCCCAGTCCACGGGACACACCCGCGGCGGCACCGCTCCGACATCGACAAGGATGTTCGAGGGACGAAATGAGCCGTGCACCACCGTCCTCGGCTGTGTCGCCATCACCGCGATCCGAAGGTCGTAGTCCCGCAACGCCCGCGCCAGCTGAGTGCCCAGGAACGTCGACACCTGGGCCACGGCCGCCTGGGCCCGGTCCGCGGTGGCCCGGAAGTAGCCGCCGTCGTGGGCCACCAGTGCCCGCTTCTGCTCCGGCCGGAGCTCCTGGCTCGCACACTTCCCCTGGAAACGTCCGAGCCACTCGGCGGCGAGCACCCAATGCTGGAAGTCCAGCGACTCGAGCGTCGTCCCTTCGACGTACTCGAGCACCAGGGACAGCCGCGCTTCCGCTTCGTCCTGGATGAACCCATGAAACCGTGGCGTACCTGCCTCCAACCGGCACAGCAGGTCCCGGTAGATCGAGAGCTCCCTGCTTCGGCGCCCCTGGATTCCCTTCTTCGCGATGCGCGTGGACGTCATGTCCTTGAGGAAGAGACGCACCTCCTTCCCCGCATCGGTCCGGACGTCCACCAACTCCACTGGATAGGAGGTGGCGCCGCCGAACGGGGTACGGTACAGGGAGGTGATGGTCGCCTCACCGGATCCCGTCACGAAGCTCTCGGCAAGGACAGACCGAAGCTCATCGTCCGTGACGGACGCGCGCCTCGGCTCCACACCGGGCGGCTTCACGCTACACCTACGTCCGGCCGCGCTCGCGCGATTTCGCGTACGGCGCCCGCCATTCCGACAGATCGCGGCGTCTGGGTGCTCAGAACGCGGTCAGGGACGCGCACTGTCCCCTGGAGGGCGCTCAGGCACAGAACGAGGTGGGTCACTTGGGGGGCCTCGTGGACAGGGATTTCGTATGCATGATAAGGTGCGTATGCTCCCGACGCACGAACTTTCTTCGTCACGCGACAAGAGCCCTGCGAACGTGGCGACACCCTGATCGCGAATTCACCCGCCGTTCACATGCATCGGCCAGCCCGACAGCCGGACCCGGGGGGGCCTCAGATCCTCACCCTGCGGAGCCGCAGGCTGTTGCCCACTACGGTCACGGAGCTGAAGGCCATGGCCAGGGCCGCCAGGATGGGATGGAGCTGGCGCAACATCATCGGTACGGAGGTGAGCGGGTAGAGAACGCCCGCCGCCACCGGAATCAGCAAGACGTTGTAGAAGAAGGCCCAGAAGAGGTTCTGCCTGATGGTGCGCATCGTGGCCTGGGAGAGGCTCAGCGCCTGCGGCACCGATCGCAGGTCCCCCCTCATCAGGGTCACGTCCGCCGCTTCCATCGCCACGTCCGTCCCGGTGCCGATGGCGATTCCCACATCCGCCTGAACCAGCGCGGGAGCGTCGTTGATGCCGTCGCCCACCATGGCCACCAACTCGCCACCCTCCTGGAGATCCTTCACCACGCCTGCCTTCTGATCGGGAAGGACCTCGGCGCGCACCTCTTCGATCCCCACTTCCTTGGCGATGGCCTCCGCCGTATGCCGGTTGTCCCCGGTCAGCATCACGACCCTGAGGCCCTTCCTTCGAAGCTCGGCGACGGCGTCGCGCGAGCCCTCCTTCACCGCGTCGGCCACGGCAATCAGACCGACGGCCTCCCCGTCCAAGGCAACCCAGAGGGGCGTGCGCGCATCCGTCTCCATCCGTCCAGCTTCCTCCTCCAGCCCGTTCAGGGCGACGCCCCTCTCGTCCAGGAGCCGCCGGGTCCCGATGACGACGTCATGGCCGTTCACGGCGGCCGTCACGCCCCGACCGGGTACCGCCGAGAACGCGTCCGGCTCGCTCAAGAGGAGGTCGCGGGCCACGGCTTCCCGTACGACCGCTGCGGCCAGGGGATGCTCGCTCCGTCGCTCGGCCGACGCGGCAAGCTGGAGGACCCAATCCTCGG
This sequence comes from Gemmatimonadota bacterium, assembly GCA_037387345.1. Taxonomy (GTDB): domain Bacteria; phylum Gemmatimonadota; class Gemmatimonadetes; order Longimicrobiales; family Gaopeijiaceae; genus SZUA-318. The sequence goes on from JARRLD010000102.1 coordinate 9,410, forward strand.
CGTCCTCACCCACGCCTCCGGACACCGCAGCCGGCACCCTCGCCAGGACCTCGCGCACCGCAGGTTCACCTTTGGTGACCGTGCCCGTCTTGTCGAGGACGACGATCCGGAGCTTGTGCGCCCGCTCGAGGGCCGCGGCGCTCCGGAACAGGATGCCCAGGTTGGCTCCTTTGCCAGTCCCCACCATCACCGACGTGGGCGTGGCGAGTCCCAGGGCGCAGGGGCACGCGATCACCAGCACCGCGACCAGCCGGATGAGGGCCGGCGTGAAGCCCACGCCCACACCCAGCCACCAGATAAGGAACGTCAGGGCCGCCAGGCCAAGAACCACCGGCACGAACACGGCCGAGACCTGGTCGGCCACCCTTTGGATGGGCGCCTTGCTGCCCTGCGCCTCTTGCACCAGCCGGACGATCTGGGCCAGGGCCGTCTCGGCGCCTACCCTGGTCGCTCGGAAGCGGAGGGCCCCCTCCTTGTTGATGGTGGCTCCCACGACCTCGTCGCCGGGTGCCTTCCCGACGGGCATGCTCTCGCCCGTGAGCATGCTTTCGTCTACCGCCGAGCGCCCTTCGACGACCACGCCGTCCACGGGAAGCCGCTCTCCCGGACGCACGAGCACGATGTCGTCGACCTGCACGTCGTCGATGGGCACGTCGATCTCGTCGCCGTCCCGGACTACGCGGGCCACTCGGGGCTGGAGCCCCATCAGCTCCCTGATGGCCGCGCTGGTTTCCCCCTTGGCTTTCACCTCCAGGAGCTTCCCGAGCTTGATGAGCGTGATGATGACCGCGGCGGTCTCGAAGTAGACGTGCTCCCCGGCCGCCGTGGTGCCGAGCATCAGGGCCACCATCACCACGATGGAGTACGCGTAGGCCACGGAGGAGCCCATGGCGACGAGCACGTCCATGTTGGCCGAGCCGTTCCTCAGTGACTTCCACCCGCCCCGGTAGTAGTCCCAGCCCACGTAGAACTGGACGGGGGTGGCCAGGGCGAACATCAACCCGTTCACCCAGTTCGCGTGCGACCACGCCCCGAGCACCCCAAAGTCCCGAAGCATGCTCAGGACGAACAGCGGCAGGGCGAAGGCGACGCCGGTCCAGAACTTCCGGGTCTGGTCGAGGATCTCCGCGCGCCGCGCGGCCGCCTCGGCGTCCTCCATGTCCTCGGGCGCGGCTTCGACGACACCGTAGCCCGCCGCCTCGATGGCCCGAGCCAGCTCCTTCCAGCCGGTCGCTCCCGCCACGACCTCCACCACCGCCTTCTCCGTGGCGAAGTTCACCGCCGCGGACACGACTCCGGGGACGCGCGACTGAAGCGTGCGTTCGATGGTCGCGGCGCAGTTGGCGCACGTCATTCCCGTGATGGGAAGCTCCATGCGCTGCGTCGCCACGCCGTACCCCGCCCCCTTCACACGCTCCACGAGCTCGGATTCCCGCAACCGGCCCGGATCGAACGTCACGGAGGCCCGCTCGGAGGCGAAGTTCACGGACGCGCCGGTCACCCCCTCGGTCTTCTTCAGGGTGCGCTCCACGGTGGCGGCGCAGTTGGCGCAGGTCATTCCCGTCACCGGGATCAGCAGGTCACGCTCCCGTGCCATTGTGTCCCCTCTCCGTCCTTCTCACTCCGAGCCTCGACGGGATACGGTCATCAGTCGCTCGGCGGATAGTTGATCTCCGTCATCAGGCCTTCGATCACCGTCCAATCGGTGGCGTCCGGATCCCAGGACACCGTGACCCGCCTGCTGGCCTGCTCGGCGCTCACCTCCGTCACGCCCTCGAGCTCGCCCACCTCCCGCTGGATCGTCGTCACGCAGTGGCCACAGCTGATGTTGGGCACCGTCACGGTCTTGGTCATCGGTTCCTCCTCTGGAATCCATGGGTCTCAGATCTTGCCGTTGGCTTCGAACAGGTCGAGCAGCTCGTCCAGGACGCGCTCCCTCGACTGGGCGTCGCTTCCCCGGATGGCGCCGGTGACGCACGTGTGCAGGTGTCGGTCGAGCACGAGGGCGCTCACCTTCTTGAGCGCCTTCTGCACTGCGAGGATCTGGTTGACCACGTCCACGCAGTACGCTCCCTCGTCCAGCATGCGCTGGATGCCGCGGAACCTGCATGGAGGGTTCATGTGGGCTTCACGACTCAGGCGGGAGAGTGGGGGTGTCTCTCAACGCGACAGGCCGGCCCTGCTGCGTTGCTTCCTGGCAGCTCGGACCGCCTCTTCCTGGAATGAACCCCATGGACCACCCACCGAGCCACCCGGGGCACGGTGCTCACGACGACGCACACGGCAAGCATGAGGGGCACGACAAACACGCCGGACACAGCGTGTCGATGTTCCGCGACCGCTTCTGGCTCTCTCTCGGCATGTCGCTGCCAACGCTGGTCTGGAGCCCGTCCATCCAGGACTGGCTCGGATTCGTCGCGCCCACGTTCCCCCTCTCGGACTACGTGGCTCCGATCTTCGGGACGGCGGTCTTCTTCTACGGCGGGCTGGTCTTCCTGAGAGGTGGCGTGCGGGAGCTGAAGGCCCGGCTGCCGGGGATGATGACCCTCATCTCCCTGGCCATCTCGGTGGCCTTCCTCTACAGCGTGGCAGTAACGATCGGCTGGCGGGGCGACCCCCTCTGGTGGGAGCTCGCCACCCTGGTCACGATCATGCTGCTCGGCCACTGGATCGAGATGCGGTCCATCGGCCAGGCCCAGGGGGCGCTCAAGGAGCTGGCCAAGCTCCTGCCGGATATGGCGGAGCGGGTCACGGAGTCGGGCACGGAGGTGGTCCCGGTCGCGAGCCTCCGGGATGGGGACCTGATCCTGGTGCGCCCGGGTGCTGGCATCCCTGCGGACGGCGTCGTGCGGGAGGGTCGGAGCGCGGTCAACGAATCGATGCTCACCGGGGAATCCGTACCGGTGCAGAAGGCCGAGGAAGCCCAGGTCGCGGCGGGCACGGTAAACGGCTCGGGCTCCCTGCGCGTTGAGGTCACGGGGACCGGTGATTCGACCGCCCTGGCGGGCATCATGCGCCTGGTCGAGGAGGCCCAAACGTCGCGCTCCCGGGCGCAGGCGCTGGCAGACCGGGCCGCGTTCTTCCTCACAGTGGTGGCCATCGTGTCCGGCGCGGTCACGCTGGGCGTCTGGCTGGTCGTGGGGAACGGACCGGCATTCGCCGTGCAGCGCCTGGTGACCGTGCTCGTCATCGCCTGTCCGCATGCCCTGGGTCTGGCGATTCCGCTGGTGGTCGCCATCTCCACCATGCTGGGTGCGCGAAGCGGGCTCCTGGTCAGGGACCGGCGTGGATTGGAGGAGGCGCGCAACCTCGATGCCGTCGTCTTCGACAAGACCGGGACGTTGACTCTGGGCGAGTTTGGTGTGGTATCGGTCACGACGGCGGATGAGCTCGGTGAGGACGAGGCCGTGCGGCTTGCCGCTGCGGTGGAAGGGGACTCGGAACACACGATCGCGCAGGGCATCATGCGGGCGGCGAAGGAGCGCGGCCTGACCCCTCCCGCCGCCGAGGGCTTCAAAGCCATCGCGGGGCACGGTGTCGTCGCCACGGTGGAGGGGAGGACCCTGTACGTAGGTGGTCCCGCCCTGCTGGAGAAGCGGGGCGCTCGGCCCGCTCTATCCCTCCATAATGCCCTCGAGAGGAGCCAATCGAAGGGTCAAACCACCGTGTGCCTCATCGAGGATCGACGAGTCCTGGCGGTCTTCGCTCTGGCCGACAAGGTGCGCGAAGAGTCCAGGGCGGCGGTGGACGCGCTGCACGCCCTCGGGGTCGAGGTCATCATGCTCACGGGAGACGCACGCGCAGTCGCCGACGCCGTCGCCGAAGACCTGGGCATCGACACGGTGTTCGCGGAGGTGCTCCCCGAGCAGAAGGCTGACACCATCCGGTCCATCCAGGATCAGGGCAAGCGCGTGGCCATGGTCGGGGACGGCGTGAACGACGCGCCGGCTCTCGTCACGGCCGACGTGGGTGTCGCCATCGGGGCCGGGACCGACGTGGCCGTGGAAGCCGGAGACGTGGTGCTGGTGCGCAGCGATCCGCGTGATCTGCCCCGCATCATCTCGCTGAGCAAGGCCACGTACCGGAAGATGCTCCAGAACCTGTGGTGGGCGGCCGGCTACAACGTGATCGCCATTCCTCTCGCTGCGGGTGTGCTGGCTCCCTGGGGAATCCTGCTGCACCCGGCCTTCGGAGCCGTGCTCATGTCCTTGAGCACCGTGGTGGTCGCGCTCAACGCACAGCTGCTGCGGAGAGCCGAGCTCGACCAACCGTTCTGACGAGACCTATTCTCGCCGGCGCACCGAGCGATAGGCCCTCGACCAATACTCCAGCAGCCGGCGGGCTCGGCCATCGTGGTCGACCATCCCGTTCACCACCGCAGCGACCACGGCATACCACGGGGCCGACAGAGCCGCCTTTTGGGCGAGCCTGACACCCACCCCCTCCTCGAAGAGTGATCGGCGCAGCATTCTGGCAACCTGGAACTCCCGCTCGAACGCGCGCCTGGCCAAGTCCGGATAGGCCGCAAAGCCGTCCTGGCGCCATGCCTCGGCGAGGAGGCTGGCGGACCGCATGGCATTCTGGATCCCCTCGCCCGTGAACGGATCGGCGAATCCCGCTGCGTCGCCCAGAAGCGCGAAGTCCCGGCCGGCGATCCGACTGTAGTCTCCGTGACCGAACTGGGCCGTCCCGATGACGGCGCCCGCCCGCTCGAGCCTCCGGCGGACCTCTCGGTCCACGGACGCCCGGTACTCGTCGATCTCCGCGTCCATCCGAGGGCGTCGCCAGGTCCCCCTGGGCGTCATGATTCCCCAGGAGCGATGATCGGGGCGCGGAAAATCCCACAAATAGCCCGCGATGCCCCGGTAAAAGCGGAGGATCGCCGTGTCGGGCGTCGGGCCGGCCTTCGGCGGATACGCTACCCGCGTCGGGGCGAGCTCCACTCTGAACTTCGGTGCCACGGCCCGTCGGACCAGGCTTGCAGCACCGTCGGCTCCGACCAGGGCGGGTACCGTCAGCTCCCCTCCGGACGTGTCCAGATTCCACGTACCGTACGCCCGGCGGATGGCGTTCACCCTGACAGGAAGATGCTCGGCACCTGCGCTCAACGCCCGATCGAGCTGCCACTCGCCGAGCGTGGTCCGGGACAAGACCCACATGGGCTGGGCGAGGGGCAGAGTGAAGCCTACGTCCCGGCCGACCTGGACCCGTACCGAAGTGACCGGCCGCGCCAGGGATTTGAGCTCCTCCAGCTCGGGAATCTCTCGGAACGCCGGTGGCGTCAGTCCCCCGCCACAGGGCTTCTCCCACGGCACCTTCGGATCCAAGAGGACCACCCTGGCCCCCCGGGAGGCCAACAGCTCTGCCGCCCGTGCCCCCGCGGGACCGGCGCCGACGACAGCGATGTCAGCTCTGTCTCTCATGGTGCTCTCCCTGGCGAGTCGGCTTCCCTCGCCTCAGGGCCAACCCGAGGGGCGTGTGCCGGAACGGTAGGGATCACCCCTCTCAATGGACAATGATATCGGGCGGGCCGTCCTGGCAAAGCCAGGCACACTCGGCCCAGGAGCGTCGCGCGCAACACGTGGAGGGCGCCGCCCATACTCGTCTCCGTCGATCTCGCCGAAGCCGAACCAGCGCATGAGGGACTTGACCGCCGCGGCATGGGCGTGTCATACGACAACACGTCCCCTGCCACTCATCCACGAGTCAGGACTGCGCCCGGGTCCGGATGCCCTCATCTGAGACGCCACTCGACGAGCTGACGGCCCAGCTCGAAGGGCTTCATCAGGACAGCTTTGCCTGGGCGCTCAGCTGTTGTGGCTGGAACTACGCCGATGCCGAGGATGTGCTGCAGACGACCTACCTCAAGGTGGTATCCGGGCGGGCCCGGTATGGGGGCCGCTCGACGGTGCGCACCTGGTTGTTCGGCGTGATTCGCCGGACCGCCCATGAGCACCATCGGCGCGCTCGATCCCGGCGGGCCGGCCTGGATCGCCTCGGTCGAGACCCGTCCGCCACGATGTCCGGCTCCGACGATCCAGGCGAAGCGACCGAACGAACGGAAACGGCCGTGGCGCTGAGGGAAGCCCTGGGACGGCTTCCGCCACGGCAGCAGGAGGTGATGTTCCTCGTCTTCTACGAAGGCATGTCGGTGCGGGAGGCAGCCGAGGTGATGGAGGTGACCGTGGGCTCGGCCCGAGTACACTACGACCGGGGAAAGAGACGCCTGAGAGGCCTGCTCTCGGACCGGTACGCCCCAGGTGAGCCGGAATGATGGCACCGACCGAAGACCGCGATCTGCGCGAGGCGTTTCGTCATCTCCGTTTCAACCTGGAAGGGGCGGGACGTCTTCCGTCGTTCGACCTCTTGATCGAGCGTGCGCGCCTCGAGACCATGAACGCTCCTACCCCGGGCAGAACAGAGCGCTCGCGTCGACTCGGGCGTGCGCTGTTCCCGTGGCTGAGCGGTGTCGCGAGGGCGGGGTTGGCCGCCGCCGCGGTGACCGGAATCCTGCTCACATCAGGTGCCCGCGACCCGGAGCAGGAGTTCCGGCGCCTGGTGTCCGCCTACACCGCGGCATCATCGAGCCTGTGGCGGTCCCCCACGTCCCGACTCCTCGACGTTCCCGGTCTGGAGCTCGTACGGTCCGTGCCCTCGATCGGGATCTCCGTTCCCGGCAAC
>JARRLD010000102.1:16158-19655 GCA_037387345.1 Gemmatimonadota bacterium
CCCGCCTGCCACCACACGGGAGAGCCGATCATGAAGCCGCTGTGCACCACCCTGACGCTACTGACCCTGTGGAGCGTGGCCGCTTGGCCGGTAGCGTCTCAGGAACAGACCGGTGAGGTGGAAGCGGATCCGCTGTTCAGCGTCCTGTTTGCTCCGGAGCTCATCATGCAGCACCGACGGGCCATCGGCCTCACCGGCGAGCAGCGCGACGCCATCAGCGGGATGATCCAGGAAGCCCAGGGCAAGGTCGTGCAGCTGCAGTGGGAGCTGCTGGATCAGGTCCAGGAGCTCACCGAGGTGCTCGACAGAACGCGGGTCGACGTCGATCTCGCGTTGGACCGCATGGACCACGTCCTCGATACCGAAAAACGCGTGAAGCAGGCCCACCTCGAGCTGCTCGTGGGCATCAAGAACCTGCTCAGCGACGAGCAGCAGGCGATGCTGCGACGGCTCCGCGACGAATCCCGATCGGATGGCGGCTCAGGGCCACCAGACCAGGCCGATGTTGAGTCGGCTGGAGGTGGCGTCGATGTCGAGACCGCTCAGGGAGAGGTTTCCGACATCCACCTGGGTGAACTTGCCCCCGGAGAGCTTCAGGCCGAAATCCAGAGCCAACGTGCGCTGTAGGTACACGGAGATTCCGCCACCCACCGGGAAGGAGCCTCCACTGAAGCTCACCGTGCCGGCGTCCTGCTGGTTGAACGCCGCATCTGTGATGCTCACGGCCCGCCCGGAGAGCGCCGCCTCGAGATAGGGAACGAAGCTGCGCAGTGAGTTGGCGAAGTGGAAGCGCACTCCGAGGTCCCCGTGGGCCAGAGCCCAGCGTCCGGTCACACTGCCGCCCGCATTCGTGACGTCGATGGTCGCACCGTCGAGCTCGAAGAAGAGGTTGACGATCCGATTCACGCCGTAGCCGATGCGAATCCCCCCACCTCCACCGGCGTTCTGGTCGCCGCCTTCCACAGACAGGGAGGCGGCGGCGAGGTGGAGGCCCAGGTTGAGGCCCCGGGTGGTGGACTCCTGGGCGGCCGCCCACCCGGGCAGCAGAAGACACGCCATCAGCGCCAGGGACTGCCTCTGCATCGTAAGCATCGTGGTCTCCGTTCTCGAGGGCCGCCTCCGGGCCTGTTCGACCTGAAGGATTCAGGATGCTTCCGAGGAGCTCGCCACCGGCCCGACGGCTTCCGCGGAGCCTGTAGTGGGTGTATTCCCCGGCCCCCGCGTATGACACGTCCTGGCGGCACGCGTCCCCGAGCTACCCGCAGGGTGTTCCGATCTCAACCTGGTGCTCGAGCTTCCTGATCGCCTGCCCGAAGTACCGGAGCGAGCGCTCCCACTCTTCTTCGCCCCGGGCGGCCACGCCGCCCTCGAAGTCCGACGTCGCATCGGAGATCACGTCGGGCGAGACGCTGAGCACGGAGGCCATCTCGATGAGCTCCTGGGTGAACCGCTCTGCGAAGAAGCTCCCCAGACTGGCGAGGTCGTCGGCAAAACCGTTACCGCTCACCGATGACAGGGACGCCCCTTTCTCCAACTCCCGCATCGCACTTCGTAGATCCCTCGCGGCCTGTGTCAGCTGGGGCACCAGGGCGTCATCGCGAGCCTCCACCACGCTGACCCGCGCCGAGGCAAGCGCCCGGTTGAGGCGCTCGTCGTCGAACGGTGCAACCTGATGATCGAATTCCCCCAACAGCTCATCGAGGTCGGCGACGAACCCGCACACCAGTGCACCGGATGTCGCAGGCAGGCCGTCCAGGTGCCCGAAGGACGGAGCCAGGGAATCGTCCACGGGCGCCGAGGGCGGAGGGGTGGCGCCACACGCGGCCAACAGTGCCAGCACGGGAAAGAGAGACATTCGTTTCACAGCAGTCCTCCATGACAGTAACCTCATCCTGCCGGCTACCTGGGAGGATGTTTCAGACCCCTGAGCCACGGGGAGTCTGGGGGGGCAGCCACTCGCCGCGGGGGATGATTCACAGATGAAGTGCGCTGCCCACCGCCGCAAGGATGCCGTGTCGCCCGCGGCCGCCACTCCGACGACATCGGCCAGGTCATGGTCCTTGTAGGGCGCGGCCGGCCCTCCTATCCTCGCTATCTGTCCCGGTCGACGATGATGATGCTCGACGAGGAGGAGGACGAGCCATGACCCGCTCCGCATTCCGTTCCCTGACTGCCGTGCTCGGCCTGAGCCTGGCGCTGGGCTTGAGGGCACCGGCGTCCGCTCAGGAGACCGAGGCCATCTACCGCACTCCGGCACCGGAGCTGGCAGCGCTCGTGGACGCGCCGGCAACCCCCGGCGTGAGCCTCAGCCCCGACCAGACCACGATGCTCCTGATGACGCGTCCCGGGGCCCCTTCCATCGCGGAGGTCTCGGCACCGGAGCTCCGACTCGCGGGCCTACGCATCGATCCTCGCAACAACGGCCCCAGCCGGGGCTTCACGTACATCGACCTGGCGCTGCGCACCCTCGACGGGGTCGAGCGACCCGTTCGGGGCCTCCCCGAGGAACCGCGCATCGGCAACCTGCGCTGGGCGCCGGACGGCCGGCACATCGCCTTCACCCAGACCACGGTGGACCGGGTGGAGCTGTGGGTCGTGGACGTGGAAAGCGCCCAGGCCAGGAGGCTGGTGGACCGCGCCCTCAACGCGGCGTACTTCGGATCGCCGTTCAGCTGGGTCTCCGACAGCCGCACGCTGCTCGTCCACATGGCGCCCGAAGGACGGGGCCCCGCTCCCCAGGAACCTGCGGTCCCCGCGGGTCCCGTGATCCAGGAGACCCAGGGTGAGGCCGCGCCGGCGCGCACGTATCAGGACCTTCTGCAGAATCCACACGACGAAGCCCTCTTCGAACACTACGCCACGGCACAGCTCGCCCGCGTCAACCTCGACGGCACCGTCCGGCGGCTGGGGCCCCCGGCTCTGGTGCGGAGCGCCGCTCCGTCCCCCGACGGCGAGTACATTCTGGTCCAGACCACCCACCGGCCCTTCTCGTACCTGGTGCCCGCCAGCCGCTTCCCCACGCTCATCGAGGTGTGGGACATGGACGGCAACGTGGTCTCGGAGATCACCGACCTGCCCCTCCAGGACAACGTACCAACCGGCTTCGGGTCGGTACCCACCGGCGTTCGCTCCATCACCTGGAGGGCCGATACCCCCTCGACACTCCAGTGGGTCGAGGCCCTCGACGGCGGAGACAGCAGCGTCGAGGCCGCCGAGCGGGACCGGCTCTTCCTGCTCGACGCACCGTTCACCGGCGAGGCGACGGCGCTGGCCTCGTTCCCCCTCCGCTACGGAGGCACTTTCTGGTCCGAAGACGGATACGCCCTGGTCTTCGAGTCCTGGTTCGCCACCCGTCAGGTCCGGGGGTACGTCGTCGACCCCGACGAACCGGGGGAGCTGCGCACGATCTTCGATTTTTCCATGGAGAATCGGTACGACGATCCCGGTAGCCCCCTCAGCCGCGAAACGGAGCGGGGCACCAGCGTGCTGCTGACCGC
>JARRLD010000103.1:0-11452 GCA_037387345.1 Gemmatimonadota bacterium
ATGATGAAGAGGGTGGTACCGCCCGAGACGTTGCCCGAGGCCGACTGGATCACCTGCCCCTCCTCGACGCTCTTCTGGATGATCGTCCCCTTCATGGGAGCCCGGATGGTGACGTCCTCCAGCTGCAGCTCACTGAGCTCGAAATTCGTCTCGGCCTTCACCTGGTTGGCCAGGGCGGTGGCGTAGTCGAGGCGCTTGGTCTCGTGCTCCTGTTCCGCGATGACTCCTGCTTCCAGCAGCTCCTGCGAGCGCTCGAGCTGGGCCTGGGTGATCTCCGTGCGTGCCACAGCCACGTCCAGATCGGCCTTCATCTGGGCGTAGCGGTTTCGCACGTCGCGGGGATCGATCTGGGCCAACAGGGCACCCGGCTGGACCTCATCACCCACGTCCACATGAAGTCGGAGGATCTCGCCCGATGCCTTGGACTTCACCTCCACCGATCGGATGGGCTCTACCGTCCCCGTGGCCTCGGCCCGGACGTCCAGATCGCCTCGGCTGGCCACGGCGGTCTGGAGCGTCCGCCTCTCTTCCGCGGCCTCTCCTGTGGAGCATGCCGCCACTCCGAGGAGCAGCACCGCGGCGCCGCCCCACCTCCCGATCTTCGTGTTCATGCGGGCGTCTCCGCGTGTGCATTCAGAAAATCTCTCTCGATCGCCCCGTCCAGCAGGTGCACCTGCCGCTTGGAGTACGCAGCGATGTTGTTCTCGTGCGTCACCAGAACAATGGTCTGACCTTCCCGGTTGAGGCCCGCGAGCTGTTCCATGATCTCTTCGCCGGTCACGGAATCCAGATTCCCGGTCGGCTCGTCGGCCAGGAGGAGCGCCGGCTCGTTCACCAGCGCCCGAGCAACGGCGACCCGCTGACGCTGCCCTCCCGACATCTCCGGAGGACGGTGGTCCATGCGGTCGGCAAGCCCCACGAGCTCCAGCTTCTCCTGGGCTCGGCGCTTCCGCTCCCTGGCGCCCACTCCCGCGTAGATGAGGGGGAGCTCCACGTTGTGGAGCGCGGTGGCCCTCGGGAGGAGGTTGAATGTTTGGAAGACGAAGCCGATCTCCTGGTTCCGGACGCGAGCGAGCTCGTCGTCGGAGAGCCGGCTCACGAGCTGTCCGTTCAGCCAATACCGGCCGGCCGTGGGCGTGTCCAGGCATCCGATCATGTTCATGAACGTGGACTTGCCGCTCCCCGACGGCCCCATGATGGCCACGAACTCTCCCACCCGGATCTCGAGGTCCACCCCGCGCACGGCGTGCACCGTCTCCGCCCCGAGGACGTAGTCCTTGACCAGGCCCTCCGTGCGAATGATGGCGTCGCTCACAGCTCCCTCCCCAGAACGGCCTCGAGCTGGGCCCGGGCCAGGACATAGTCGTAGCGGGCAACCACCACATCGACGGAAGCCTCGACCACCGAGATCTGGCTGGTGACCAACTCCAGGATGGTGGCCACACCCACGCGGTAGCGCTCCCGCACCACCCGCAGGTCTTCTTCGGCCACGGCCAGTCCCTCCTCTGCGATCTCGATGGCGCGTTCGGCCGTGATGACGCCTTGCAGGGCACCATCGGCGTCCTGCCTGGCCGCGAGGCGGGCATCGTCCTCCTGGAGCGTCGCCAGCCGCTGGGCGAACTGGGCGCGGTCCAACTGGCCCTCACGGCTGAAGCCGTTGAAGATCGGAAGGCTGGCACGGAAGCTCAGGCTCCAGCTCGTGGAGCCACCGGAGAACGATCGCTCCTGGTTTGCCCAGTTGTACCCGCTCGAGACGCTCAGCGAGGGCAGGTACGACCCCTTGGCCACGGATACATCCCGGGCCGCGGCCACAGTCGCTTCGCTGGCGGCGACCACGGACGGAGACTCGGCCTCGGCGATGCTGAGGATCTCCTCCTCGGTCAGCCGCAGCGGCCTCGGACCCACGTCACCGGGGTCCGCCGGCGTCACCGGCACCGCCTCGCCGATCTGCCTCCCCAGGGCGAATTCCGCCGCCCGGGTCGCGACCTCCGCGTTGAGGACGGCCTGCTGGGCATTGATGAGCTCCAGGCGGGCCCGCAGCGTGTCGCTGGACGTGGCCGTGCCGACCTGCTGCTGCGTCCGGGTCATGGTGAGGCTCTCCTCCGCCTGATCGACCCGCTCCCGTGCCACCTCCAGGAGGTCGCCCTGCCGGAGCGCCGCGAAGAAGAGCTGCTTGGTCTGAAGGGTAACCTGATTGCGGGTGTCGGTTCTTCGCGCCTCTGCAGCCCGAAAGTCCGCCCCGGCCGCCACGAGGTTGGAGAACATACGGCCTCCGTCGAAGACCGTGAGGCTCGCCGACAAGCCCGCGTTGTAGGAATCCGCACTCCCCTGCACGATGCGCTGCGTGGTCGGATCGAACTGGCTCTGGCTCCTGATGGAGGCCCCCGAGCTCGCGCTCAGGCCCGGAAGGAACGCCCCCCAGGCCTGCCGCCGGCCGGCGGCCGCGTTCCCCACCGATTGCTCCTGCTGAGCCATGGTGGGGCTCCGCTCCAAGGCTCGCTGGATCGCCTCGTCCAGGGTCACGGACAGCTGGCCGGCCAGACCTTGAGCCGGCAGGAGCACCGCCCCTGCCAGCAGCGTCCCGGCCCGGCAGGTCCAAAGGACCCGCTCTATCATAGTCATGGATGTCAGTCCCGATTCTCCCTCGATCCCCGTTCCGCCCTTCTCTTCTCGTACGCCGCCACGAGCGAGTCGTACTGCGCCGCTTGCTCGGGAGTCAGGACGCCCTTGATCGCGTCACGCGTCTGCTGAATGAGCGCTTGGTACCGCTGGTCGTAGGCATCCCTGAGCTCGCGCTGCAACGCCCGCAGGTCTCCCCGATGTTGCCCTACGATGGAGTCGATCTGCGTCTTCTGCGCCTCACTGGGGCCCACCTGCTCGTACATGCGCGTCCGTCGTCCCCGGTCCTCCCGTCTTGCGGTATCCGCGACCTGCTCGCCGGGCGCGATGGGGGTGCGGTCCACCGCCATGCCGACAAGAAGTCCCGCGGCGAAGACCGCGGCCAGAACCACGGCGGTGGTCATCCGGGTTCGCGCGCTCCGTTCCATCAAAAACGCTCCATGGCGAAGGTCACCGCCTCCGCATCGGGCGACTCGAGGGCTGCGGGGAAGATCTCTTCCTCGAGGCCCTCGGTGAGCAGCTCTTCGATACCGATGGCGACTTCCGCCGGGGCCGGCTGCCCCTGGAAGAGCAGCAACGCTGCGGCCAGGGAGGCCGCGATGGCGGTGGGCACCAGGGCCCGGGACCACGCGGTGAGAACGTCACCCACGGTGAGATTCACCACCTGCCTGCGTCGAGCCAGCTCGGGAGCCGCGTTCCCGAGAACCCAGGCGCGGAATCGAAGCCAGTAGTTCGCGTCGCGTGTCGCCGGATCCACCAGTCGCTCCAGAGCCGACGCCAGCTCCATGTCACGTCCGAGCTCGTCCGACACGGTCGGCTCAAGCTCCTCGTGTCCACACATGGGATGCTCCTCAGTTCGTCTTCGTCCGGTGGCCCTCCCAGAGCCGACCGGAGAGCCTTCCTCGCGAAGTGGAGATGCGATCGGACGGTTCCCGAAGGAATCCCGAGCCGGTCCGCGATCTCCCTGTGCTTCCACCCCTCCAGATCATGGAGGAGGACTATCTCCTTCTGTACTTGCGGAAGATCCTCCAGGACCTCCTGCAGCCTCTCGTGGAGCTCCGAACGCTCCGCCTCCTCGTCCGGCGTCGGCGTCTTCGAGCTCGCCGCGATGGGAAGAGGATCGGTCTCCCGCAGAACCTCCCTGCGAACCAGGTTCCGCGAACGGTTCCGCACGATGGTCATGAGCCACCCGGCGAACTTCTCTGGGTTCCGGCAATCATCCAATCGCTCCAGCGCTACGAGGAACGACTCCTGGGCCCCGTCTTCGGCATCTTCGTGCCGCCCCGTCACCGAGTAGGCCACGGCGTACGCGGCCCGCTCGTACCGCTGGACAAGCAAGCCGAAGGCGCGTTCGTCGCCTCGTCTTGCCCGCCGTACCAGCTCACCATCGCTGTACGCTGTGAGCCCACCTGAGGACACCGTATCCCCGTCCCGTGTTGAGTCCTTCCAGCCAACCCCGAATCGAGCCCCTCGGAGGAGTGAAGGCTCACTACCCCGTCCAGAGTGTTGACGGTCCCGTGTTACGATCCGTTAAGGGGGAACGCTGGGGATCGTGGCGAGGCGTCCATGCGCTGCCACACAGAACCAGAGAAACACCCCCGGGGCGGCAGGCCGTCCGGGGTTGGAGCTCTACGCCGGGTCTATGGTGGTGCTACGGAAGGCCCTTCCAGCGTCCGTAGGGAAGCGTCGGCGCGGGTCGGACCTTTCCACCCCAGATGAACGCCGAAATGCGCGGTCGAGCGGGCACGGGAGGGTGCCCCCGGTTGATCACGATGCCGCGCAGCGGACCTTGAGCCCGCGGCTCGAGCTTGCCTTCCTCCCCCGTCTTCATCTTCTCTGTTCCTGTCGAGTCGATGGAACCCACCATCCGATCCGGATGGTCGTCGGATGGTTCTCAGCATACTCCATGCCGGATTGCCATCAGACATCGAAGACGTGCTAATCTAGCGGATTATTCCCAAGACGTGATGGGCAGCACAAGAAGACGGGGATCGGGAGGTGTTTCCGGGGTGGGACCAGCGACTCCCCGTCGCGGTTGGCTAGGAGGGTCCCCGACGGCGCTTCGAGGACGTTTCGGGAAACAGCTCCTTGCGGTCGGAAGGGTCCCGCAGGGGAGAGCTCTCTCGGAGACAGTCTTCGAGCTCCAGAGGCGTGAGCGCGGACAGAGCTCGCGCCGCCACCAGACTCTCGCGACTCGGCGGCGCTGGATCCTCGCCCTCGTTGAAGCCGAGGAGCAGGACGGTCGCGACAGCGGGAGCCTGCCCGACGCGGCCTCTCCCCAGCACCCTGGCAACCCAGGATTGGCCATCGACCTCGAATCTCGCCAGCTCGAGGTCGGGCTCGACGGACGGCGTCGGTCCGGACGCCTTGGTCTCCAGGGATACCCGCACGGGGGTAGGCCGTCCCTCCGTCACCGGCGGCGGGGCACCCTCCCCGCGGGCTGACGGAAGCCTCGAGCGTCTGCCGGTGCTCTTGTCACGGTCGGACGTCATGGCGGACTCCAGGGATGTTTGCCCTGAAGATGGCGGTCCTGGGCACCGACTCTCAACCTCCGGCCCCATCCGGTGGGCCGGCAGGATACGCAGCCCCGAGGTCGGGACTTTCGAAGAGCCGGATCCGCGCCAATCGCACCGGCGCAGGTATGCGTGGCTCCAGCCTGTGAAACAGCCACCGGGCGAGAGCCTCCGTGGAGGGCATGATCTCACCGTCCGCCACCTCCGGGATAACGGCGTTCAGATTCGCACCGTCCAGCCCGTCGATAGCACCGGCGATGACCTCGTCCAGGAACACCAGGTCCATGACCCACCCCGTCTCGAGGCGAATGGGTCCACTGACCTCGACCTCCATCCTCCAATGGTGGAAGTGGGGCTCGGCCTGGCTCCCGAACACACGGCGATTCTGGGCCTCCGACCAGGAGCTGCGACGGTAGTGATGGGAGGCCCGGAACGTGACCGAGCGGATGAGTTGAGCTTCATCCACGCCGACCCCCTTCAAATGCCCCTTCCCCCCGGCTAGTGTCATCGAGGTCCTCCATTCTCAGAACCCGGCACGTGGATCGTCTCTCCATGTCTTCCCCCCTGGATTCCCTGTTCCGGCCCAGGTCCGTCGCCGTGGTGGGTGCGAGCCGACGCCCCGACACCATCGGCTACCAGATCGTGGACAATCTGCTCCGGCACGGGTACACCGGCGTCGTATATCCGGTCAACCCCAACGCGGTCGCCGTCCATTCGATCCCCTCATTCCCGTCGGTCACGGCCATTCCCGGCGAGCTCGATCTGGCGGTGATCGTGGTGCCCAAGGAGCGGGTCCTGGGTGTGGTGGAGGAATGCGGGTCAAAGGGTGTCGGGTGCCTCGTGGTGATCTCTGCCGGGTTCAAGGAGGTGGGCCCCGAGGGCGCGGCCCTCGAAGACCGTCTCGTGGAGCGTGTACAGCACTTCGGAATGCGGTTGGTGGGACCGAACTGCATGGGCCTGTTGAGCACCGATCCGGGCACGTCCATGAACGCCACGTTCGCCCCTTCCATGCCGCCACCCGGGCCCGTGAGCTTCCTCTCCCAGTCCGGGGCCATGGGGGTCACGATCCTGGACTACGCCGCCGAGTACGGGATCGGCATCCACCATTTCGCGTCGGTGGGAAACAAAGCCGACGTGTCCGGCAACGACCTGGTGGAGTACTGGGGGGAGGAGGAGGGAACACGGGTCATTCTCATGTATCTGGAGAATTTCGGGAACCCCCGACGCTTCACTGCCCTGGCTCGACGTGTGGCCCGTCGCAAACCCATCGTCGTGGTCAAGTCCGGGCGAACCAAGGCCGGGGCCAGGGCGGCGGCATCCCACACCGGTGCCCTGGCCGGCGTGGACGTGGCGATCGATGCCCTCCTCGCTCAGTGCGGAGTGTTACGGGCCCAGTCGGTGCAGGAGCTGTTCGACATCGCCATGGCTCTGGAGGAGCAGCCCATCCCGACGGGGAATCGGGTGGCCATCGTCACCAACGCGGGTGGGCCCGGCATCATGATCGCCGACGCGTGCGAATCCGAGGGGCTGGAGGTCGTCGAGCTCTCCGCCGAGACTCAGAAGAGGCTCCGCGAGATGTTCCCCGCCGAAGCGTCGGTGCGGAATCCGGTGGACATGATCGCCTCGGCGACATCCGAGTCCTACCGGGTGGCCCTGGAGACCATCCTGGCCGATCCCCGGGTGGACGCCGCCATCGCGGCATTCGTCCCACCGCTGGGGGTCCGGCAGGTGGACGTGGCCTCATCCATCGTCAAGGCCTACCGGGAACACGCCTCCAGGAAAAAGCCGATCCTGGCGGTTCTCATGGGCCGACAGGGATTTCCCGAGGGGCGGGCCGAGCTCCACGAAGCGGGGGTTCCTGCCTACACGTTCCCCGAGTCGGCCGCCCGGGCTCTCGCCGCCATGGTGCGCTACCGACATTGGCTCGACCGGCCCCTCCAGGAGCCGGGGCAGTTCGCCGTGGACGCCGGGGCCGTCCGCGATCTCATACAGGGCGCCCGGGTCGACCGTCGCCGGAACCTCAAGGAGCACGAAGCCCTCGCCGTGCTGAAGGCGTACGGACTCCCCGTGGTGGAGCACCGCCTGGTCACGACGCACCGTGAGGCACGAGCCGCCGCTCAGGCATGCGGATACCCCGTGGTGCTCAAGGCGGTTGCTCCCGGCGTCGCCCACAAGACGGACGTGGGGGCGGTCAGGGTGGACATCCGCAACGCCGAGGAGCTGGACGTGGCCTTCGGACAGCTGGTCCGGGATCTGGGGGAAGCGGGCATCGACCTCGAGGGGATCCTCGTTGAGCGATTCGCATCGGGAGGGCGAGAAACGATCCTCGGGATGTCCACGGACTCCTCCGTCGGACCCATCCTCATGTTCGGGCTGGGTGGGATCTACGTCGAGGTCCTCAAGGACGTGGCATTCCGCCTGGCCCCGGTCTCCGAGGTGGATGCCCGTGAGATGCTCTCTTCCATTCGAGGAGCCGGGCTTCTCGAGGAGCTACGCGGCGATCCGGGCGTGGATCAGGATGCCATGGTGGAGGCCATCCAACGTCTCTCCCAGCTTGTGGTGGACTTCCCCGAGATCGAGGAGCTGGACGTGAACCCGTTCCTCGCGTTCGCCGATGGTGCCCTCGCCGTCGACTGCCGTGTCACGCTCCGCCGGGACGGTTGAGCCATCCCCAACGGTGCCGCCCGACTCCAGGGTGTTGCCGTGAAGGCACGGAGTCTGCCTTTTTCCAGGGTCCACATTCGTTGGCCTCAGTGGTGAGCCCACGTCCAATCCCGAATCCATGGCCGACATCGACGAAACCGAGCTGAGGGCGAGGCGCGAGTATGCGCAGCTTCTGCGACTTCACGATCGCCTGCTGGTCCAGGTCCAGCGGGTCGTCGAAGAGCTCACGTCCGAGCAGACCCAGGCGGTGGTCAAGGCCATCCGCAACCGGACGGGGAACGCGCCGGATCTCGCCGAGATCCAGGAGGCTCTGGAGGAGTCGCTGCGGGCACTGAAGCTGAGCCAGTCGAGCATGCGAGGGGCGATCCTCGACGAG
This sequence comes from Gemmatimonadota bacterium, assembly GCA_037387345.1. Lineage (GTDB taxonomy): Bacteria > Gemmatimonadota > Gemmatimonadetes > Longimicrobiales > Gaopeijiaceae > SZUA-318. Next base: position 8,173 of record JARRLD010000103.1, read on the forward strand.
CATCAGACGCTGTCGGTGGCCGGCGTCCCCGACCTTCCTTCTACGCTGCAGCGGTTCCTCGCCGAGCGTGCCCAGTTTCCGGGATTCAGCTACGAGGTCGTCCAGGACGAGGTTCGCGGATGGGTCATCCGCTGGAAGGAATACACCGACAGGGGGAGGGTCCGCGGATACGGGCAGTTCTACGAGCGGCCGTACGCCTACCTGGACGACTGACGGTCAGGCGGTCGCGGCCGAGGCGCCGTGGGAGGCCATCCGCCCGGAGAGGACATTCAGGACTTCTTCCCCGTAGAACATGCGGACATATTTGGCTTGCGCCGGGGTGACCCGACGCACGGCCCAGACCAGATGCACGTAGTTCGGCTCGCGGGGCTGTCGGCGGAGCTTCAAGCCGGCCTCCGTGGGCAGACGGTTCCCCTTCCGGTTGTTGCAGGGGGAGCAACAGGTCACGACGTTCTCCCAGTCGTTTCCACCGCCCCGCGACGTCGGCCGGACGTGGTCCCGCGTCAGGAACTGGCGACCACGAAGCTCGCTCCGATGCCGGCCACAGTACTGGCAGGAATAGTCGTCGCGGGCGAAAAGGAAGGTATTCGTCACCTGGCGGCGGAAACGGCGCGGGACATGGACGTAGCTCACCAGGCGAATCACTGCCGGACAGGGAAGCACCTGTCTCTCGGACCGGAAGCGACGGCTTCCGTCCACCTCCAGAATCTCCGCCTTGCCGTCCAGAACCAGCCTGACGGCCCTACGCGACGGTACGATCGTCAGCGGCTCGAACGATGCGTTGAGCGCCAAGCACCCCACGGCTCCACTACCTCCTGAGTCCCCCGTCCGGTGGCTCGAGAAGTCCCATTCCCGAAGATATACCGGCACGCCCTCGGGCGGCAACGCCGGGTGGGGGCTCGTCGTCGCCGGATTCCCCGCCGTCGGGGCCACGACGGCCGTCGCTCAAAGCAGCGCTACCGGATCTCGGTCGATGGCGACCCGGATGTCGCCTCGGGGAGGCCTGAATTCCCTGGCCAACCCACCGGCGACCCTCCCCAGCTCCGTCGGCGACGGACTGCGAAGAAGGAAGTGCCATCGCCAGCGCCCGTGGAGCCTCTCGATGGGGGCCGGAGCCGGACCCACAAGCTCGGCGACAGGCGGCGCCCGTCGCCGCGCTTCCGCCACGATCCTGCGCCGGAGCCACGCGGCAGCATCCTCCGCAGCCCCTGCCACCGCACGTTGGTCCGGCCCACTCACGATCACGTTGACCAGTCGGACGTGGGGTGGATAGGGTGGGTTCTTCCGCTCGGTCAGCTCCCGTTCGGCGAACCCCTCGAAGTCGTGGGCGACGGCCGCCCGCACGGCGTAGTGCTCGGGCAGGGAGGTCTGGATCATCACCTCCCCGCCGAGCGATCCTCGTCCTGCCCGGCCCGCGACCTGACTCAGGAGCTGGAAGGTGCGCTCGCTGGCGCGGAAGTCCGGAAGGTGGATCCCCACGTCTGCGTTGACCACCCCCACGAGGGTGACCCGGGGGAAGTCCAGGCCCTTGGCGATCATCTGGGTGCCCAGGAGGATGTCCACCTCTCCTCGCTCGACGCTGTCGAGGATCCGCTGATGGGACCACTTGCCCGACGTGGTGTCCACGTCCATCCGGGCAATGCGGGCCTCGGGGAACGTCTCCCCCGTGACGCGCTCCACCTGCTCGGTCCCCAGTCCACGAAACGAGAGGTCCCTGGAGCCGCATTGCCGACATCGCGAGGGGGCCGATTCCTCGTATCGACAGTGGTGACACACGATCCTCTGGGTCAGCCGGTGATAGGTCAGCGAGATGGAGCAGTTGGCGCACTGCTCCACGTTGCCGCACTCGCGGCATTGTACGAAGGAGGAGTAGCCCCGGCGGTTGAGGAGGAGGATGATCTGCTCCGCCCTCTCCAGGCGGGCGTCCACGGCGGACACGAGCTCCGGCGACAGCACTCCGGATCCTCGCGACGACCGTGGCCCATCCTCCCGCTGTTCTCGGCGCTTCACCCGCAGATCGAGGACGCGGACTTCAGGCAGGCGAGCCCCTCCGACCCGCTCGGGAAGCGTCAGGTGATGGAACTTGCCGGAACGGGCATTGTGCCAGCTCTCCAGCGAGGGGGTGGCACTCCCCAGGACGCACACGGCCCCGTTGGCCCGGGCGCGCACCACGGCCAGGTCCCTCGCCTGGTAGCGGGGGGCCTCGGACTGCTTGTAGCTGCCGTCGTGCTCCTCGTCCACCACCACGACACCGAGATCCCGAAGAGGGGCGAACAGCGCGGAACGCGCACCCACGGCGATCCGCCTCTCGCCGGATCTCAGCCGGCGCCAGGCGTCATACCGCTCACCATCGGACAGCCCCGAGTGGAGGACCGCCACCTGGTCGCCGAAATGGGCCCGAAAGCGCGAGACCGTCTGTGGCGTCAACGAGATCTCCGGAACCAGCACCACCGCGCTCCGTCCCCGGTCCAATGCGGACCTGAGCAGCTCCACGTAGACCAGCGTCTTGCCGGATCCGGTCACGCCCTGAAGGAGGAAGGGCCGCGGGCGCGGATCATCCAGAGCGGCCCTCAGGGCGTCCAACGCCGCCGCCTGGGCTTTCGTGGGCACGAGATCGGGCGGTGGCTCGACGGGCCGGTCCGCAAACGGATCCCGCGCGACTTCGTCCTGCGTGATCCCGACGAGCCCCTTGGCCTCCAGGCCCGACACCACGCTACGGCTGATGCCGAGGTCCGAGAGAAGATGCGATAGCTCCACGGCGCCGCCCGAAGCTTCCACGACCTCGTAGGCCTCCCTCTGCCGCGCCGCCCGGCCGAACGCCGCCTCCCGCTCTCCCAGGCTCTCGAGATAGCGGAGGATCCGGACCACACGTCGGGTCTTCACCGTGGGAGCAGGAGGCGGTATGGTCTCGTGGCTCAGAAGTCCGCGATCCTTGAGCGAGCGGACCTCCGGCCAGATGGAGCCCATGTCCAGCTCCCTGCTCAGGGCGCGCACCGTCCGCGGTCCGGACCTGCGTCGCAGCGCTTCCGCCACGCGGCGCTCTCGTGGACGGAGGTCCTCGGAGGGCTGGGCCCGCAAGCTCACGTAGTCCCTGGACACGTCGCAGAGGACCGCAGGAAGGGCCGTGCGCAAGGCGATGCCCAGGGGAGCAAGGTAGTACCCCGCCATCCACCGACACAGCTCGAAGAGGTCGTCGGGCACGGAGGGCGCCTCGTCCAGGACGTCGAGGACGGGCTTCAGCCCGCGGATGGGCCCTTCCGATCCGGGCCCGACGACCCAA
>JARRLD010000104.1:0-11412 GCA_037387345.1 Gemmatimonadota bacterium
TGGTTGGTCCGTTCGATGAGGTCGGCGAAGCGGATCGAGTCCTGCACCGCTTCGTCCAGGAGGACCTGGGTCTCCTCACGATCGCTCCGTACCCCGAAGAAGAGCCACGCCATGCTGAGGACCGACAGGGCCGTGGCGACGATGGCGAAGATGGTATAGGGGTCACCGGGAAGTCCGTCTCCCCCGGGCCTGAGGGAAGGCAGACTGCCTTTCGGCGAGAAACCGCGGCCTTTTGATGACCGCTTCTTGCCACTCGGAAGTAGGTTGACTTCGATCAAGGGTCAGACCCGTCCTTAGCGAGGTTACTCGCGCAGTGCCAGCCCGAGGGGAAGCAGCAGCATGGGCGCCGCCTCATCGATCCGTACTTCACCTGCCGCGCCGGACCGCACGGGAACCCGCTCGAAGGGATTCACCAGCTGGGTCTCGACGTTCATCCGCCGGGCCAGGGCTTCCACCATGCCGGGCACCCTGGCACCACCTCCACTGAGGAAGATCCTGCCCAGCGTATCCCCGTCCTCCCTCGTCATGAGGAAGGCGCTGGCGCGTTCGATGCCCACGGCGATCTCGTCCGCGGACGACTCCACGAAGCGCTCCAGGTCGCTTACCACGTGCCGCGCCTGAACGACGTCCTCCGCCTGTTCCGCCGTGAGCCCGCGCTCCCGTTGCAGATCCTCCCGGATCCTGCGGGACCCGAAGGGGATGTCGCGGGTGAGGATGGGGACGCCATCCTCCAGGATGTTCACGTTGGTCGTCTCGTGTCCCACGTTGACCAGAGCGATGATGCCGGTCATGGACTCGGGATAGTTGTGCTCGAACGCGTTGTGGAGCGCGAAGGCGTCCACGTCGATGATCCTGGGGTTGAGCCCGGCGTCCCGCAGGAGCCCGATCTTCGTGTCCACCAGCTCCCGCTTGGCCGCCACCAGGAGCACCTCCATCTGCAGCCCGTTGTCCCGGGGATTCAGGATCTGGAAGTCCAGCTCCACGCTCCGGATGTCGAAGGGCACGTGCTGCTCGGCCTCCCAGCGAATCACCTCGCGGGCGTCGGACTCCTTCATCCGGTCCATCTCGATCTTCTTGATGATCACGTCGTGGCCGCCGATGCCCGTGACCACATCACCCCCCTTCACCCCCATCGCCTGGAACAGCCCGCGGACGGTGTCCGACACCAGGCCGTAATCCATGATCTCGCCCTCGACGATGGCGTCCGGAAGAAGGGGTCGCATGGCCACGCGGACCACCTCCGGCTGGTTACCGGAGTGGTCCACCTCGACCACCTTCACGAAGCCGGATCCGATGTCCAGGCCGGTGGAAGTCCGTTTGCGCCCTAAGAGAGCCATGCGAATGCTCGTCGCTGGGAAGAATGAAGAAATTTTCCCCGGAAAGCCGGGATCAGGTTACCACCGAAAGTCAAAGCTTGTCAAGGATTCCACGCCAAGTGTCCCAAATCCCAGAATTGGTAAACATTTGTCTCCGAAATCAGCCAAAAAAACTGCCGGAGGGGCCAGCCCTCCGGCCTTGAAGCGCCCTACCAACTCACGACCCCGGACAGGTCCATCCAGCTCCTGATCTCCAGGGGCCGCACCCGTGACAGGCTCGAGTTGTTCAGAATCGCGCGCTCCACCGCGCAGGTCGAGTAGGACACCACCGAGCCCCCCACGAGGCTCTGGGCATCGAAGTCCGCGTTGGAGGCCATGACCGCCCCGTAGATCCGGTTCCCCTGGCCCTGCGTCTCGAAGTTCCCCTGCACCACCACGAGGCCGTTGAAGACGAAGTCGCCTCGGAGGTCCAGCGTGCCGTCCACGAGCAGGATGCCCTGGCCGTATCCGCCGGACTGGATGGTCAGCTTCGGTCCCCCGTGGTAGATGAGCGGGAAGTAGCTGCCGCAGGCCGCTCCGGGATCCCGGGGATCCCCCCAGTTGTTGAGGGTGGAGGTGCGACAGACCGTTCCGATGGAGTCCGGAAGCACCGTGGTGACAGAGGTTCCCATCCCGGTCACGTCCTTGCCCTCGGCCTTCGCCAGGCTCACCAGCTCGTCCCACTCCAGGTCCCCGAAGGTGGTGAACGTGGAGTCCACGATGGTGGAGTCCTGCTGGTAGGGAGGAGTCCCCGTGACCTGTCCGATCCCGGTCGTCGACAGGTTCGTCGTGTCGTTGGTGAGGACTCCCGTCTTGTCCGTGAGCGTGGGGTCGCAATAGCCCGCCCAACTTGGCGGAATGACGTCCTCCCCGTGGACTTCGGCACCACCCTTGAGCGTGGTGTTGCCTCGGGTCGTGAGGGCCGCCGGGGGATCGATGTTCGCCCGGATGTAGCGGGTGACCACGCCGATGTTGCGGGTGGCTCCGGACCAGAGAGCCCCACCCTCGGTGATCTCGCCCTCGGCGTTGAGGAAATAGATGTTGTTGTTGAGGTTCGCGACCGTCACGGACCAGATGCCGGACGGCAGGGTGTCGGTGATGGTCGTGTCGCCCCACAGCGGGATGAGTCCCAGCTTGTAGCCGTTCCAGTTGGCCATGATGTCGTTGGCACCCGTCTGGGCCATGTTCACCGCCAGGGCCGCGTGCTTGCTGGCCACCCCGATGCGCACCTCCTGTCGGGCCATGTAGAATCCGCCCGTCACCAGGACCCCGACGATCACCAGACCGCCAATGGCCGCCGGGAGCGCGAAGCCCCTCCTGTTCTCCTTGACCATCATCGTGCTGCTCCCCGCGAGCGCCCCGCGCGCCGCGTTCAGTTTCTCGTGAAGACCCAGGCCGAGATGGAATCGGACACCTGCTCCCCCAGGGAGTTGACCACCGGAGAGTCGGTCCGAATCCGGATGGCGATCTGCCGGACCTCGGTCGGGATCGTCGTCTTGTTGTTCTCGTCGTCCAGGTAGGTGAACTCGAGCCCGTTCGTCGCCTTGAGGGGGCCGACCACTGGAACCGGGTCTTTCCCGGGCTGGCGCCGAGCCAGGTAGTACCGTCCGTCGCCAAGCTTGAAGAGACCGTAGGTGTAGCGGAGGTAGCTGCGGATCGGCCCTCCGAGCCGCACGGAGTCCGCTGTGAACACCGCGCTCTGGCCTCCGAACTTGAGCTCGTTCGCCTTGTTCGTCCCGCAGGTGACGTCGTCGTGCACCTCGGTGACCTCGGCGGAGATCCAGTCGTCGTCCTTGGCGGTGCTCTCGTTGTTGTCGGCGAAGATGAACACCGAGTCCCTCGCCTGGAACGAGTCACCCACGACGATGGCCCGGATCACGGGTGGGTCGTCTGTGGTCACCAGGCACGAGACGCCCATCTTCCTCATGACCCGAACCGTCACGCTCGTCTGGCCCATCTCGAGGATGTCGCCACCCTCCGGGCTGATCTCCCGGATCTCCGCCGTGAGGATGTCCAGCGCGGCTCGGGTGTTCTGCTGGCCCTGAATCTGGGCGGTCTGCGCCGTGTACGTGCGCTGGTTGGTGATGAGGATCTGCAGCGACGCGGCCACCACGAGGGCCCCGAGAACGGTCACCACGATCAGCTCGACGAGGGTGAAGCCCCCCCGGTCCCCGGCGTTCATGTTCATCGGCGCAAGACTCTGAATTGGAACGTGTCCGCCACCGCCTGGGACAGGAGCGGGAACCCACTCACGTCGGAGGACTGGAGGCCCGGCCCCATGGTGACGATGGTCACCTCCTTGAGCTGCGCCGCCACCAGCTGGGTGCTCCAGGTCACCCCGTAGATCCCCACGGAGTCATAACCGCTGCCCAGGTCTTCCCAATCGGACGCCTGGACGCGCTCAACCGCGGTCTGCACGGCCGCCGCCCGCTCGGTCATGATGTCGGCCAGGGTGATCTGGCGGACGACGTACGCCGTGGTTCCGGCCAACCCCAGAACGCCGACGGCCAGCACCACCATGGCCACGATCACCTCCACCATGGTGAAGCCGCCCCGACCGCCGCAGGCCTCACGGGCCACGTCGGGCCTCGTCTGCGCAGCACACTGGCGAGATGCCCAGCTCTGACTCATGTCAATACACCAGCTGACCGAGGGGCAGGATACGGACGGAGGCCGTGTCGGCGTTGTGCCGGAAGTACAGCCTCGTCTCCGACCAGAAGCTGTTGCAGCCGGTATCGGCAAAGCCCCTCGCGTTCATGCAAATCCGGAAGCTCCCCTGCTCCGAGGCCAGATCCACCTTCAGCTCCTCGTCGAACCGGATGGTCTCCAGGTTCTGACCGTTCCAGATGAAGGCGCTGTCGCCGGCCACGTCCACGAACAGGATCATCCGCCCCCCCGCCTCGATGGCCTGGGCGCGTGTCCGGGCGAGGAGGGAGGCGAACGTGCTTCGGGCACCCCGGACCGCGTAGCGGCCGCGAGCATTGCCGAAGCCGGACAGGGCGATGCTCGTCAGGATGCTCCCGATGAGCAGGGCGATGACCACCTCGAGGAGTGTGAAGCCGCGGCGTCGGCTCATGATGGCTCCGGTAGAGCGACCAGTAAGATTCGGCCAGGTACGGTCCAAGTTCCGTGCCACCGATACGCCCTATCAGGGCGGGATTTCCGCCCCATGCCGGGTCCTTCGACAAGCAGACTTTTCCCTTCATCGGTAAGGAGTTCTGCGGCCAACCGTCGGAGCGCCGGAAGGAGGGCGAGCTCGGATCCGGGCAGAACGCGGCGGACTCTGGCACCCTGCCGTCACTGCTCGAGGGGACCGATCCAACCGCCAGGGACGAGCACGGGGCCGCCAAGCACCGCCCGTGCGGCGTCCAGAGCGAGGGTCGAAGCGCACGCCGATCCACGGGCGCGCGACCCGGCGGCCACGGTGACGCCCCCCGCCGCCTGAGCGAATCCGACGAGCTCGGCCCCACCCAGCAGGTGAAGCTGGCCACCGACCAGGACCACCCCGTCGAACCGAGCTCCGTCGAGCTCGAGGTCGCCGGCTACGGCCAGGAGGCCCTGGCCCATTCCGCCGACGACGCGGAGCCCCCCCGGGGACCAGGCGGCCACCCAGTGGGTCCCGCAGGGGCGGTCGGGTCGTGTGGGATCGCCCCAGTTCCACGGATCCCCGAGCACACAGCGACCCAGAACCTCCGAGGGAGATGGCGTCCCTGCCCCTGGCCCCACCGTCCCCATCCGCTCTGCCAGCTCAGCCGGGCCCAGAAGGCCCAGCGCCGGCGTGACCGCTCCCACGGTCGTGTCCCGAGCCAGGCCGGGGACTGCCCGGCTCAGGAAGAGGGAGTCCAGAGTGGCCTCGAACGGCGCGCACCGGGGGTCCGGTGCGGCGCGGGCCGGGGCCACGTCCGACGCGTCCAGGTCTCCCTGAAGGTCCACGGATGCCTCGGGCCCAACCTGGACGACCCCTCCAAACGCCCCCACACGCGCCACCGGATCCATGATCCATATCACGCGGCCCAGACCCATGCTCCACGGCTGATTCTCCACCTGTCCCCATCCCTCCAGCCGCCACAGCTCGCGGTCCAGCCTCGTGACCCGCGTCTCATGCGACGCCCACCCGACGGAGCCCCGGGAGACCACGACTCGCGACCACAGACCCACCGTATCGGTCCCGGAAGCATCCAGGAATGGTGTCGCATTCAACCCTGCCTCGGCTGCCACCCGCGCTTGCAGCAAGCGTCGCGCGGCCTCGGAGGCGGCCATCTCCTGCCGGGCCAACACGAGGGAACCGTGGGCCAGAAGCTGAAGGGCGAGGATCAGCAGCAGGACGAGGACCAGCGCGACGCCCTCCCGCCCCCGGACCGGCTCACCCATCGGGCGGACGAGCGAGCGGAAGGAGGAGCCGCAGGGTGTCCGCAGCGTCCGACGTGCCTCCACCCTCTCGGACGAGCTCCACGGCCACCCTCCGTGGCAGAGAATCGAAGAAGCTCGGCGGCGTGGCCAGCACCTCGGGCGTGAGAGGTTGGCGCCCACCGGAGCCCCTTCGGTACCGGAGCGCACCTCGCCAGAGGTGATAGGAGCCACGTTCGAAATACTTCGCCACCACCATCCCGCGTGGCACCTCACCCGAAAGCCGCCAGCGCTCGGTGATCCCTCCCGCCACGCCCGGACAGGCTTCGTCCACGACCGTGCGGGACAGGAGGGCCACCGTGCGGGGAAGCCCCAGACCAAGCAGCGCCACCGAATCCTTCCTCGGATCGGCCCTTCGGAGTCCGTAGGCCCTGACGAGGACGTCGGAGGAGGGAAGCGGCTCGGGACAGATCAACGCGTGGCCTCTGTACGCTCGCAACGAGAGCGTGTCCGACGATGCCCGCCACGGGTCGCCGGCATCCGTCCGCCGCGCCTCGCCGCCGAGGACGTGTCGTACGATGCGACGGGTATCCAGCCAATCGCTGGTGGCGACCATCGACCTGCGGTGACGGCGCTGCCCGGCCAGGACCGAGAGGCCTACCTGCAGGATGCCCCATCCCAGGAGGAGGGCCACGAGAGCCTCCATGACGGTGAAGCCGCCCCGTCCAGGCCTCATGGTCTCGACGCCTTCGCGGGAAGGAGCCCCTCGACCCGCACGAGGGGAGAGTCGGCCTGCAAGCCGAAGTCGACCCGCACCGTCCCGCGCTCACCCACCTCCCATCGGACCCATCCGGACGGCCCTGTCCGACCGTCCGATCCGGACGACCATCCCTGGGAGAGGGAGTCGTACGTGCGTTCGACCTCCGCGGCGCCCCGCTCCACGATCTCCGCTCGGGTCAGGACCCTCCGGGCCAGAATCGAGGTGCCCAGCACGGCGAGCAGCCCCACCTCCAGAAGGACCACGGCGATGAGGATCTCCACCAGGGTGAACCCCGCATTCGACCTCACCATCGGCGCGCCCGCCCGTACGAGGAGAGGGTCAGGCCCGCTTCCGCGTCGCCTCTCCGGAACCCCACCGTGGTGCTGGCGACCTGTCCCAGACCGAGACCGTCGAACCGGACCTCGAGAGGCAGATCACGAGCCACGAGCATCGCCACGCCGAGCTCCTCCTCGAGCTGTACCGATCTGCGGGGGACGCCGGTGGTCTCGTACCAGGCTCGATCCGGCTTCCGGGCCAGGTACACCGACGCCCCGCCATGGGTGAGGGCCATCGTGCGGGCCTCGGCCACGAGCCCGGCCAGAGCCTCACGCGCAGAAACGACGGCCATCCGGTCCGCCAGACCTCTCCCCACGGGAAGGGCGACGGCACCCGCCAACCCCATCAGGAGGAGCACGGTGGCCAACTCGAGGAGTGTGGTTCCCTGACGCATGGAGGGAGGATCGCCGGGCGCCGAGGGCGCCGGGATGGCGCTGTGGGACGTCGTTCGCAGCGCGCTCGCGCCGGCCGGACCGGAGGCAGCTACTCGATCCCGTACTCCTGGATCTTGTATCGCAGTGCCCGAGGGGACAGCTCGAGGAGCTCGGCGGCTTGAGTCTTGTTCCCTCCGGTGCGGTCGAGGGCAAGCTGAATGAGGTGCTTCTCGAGCCTGGCCCCGTGCCGCTTCACCGAGAGGTCGTCGGTGTCCAGGGACGGGCCGGGACTGTCCGGCGAGGGGCGACGCACCGTCTCGGGAAGGTCGTCAAGGCCGATCTTCGAGCTCTCGGCAAGCACCATGGCCCGCTCGAGCACATTCTCGAGCTCGCGGATGTTCCCCGGCCAGGAGTAGCCCAGGAGCACCTCCATGGCGTCCGGCTCGATTCCATCCACGTCCACCGCGAGCCGCCGCTGATGACGCTCGATGAGGTGACGGGTCAGCTCGGGGATCTCCTCCCGACGTGATCGAAGCGACGGCAGGTGGATGGGGACCACGGCCAGGCGGTAATAGAGATCCTCCCGGAATTCCCCGTTCTCGACTGCCTCCTCGAGGTCCCGGTTTGTGGCTGAGATCACCCGAACGTCGACCTGCTTCGTCTGGGTGGATCCCACACGTCGGATCTCTCCCTCCTGGAGAGCCCTGAGGAGCTTCACCTGCAACGATCCAGAAAGCTCCCCGACTTCGTCGAGAAAGAGGGTGCCGCCGTGGGCTGCCTCGAAGAGGCCTGACTTGTCCCGATCGGCGCCAGTGAAGGCGCCCCGTACATATCCGAAGAACTCCGACTCCAGAAGCTGCTCCGGAATCCCCCCGCAGTTGACCGGCAGGAAGGGTGCATCACCTCTCGGACTCTCACGGTGGATGAGCCGGGCCACCAGCTCCTTTCCGGTCCCGCTGCCTCCGGTGAGAAGGACCGGGGAGCTGTGCCGCGCCACCTTCTCCACCACGTCCAGGGCCCTGCGCATGGACCCGGATCCCGCCACGATCTCCCCGAACCGCCGCTCGGCGGGCACCTCCCGACGCAGCCGCCCGACCTCCCGTGCCAGTCGCTCTCGCTCCTCCGCCTTCTTCACCGTGAGAAGCACCTCGTCGGCACCGAACGGCTTGGGAAGATAGTCGTACGCGCCCCGCTTCATGGCCTCCACGGCGAGATCCAGGCTCCCGTAGGCCGTCATGACCATGACCAGCGCATTCCCACCTGATTCGGCGTATCGCTCGAGGAAGCCCAGCCCGTCCAGCTTGGGCATGCGTACGTCGCACAGGATCAGGTCCGGCCGCTGCTCCAGGGCCACGGAGAGACCCACCTCTCCGTCTTCGGCGTGCACCAGCTCGTACCCGGCGTCGGAGAGGATCAGGGTCAGAGACTTCCTGAGCCCGGCATCGTCGTCGATGATGAGGATTTTCACGTCGTCTCCCGATCCTCGGGATCAAGGGGATCTTCGTCGGCTTGTCCCTCCGGAGGGACCCGGGGGAGATCTTCGTGCGATTCTGCTTCCAGGGAAACCCCGGGAACTCCAGGGAGGCGGATGGTGAAGAGGGCCCCTTCTCCCTCCCGGTTCGACGCGAAGATCCTCCCACCCATACCCTCGACCAGGCGGGCGCAGATGGAAAGGCCCAGACCCGTTCCCTTTCCCAGCTCCTTGGTGGTGTAGAAGGGATCGAAGATACGGTCCAGATCCTCCTCGGGGATCCCCGCCCCGTTGTCCTCCACCTCGATGACGACCACCTGGTCCGCCGTGAACAGTGGATCCACGACCTTCCCGTGCTCGTCGAGGGCCAGGCGCCTGCGGTGCCGGTAGTTGATCCCGGGCGGATCGCCGTACCTGCGCCACGGCAGCCGGGACGCTTCCCCCTCCTCCATGTGGAGGCTCACCGTGAGCAGCGGGTCCTCCACCCCCGCCAGGGCATCGATGGCATTGAGAGCGACGTTCACCAGGACCTGCTCGAGCTGTTGGGGCTCCATGACGACATCGGAAACCTCCCCGTCCACCAGCCAGCGGTCGTCCAGGTCGTCGAGCTTTCCCTGATCCTGCAGGAGCGTCCGTACCCTGTCGAGAACCTCTCCGGGCGATCTCGGGGCCATCTGGGCATTCCTGGGTCTGGCGTAGTCCAGCAGGCCCCGCACGATCCGGTCGATGCGTAGCCCTTCGCCCTTGATGGAGTCGAGAATCTCCACGTCGCCCCCATCCCTGAGGGCTCTCGCCTTCGCCACGTCGCTGTAGGCGATGATCGCGCCGAGAGGGTTGCCGACCTCGTGGGCGATCCCGGCGGCGAGGGTTCCCACGGAGGCCAGCCTGGCCTGGTGGATGATCTGATCCTGCGCTCGGATGAGCTCCAGATTGGTCTGATCCAGGGACTCGATGTTCCTGGCCAGACGCTCCTGGTCGGCAATCAGCCGGTCCGCCATGTCGTTGACCGTCTTCCGGAGTTGCTCCAGCTCCAGGCTTCCCTGCGGCGGGATACGGTGCAGGAAGTCCCCGTCAGCGATCCGCTCAGCGTCCCACGCCAACCCTTCCATGGGCCGGATGAGCTTGTCGCGGAGGATGGCCGTCCCGAAGAGGAAGATGAGCAGGAGGTCGGCGACGATGAGCACAACGACGAACAGCACGCCCTCCGCCGGTGACGCGAGCACGGGAAGGACAGCGGTCAGGGCGGCCACGGCAACGATGACGGCGCCGATGAACACCAGGCCGAACGAGGAGAGGAGCTCCCACCTCAGGCGCGTCGTGGAGGACAAGCACAACCCTCGCGGGGGAGGAACGGGCTCTAGACTGTCCAGGAAACTGCAGGAGTCTGCAGCGCCGCGGCAACCCGCGACCTGAAAAGAGGGCGGCTTCGGCCCGGGGAAGCTCTGCTTCCCCTAGCGGCTGCACATCACGGTGCTGATGACGGTGGCGGGCGCCACCGGAGCTGCCTGGCCGTGATAGATGGAGCAGGATTCGGCAGCGAGGCCGGAGTGGAACGCCGTCGCGGACCAGCCGGTATTCGTGGCCTCGCCGATGGAGAGGTTCACGCCCTCGGAAGATACGAACTCGAGGTCCGCCGGTGCGTTCGAGTAGGTGTAGTTGTCGTTGTAGTACAGGGCCTGCTGGGTCGCCAGGTTGCGCAGATCCGCCTTAAGGGTCGAGATGAAGCCCTTCTCCCTCACGGCGTTGTACTTCGGGATGGCGATCGCGGCCAGGATTCCGAGGATCACGACGACGATCAAGAGCTCGATCAGCGTGAAACCGGATCGCTTGCTGGACATGGGTTGCGGTCTCCCGGCTCGAAGGATCGGCGTCGGACGTGGACCGTCGGTCGCTGGGCCGGGTGACCCGGGGCGTTGCCCGGGCCACCCGCTCCAGCCTCACACCCGCAGAAGCGCGGGGGATCTACAACAAATTCAGTTGGTGCAGGCGACCTCGCCCGGAGCCGACGGCGTGGCCGAACCGACCGTGGGGGCGGTGGCCGTCCCGTAGTACAGCGCGCAGCCCTCCGTACCACCCAGCGCGGAGTGCGTCGCGGAGCCGGCCCAGCCGGAGGTCGAGGCGGCGATCGTCACCGTGACGCCCTCGGAGTTCGTGAAGGCGAGGTCCACGGTGTTCGTGGTGTAGGAGTAGTTGTCGGAGTAGTAGATCTCCTGCTGCGAAGCCAGGTTCTTGATGTCCGACTTCATGGCGGCGAAGTACGCCTTCTCACGCGTGGCGGAGAACTTCGGGATGGCGATGGCAGCCAGGATTCCGATGATGACCACGACGATGAGCAGCTCGATGAGGGTAAAACCCTTGTTGTCCCGCATCTTCGTCACTCCAGGTGTGAAGGGATATGGTGCTGCAACCTCCCAATACGTGTGCAAGCCTCGGTCCCGAAACCGACGCCACGACCCTAAGACATTACCATTCAACTAGTTACATCTTCAGGCCCGAGGCCGGATTCAGGCCTCTCGAGGGCCCGGGCCCTGGGATTCTGCAAGGTTCCGGGGGGTTTGCAAGACCCTACGGGTGGTCCACGTCGGTGCCTGAAACGGAATCCGCGGGCGCCCTGACCTTGTCCCCGAGCAGCTCGAGTCTGAGGGAATCGAGACGGCGACGGGTCCCGGGTGTCTTGGCCTTCGCGAGGGCCGAGTCCATGGCCGCTCGGGCCGAGACGGTATCTCCCGCGTAGGCCTCGAGCCAGGCCAGCGAAATCCACTGCTGCCA
>JARRLD010000105.1:0-12321 GCA_037387345.1 Gemmatimonadota bacterium
TTCGCGCTGAACGCCGATGCGGGCGGCGGCACGCTGCGCCCCGACGGGGAGCCGCTGGCGTACCTGGTGCAGACCGCCGAGAAGACGTACGCGACGTTCGAGCTCACGGTCACGAATCCGTAGGCCACGGGGATGAAGCGCCGCCGGTCCATGCGGCTGACCACGCCCCCGAAGAGCAGGACGAAGACCAGCGATGCCATGGAGGTGAGGACGAAGAGCCAGCGCAGCTGGTCCATGCCGCGGGAGACGCCCATGGCGTCCCGGACCGGGCGGAGGAAGAAGTACCCGCACAGGACGCAGAAGTAGAACAGGGCGGAGAGCAGCGCCAGCGGCAGCTCGCCTTTCCTGAAGTTCAGCAACTCGGACAGCCTGTCGCCCATCTTCGTCCCTCCGCCTGAAGCCGAGAAGCCAGGCTACGCCCGGCGTGGCCGGGCGGCAAGGAAGCCCCGGCGGGGAGGCGTCTTGCGCGTGCCCGCTGCCGCCGAGAGACTTGGCCCTGGCCATCGGGCTCCCGGCGGTGCTGTCCGCCCAGGACTCCAGCGCCGACTACATGGAGCCCTACCAGCGACGCGCGTTGGAGATCTACCGGACGCTGGTCGGGATGCGCACTGCCGCGTCGCACGGTCAGGTGCCGGCGGCGGCCGCCTACCTGGCGGACGTCTTCCGCCAGGGGGGATTCCCCGCCGAGGACGTGCACGTCCTGCCCCTTACCACGACGGAGGGTGAGGAGGTAGCGAGCCTGGTCGTTCGCTACCGCGGGGACGGCTCCTCCGGTCAGCGTCCGATCCTGCTCACGGCCCACATGGACGTGGTCGACGCGCTTCCGGAGGACTGGGAGCGCAGCCCGTTCACGCTGGTGGAGGAGGACGACTTCTTCTTCGGGCGCGGCACCTCCGACGACAAGTTCGGCGTCGCGCAGCTGACCGCCACGTTCCTCCGGCTCAAGGACGAGGGCTTCCTGCCGACCCGCGACCTGGTGATCGCGTTCAGCGGGGACGAGGAGACCGGGATGGAGACCGCGCAGGCGCTGGTGGGCGAGCACCGTGCGCTCACGGACGCCGAGTTCGCGCTGAACGCCGATGCGGGCGGCGGCACGCTGCGCCCCGACGGGGAGCCGCTGGCGTACCTGGTGCAGACCGCCGAGAAGACGTACGCGACGTTCGAGCTCACGGTCACGAATCCGGCGGCGAGGTGGGCGATGCCATGGCCCGGCTGGCCGCGGACCCCACGGACGAGCAGGCGGCGGAGGTCCTGTGGCACGAGCCCGCGGAGGTCGGGGTGACCCGCACCACATGCATCGCGACCATGCTGCGCGGAGGCCACGCGGAGAACGCATTGCCTCAAAGCGCGACGGCCACGGTGAACTGCCGCATCTTCCCTGGTGTCGCCGTGGCGGAGGTGCGGAGCGTCCTTCAGGAGGTCGTGGCGAACCCTGCGGTGAAGATCCGCGTGCTCGCCGATCCCGTGGAGGGTCCCGCCTCACCGGTGCGCAAGGACGTGCTGGACGCGGTGGCGGCCGGAGTGGCGCGTATCCGCCCTGGCACGCCCCTGATTCCCTACCAGGCGCCATACGGCACCGACGGGCTCCACTACCGACGAGCCGGCATCCCCACGTACGGGGTCATGGGACTGTTCATGAAGGACTCCGACCGCTTCGAGCACGGGCTCAACGAACGCGTGCCCGTGCGCGGGTTCTTCGACGCGCTGGAGTTCTGGCCTGTGGTCTTGCGGAGGTTGGCGGGGCGGCCGTCGACGTCCTGAAGGCGGCTCAGGGTCGAGGAGTCTCCCGGGGGGTTTGCACCACCTGGTGCGAACCCCATAATGTGACAACCTCCGAACGCTCCCCCGCGCGACCCGGACCCTGCGCATGAACCGATCCACCACACACCTGGCGTTCCTTCTAACCGGCCTGGCTCTCTGGCGCTTGCTCGGGAGCCCAGATGGTCTGGCGGGCCAGGTTCCCGACGATCTCGATGGCCTATCCGATGCGGCGCTCTTCGATGCCGCCTGCGCCAACTGCCACGGTACCGACGGCCGTGGCGTCGACCGCGCACTGGTCGGATTCGAGGAGCCTCTGCCGGACTTCACGGACTGCGACTTCGCTGCGCGGGAGCCGGACTCCGACTGGATCGGCGTGGCCCACGACGGAGGACCGGCGCGGGGCTTCAGCCGGATGATGCCGGCGTTCGGCGAAGCGCTCACCGTCGAACAGCTCGAACGGGTGATGCGCTACGTCCGCACGCTGTGCACGGATCCGTCCTGGCCGCGCGGGGAGCTGAACCTCCCCCGGGGGTTGCTGACCGAGAAGGCGTTCCCCGAAGACGAATGGGTCATCGAGGCCGACGCGGCTCTCGAGGGCGACGGCTCTGTCGGAGGCGCCTTCGTGTACGAGAAGCGCTTCGGGCCCCGGAGCCAGTTCGAGGTGGTCATCCCCTACGGCTGGGCGGAGGTGTCCGACGCGAGCGGCTCTCCGGGCGCGATGCAGTGGGTCAGCGGCTTCGGAGACGTCGTGCTCGGGCTCAAGCACGCAGCCTACCACAGCTTCGAGTCGGGGACGATCTTCTCGTTCGGTGGCGAGGTGATCCTGCCGACGGGGGACGAATCCAAGGGGCTCGGCGCGGACGGAACCAAGGTCGAGGGTTTCCTGTCGTTTGGGCAGATCCTGCCGGCCGACGGCTTCTTCCAGGCGCAGGCCGGCGCCGAGATCCCCCTCTACGACGGAGCCGAGAACGAGGGGTTCGGCCGCGTCCTGCTCGGCCGCACGTTCACCTCGGGGAACTGGGGGCGGGCGTGGACGCCGATGGTGGAGCTGCAGGGCAAACGCGAGCTGGAGGGCGGCGCGGCGCTGGCCCTGGACATCGTGCCCCAGCTTCAGGTCTCTCTCAACACACGGCAGCACGTGTTGTTCAATATCGGGGTGCTCGTGCCCGCCACGGAGACGTCCGGCCGCTCCGTCCGGCTGCTGGCGTATCTCCTGCTGGATTGGTTCGACGGTGGCTTCTTCGAGGGATGGTGACCGATGTTTGAACGCGTGCTCTTGACCTCGTTGATCCTCGGTGTGGCGATGGTCGCCCTGGGATCGTCCCCGTCGCGCGATGCCACGCAGCCGGCAGCGGCGTACCACGCCACACCCCAGGCCGTCGGGGATCCCTTCCTCACCTCCGACCGTTGTCTCGCCTGCCACAAGGATGTGCGGACCTCGGTGGGGGAGGACGTCTCCATCGGCTACGACTGGCGTGCCTCGATGATGGCGAACAGCGCCCGGGATCCGTACTGGCATGCCGCCGTGCGGCGGGAGATCACCGACTTCCCCGAGGCATCGGAGGAGATCCAGGACGAGTGCAGCCGGTGCCACATGCCGATGGCGAGCGTCGTGGCGCGAGCAGCGCGCGGCGCGGGATCCGTCTTCGACAACCTGCCCATCGGCGCGGGCGAGGGTCCCGAGGCGGCGCTCGCGGCGGACGGAGTGTCATGTGCGGTGTGCCACCAGATCGCCGAGACCGGGCTGGGCACCGAGGAGAGCTTCATCGGCGGCTTCGAGATCTCGCTCGAGGGGCCCGCCGAGGGACGTCCGGTGTTCGGTCCGTTCCAGCCCGATGCGGGGGGCGTGGGGATCATGCAGTCGGCCACGGGCTTCCGCCCGACCGAAGCGGCGCACGTCCAGTCGTCCGATCTGTGCGCGACGTGCCACACGTTGCTGACGCACTCCATCCGGCCCGACGGAAGCTCGGGCCCCGAGTTCCCGGAGCAGGTTCCCTATCTGGAGTGGCAGGCCAGCGCGTACGCCGAGGAGGGCACGAGCTGCCAGGACTGCCACATGCCGGTGGTCGAAGAGGATGTGCCGGTCACCGCGGTGCTGGGCCGGGCCCGGCCGCAGGTGTCGCGGCACTCGTTTCGCGGTGGGAACTTCTTCATGCTGCGCGTCCTGAACCGCTACCGCCGGGAGCTGGGCGTGGCGGCCCTGCCTCAGGAGCTGGCGCTGGCCGCCGACCGCACCGTGGCCCACCTGCGCGAGGCGACCGCATCGGTGACGGTGGCGGAGGCGCGGATCGAAGCCGATCGCCTGATGGCGGACGTGGAGGTGCTCAACCGGGCCGGCCACAAGTTCCCGACGGCCTATCCGTCCCGGAGGGCCTGGCTCCACGTGACCGTGACGGACGCCACCGGCAGCGTGGTCTTCGAGTCCGGAGCGTTCGAGAGCGACGGACGGGTCGTAGGCAACGACAACGACGTCGACGGGACCCGCTTCGAGCCGCATTACACGGAGATCACGCGTCCGGACCAGGTCCAGGTCTACGAGGCCATCATGGTCGACGAGGCCGGAGCGCCCACGACAGGCCTGCTGTCCGCCGACCACTGGGTGAAGGAGAACCGGTTGCTCCCCGTCGGCTTCGACGAAGGGCGCGCCGACGACCGGGTCCTGGTGCACGGCTCCGCGGAGACGGATGTCGACTTCGGGCCCGGAGGGGATCGCGTCCGCTACTCGGTCGCCGTCGATCCTGGCGCCGGCCCCTTCACGGTGGAGGTGGAGCTCTGGTTCCAGCCCATCGCGTATCGCTGGGCCGAGAATCTGGCCATGTACGACACGTTCGAGACGAACCGCTTCCTGCGGTACTACCGGGACATGGCCTCGGGATCGGCGACCGTCGTGGCCTGGAGCTCGACCAGCGTCCAGTAGGTCGCTTGCCCCGGAGGCGTGCCGTCAGCCATGGCGGTGTTCACCCCCTCGGCACCTCACTCATCAGCGCGAGCACGTTGTCCTCGGAGTCGCGGAAGAACGCCAGCCACAGGTCGTGATCCTCGGCGGCGTGAACCGCCCTGGGCTCGTGGACGAAGGCGACGCCCCGCTCGGTAAGGGTGGAGTGGGCCTCCGCGATGTCCTCCACTCTGAAGTAGAGGATGGAGGACGGATGGTCGAACTCCGGCGACTCGGCGATCCCCAGCATGAGGCGGATTCCGCCACAGTCGAAGAAGGACATGGTACCGGCCCGGAAAAGGTGGGGCAGGCCCAGAGTGTCGCGATAGAAGGTGGTCGCGCGGTCGATGTCCGTGGCGTTGACGGCGATCTGACCGATTGCTCCGAGGGAGAAGGCGGCGGATGACACGGTGAGCGCTCCTTGTGTCTGGGGCAGGTCGGCATATATTTAGTTTAGCTAAGCTAAATACTAGGGAGCATCCAGTGAGTCGTCAAGACCGGCCTGAGCCCGACGTGACCGCCCTCGCTGACCGCCTGCACTCCACGGCGATCCGGATCCTCCGGCGGGTACGTCCCGTCGATGCGGAGTCCGGGCTTACGGCCCCGAGGCTTTCCTTGCTCTCGGTGCTGGTCTTTCGGGGTCCGGCCACCATCAGCGAGCTGGCCGAGGCCGAGCAGGTGAAGCCGCCAACCGTCTCCCGCATGGTGAAGGACATGCAGTGGGGCGGGCTGGTGGAACGCCAGGCCGACCCTGACGACGGACGGGTACGGCGCGTCACGGCCACGGAGCGGGGCCGCTCGCTCCTCCTCGAGGGCCGCCGTCGGCGCGTTGCGGCGTTGGCCCGTGACCTGGCCGGTCTGGATCCTCCAGACCGTGACGTCCTGGATCGGGCGGTCGCCATCCTCGCTCCCCTCACCGGGGTGGAGCCCGACTGACTCGCCCACCGGCCGGAGCGGCGAGGGGGAGCCATCCCGGAAGACCGAGCCCCCGCAAGTGACGAAAGGGTCCATGGGCTTTGAAACCTTTTCGCGTTTCGTCTCGTCCAACCCCTCGTAATCTTAGGCATAAGACCACGAGGGTCCGGTATGGCCAATCCACTGGAGCTCTTCAAGGGCACGCTCGACGTTCTGATCCTCAAGACGCTGAGCCGCGGCTCGCTGCACGGCTACGGCATATCCCGCTGGATCCGAGAGACCACCGAGGAGGAGCTCAACATCGAAGAGGGTGCGCTCTACCCGGCGCTTCGACGCCTCGAGACGAAGGGGCTGGTGGAGGCGGAGTGGGGCGTCACCGACACGAGCCGTGAGGCGAAGTTCTACTCGCTGACGGGCGAGGGACGCACGGAGCTGGAGGCGGGTTTGAACCACTGGCATCGGTACGTCCGAGCGATGAGCCGGGTGCTGGGCTCGCCTGCCGGCTGATGGGCGGGGAACGGAAGCGCAGGGGCATCTTCCCGCGCTTCGGCGTCAGCGAGGACGTCGAGCGGGAGATCGAGGCGCACATCGCCCTGCATGTCGAAGAGCTCGTCGGGGCCGGCTGGGACCCCAGGGCGGCCCGGGAGGAGGCGCTGCGGCGCTTCGGCGACAGGGATCGGATCGCGGCGGCCGCGGCGGCGGTCACGCGCAGACACCATCGTGCGGTGGGGAGGATGGAGATGTTCGACACGCTCTGGCAGGATATCCGCTACGGGGTACGGACGCTCGTTCGCAGCCCGACGTTCGCGCTGGTCGCGGTTCTGACGCTCGCCCTGGGGATCGGCGCCAACACGGCGATCTTCTCGGTGGTGAACGGGGTGTTGCTCCGGCCGCTGCCCTTCGAGGACCCCGACGAGATCGTGTGGGTCACCGAGGTCAACACGCGAGGTGGACCCATGGCGGTCGCCTGGCCCAACTTCCGGGACTGGATGGCGAACCTGCGGAGCTTCTCGGGGCTCGCTGCGTACGGCGTCCTCTCGACCACGGCGCTGGGAGGCGACGAGCCGGTGCAGGCCAGGGTCGGCCGGGTCTCGCACGACTACTGGTCGATCTTCGGCGTCGTGCCTGTCCGAGGACGCCTGACGACGCCGGACGACCATCACGAGGACGCGGCGCCCGTCGTGGTGGTGTCCCGCTCGTTCTGGGAGAACGAGCTGTCGGGCGCGGAGATCTCCGGGCTCTCCCTCGAGATCCTGGGCTTCCGGGCACCCGTGGTCGGCGTCGCCGAGGACCCGGGCTTCCCGGGCGGGGGGATCGACATGTGGGCCCCGCTCGAGCTCGGCGGCCTGTCGAGCAGCCGGACCGCGCACAACTGGAGGGTCGTCGGGCGGATGGCGAGCGGCGTCTCCATTGGGCAGGCGCGTCAGGAGGCGATCTCCCTTACCGCGCGGCTCGTGCAGGACGAGCCCGGCGCCGATCCCGACTTCCTGGCCACGAGCGTGTTCGTGACGCCGCTGCAGGAGGCGATCGTCGGCGACTCGCGGACACCGCTGCTCCTCCTGTTCGGAGCGGCCGGGCTGGTGCTTCTGGTCGCCTGCACGAACCTGGCCAGCACGCTTCTGGCCCGGGGGGCTGCGCGCTCCCGGGAGCTGGCGGTCCGCATGTCGCTGGGGGCGGCCAAGGGGCGCATCCTGCGCCAGCTTCTCACCGAAGGCCTCGTGATCGCCGGAGTCGGAGGAACCACCGGAGTCCTCATGGCCGGAGGCGTGATGCGTGGGCTGCGTGCCGCTCAGGCGGGCACCATCCCTCGGCTTTCGGAGGTCACGATCGACGGCTGGGTGCTCGCCTACACCGCCGCCGTCGCGCTGACCACGGCGTTCCTCTTCGGGTTGTTGCCCGCGCTGCGGCTCACCCGGCGCGACGCCGGAGACGCGCTCCGGGTCGGGAGCCGCGGGAACGCCAGGGAGGGACGGGCTGGTGTCTGGCGGGTGCTGGTCGGGGCCGAGGTGGCGATGGCCTTCGTGCTGCTTGTGGCCACGGGGCTGCTCGTGAGGTCGTCCCGGGCGCTGCTCACCGAGGATATCGGGGCGGAGGTCGGCGACGTCTCCACCGCAGCCGTGACCCTGTCGCTGGTGAAGTACGCGTCCGAGTACGACCAGGCACGGTGGTACGACGAGCTCATCTCGGAGCTGGAGGCGCTACCGGACGTGGAGTCAGCGGGTGTGATGAGCACGCTTCCCGTGGCGGGCTCGCTGGCCAGCGGCCGGTTGGAGCTGGACGGCGACCTGGAACGGGCCACCACGGCTGGCTACGTGGTGGCAAGCGGCGGAGCCTTCGAGGCGCTCGACATCCCGCTGTTGAGGGGCCGGCTGTTCGACGAGAGAGACACCCCCGAGTCGGGGCACGTGGCGATCGTCAGCCAGTCGTTCGCCGAGACCGTCTGGCCAGGTGAGGACCCCATCGGCCATGAGGTAAACGGGGGCGGCATGGACAACTTCTGGGAGGATCGCACCTTCGCGCGGGTCGTGGGCGTGGTGGGTGACGTCCGGTACCGGGGCCTCGACATCGAGGCGAGACCGACGGTCTACTTCGCACACTCCCAGCGACCCTTCCGGCTCCAGTGGGGAGCTTCCGTGGTGGCGGAGTCGTCCTTGGGCGACGCGGCCAGGGTCGTGGGCGGCCTTCGCGAGACGATCCGCCGGCTCGATTCCGACGTCCCGCTCAGGCTGGAGACGATGCGATCCCGGGTCATCGAGTCGATCGCGGAGCGCGGGTTCGTGATGGTGCTCTTCGGGGCGTTCTCTCTGATCGCGCTCGTGCTGGCAAGCGTGGGGATCTACGGCGTGGTTTCGTACGGCGTCGCGCGCCGCACCCGCGAGATGGGCATCCGGATCGCCCTCGGCGCCGACGGCGGCAAGGTGCTCGGTATGGTCGTGGGCGCCTCCATGCGCATGGTCTTCGCCGGACTGGCCCTGGGGCTCGTCGCGGCGTACGGCCTGACCCGTCTCCTCGCTGGCCTGCTCTACGAGGTGAGCCCGACCGACCCGCTCACGCTCGTCATCGTCGCCGTCGCGCTCGCCGGGACGGCCCTGCTCGCCAGCTGGGTGCCCGCCCGCGCCGGGACCCGGGTGGATCCGATGGTGACGATGCGGGCCGAATAGGAGGCGCCGGCATCCGGAGCCCCGGGGGCGTCGGGCATTCTGGCGTCGGATCCGTTCGTGCGCCGGATGGAGGTCAGGCGCCGGGACGGACCTCGACGACGGCGACCACCGGGAAATGGTCCGACGGGAAGAGGTCCTGGACACGATCGTCCAGGATCGCTGCGCTCGTTGCGCGCAATCCGGGCCCCACGAGGATGTGGTCGATGCGCCGCCCGCCCCCGCGCGGATCCTCGAAGCCGTTGAACGTGCCGAGCGTCACTTCGGGGTGGAGGGCGGGGATGGCCGATCGATATCCGAGGTCGGCGAAGGCGCGAACGACCTCCGAGCCGTCCGCCGCGTTCAGGTCACCCAGGACCGCGGCGGGGCGGCCGGCGCCCGACGCGTGCCGGGCGATGAGCCCCGCGCTCTCCACGCGGGCGACCTCTCCCCGGTGGTCGAAATGGGTTCCGTAGACGCGGATCATCTCGTCCGAGCCCACGGGAACGATGTCGACCCAGACCGCCATGCGGTGCAGCGCCGCGTCCCACCCCCTGGATGCGACGACCTCCGGAGTCGGGGAGAGCCAGAACTCCCCCCAGTCCACGATCCTCACCCGATCCTCCCTAACGTACAGGCCGGAGAACTCCCCACCGGTTCCTCCGTCCCGATGCTGACCGAGCTTGCGATAGCCCCGTAGCGCCGGGGCCAAATCGTCGAGCTGGAAATCGAGCGCCTCCTGGATCGCCAGCACGTCGGCGGCCTCCCGCTCGATGATGTCCGCGACCAGGTCGCGACGGTTCGCCCAGATATGATCTCCGTCCTGGGCGGTGCCGTAACGGATGTTGAACGTCATGAGCCGGAGCTGGGTGGGCGCCTGGGCCGCAACCGCGTCCGCGCAGACCAGGCCCAGGAACAGGAGCAGCGGGGCGGGCCCTCGGGAGCGTGTGATCGGTATCATGAAGACGCAACGTGAAGGCCGTACACGTCTTTGTGCAACGGGCGCGGTTGTGGCCGTGGGAGGTCCAGGGCGATGGAGGCTGCGGTTCGCTGCCGGGCTCATGGCGTACTTCGACCGGGTCGGGGAGCTCGGCGATCCGTCGGAGGCGAACGAGCTCCTGGGTCCGCCGACCACGACGCTCGAGGAGTGGATCCAGCACCGGGCTGCCGACCAGCCCACGGTCTCCGCAGGATCGTCGGTCGGCTGAGGAAGAGCCGAACCGAGCGGCCCGCGCGGCCAGCGCGCGAGCCGACCATCAGAAGGCCCAGCTCACCCGGGCGAATACCACCCGGCCAGGCTCCGCGATGGGGGCTCCCGTGAAGGGATTGCGGGCGTTGAGCGCATTCACGTACCAACGGTCGGCGAGGTTGTCGACGCCCACGCGGAGCATTGCGCCCTCCACCAGGCCGAGGCCCGCGTGGACGTCGAAGGTCCCGTACCCCGCGGTGGGCTCCTCTCCGCGGGTCGTCGCGACGCGGTCCTGCCGGTCGGAGGCGTGGGCGATGGTCTCGACGTACGCGCGGCCGCCGCTCGGCTGCCAGCGCAGGCTGGCGGTCCCATGGAGGGGCGGGATGCCGAGGGCGGGCTCGTCCAACGTCCGGTCCGACCCCCGGAGATGGCTGGCCCGCGTCATCAGCGTCCACTCATCGGACAGCGCGACGGTGAGGGTGCCTTCCACGCCCCAGAAACGCGCCTCCCCGTTGATGTACCGGTACACCGTGGGCGGGCTGAGCGGGAGACGCTTCGGCAGGTTCGTGGGCTCCAGCGTGATGAAGTCGTCGATGCGGCGACCGAAGAGATTGAACGATACCGACGCCCTGGAAAAGCGTCCGTCCACCCACACGTCGGCTTGGGTGCTCCGCTCCGGGGCCAGGGACGGATCGCCGACGAACTCGGCGCTGGTCTGGGCCTTGCTCGCCGGGATCCGGTCGGAGTAGCGCTCCGTGGCGTCGGCCGTCCGCACGACGGAGCCGACGCCCAGCGCCACGAACCAGGCCCGGGCGGCCTGCCAGCTCACGGTGAGGGCTCCGCTGAGGTTGGCTTCGTCGGCATCCAGCCCCGAGCCGGATGCCACGTTCTCGGTGAAGAAGTCGCTCACGGAGTCGGCCCTGGCCCGGACCGCGTCCAGCCGGGCGGTGGCGGCCAGGGAGACGCCGGACCCCAGGGTGTGGGTGGCCCGTGCGAATACGCCCCCGTCCGTGATCGCCGCGTCAGGCCACATGAGGTCCGTGAACATGAGCATGCCCGTATCACGTCGGTGGATCGTGCGGGTCGCCTGGCGCAGCGTGTGGTAGACGTCGCCGCCCACCTCGAGCTCCCACGCCGGTCCGGAGAACAGGGTAGCCGCCAGACGACCTCCGTACACGCGGATCCCGGCGTCCACGGCGACGTCCAGCGGGAACGGAGGGATACGATCGGGGTTCGGCTGGGCCGTGGGCTTGTCGTCGTTGTCCATGGCGTGGTTCACGTCGTTGACATACGCCAGGACATTCAGGTTGCGGAGGCTCCCTCGCGACCGATCCACCCTCCACTCCGCTGCGGCGTTGAGGGTGCGGAAGTAGTTGGCGTCCAGGATGAGGCCCGGGTAGTCGATATCCTCCTGGCGCTGGTAGCCCCCAGAGAAGACCAGATTCGAGCGGGGGCCCGTGGCGTAGCCCACCTTGCCCCGGGTCTCCCAGGACCGGTACCCTGCCGGCACGTCGTCGCCCGAGCCGTTGGTGTAGGTGCTGCCCTCCCGCCAGGCTCCGCTGCCCCAGTACGAGAGGGGGCCGCTCGAGCCCAGCAGCGAAGCGGACGTCTCCTTGGCGTCCAGGTTGGCGTCATAGCCGGTCAGGATCCGTCCGTGCGCGAGCCCGGGGGTCGCGGGAGGCAGGGGTTGGGTCCTCACCCGGATGGCGCTCGCGTTCCCCGCACCCCAGGTCAGCGCATACGGCCCCTTGACGACCTCGATGTTCTCCAGTGTAGTAGGATCGAGATGTGAGAGGGGGGAGTCCATGCGGGCAGGTCCCGCCGGAAACTGGCGCGTACCGTCGAGGTAGACGCCGACCTCCGTCTCGCGCAGGCCGCGAACGACCGGATCGAGGCCCAGGGCGCCCCGTCGCACGGCGCTGAGCCCCGGAAGCCCGCGAAGCAGATCGCCCGCGTCCCGAGGATTCGATTCCCGGGCCCGACCCGCCCCGAGCTCCAGCTGGGGCTGGAGCGTCGGCCGCAGCACCGAGACGGCGATCCCCGACAAACGAAGCGCCTCGGTCTCCAGGGCGAACTCTGCCCTCGCGGTATCCCCTGCGCTCACCACGACCACCGACAGCCCGTCGCCGTAGCCCAGCGCCGAGGCACGCACGCGGTACCGGCCCGGAGTGAGAGGACCCAGCACGAAGCGCCCCGCCCGGCCCGTGGTGGTCTCCCGGTCCAGGCCGTCGGCGGTGACCATGGCATCAGCGATGGGGCGACCGTCGGCCGCCGCGACCCGCCCTTCGATCCATCCCTGGCTCTGGGCGGTGGCCTGCGAGGCCACGAGCAGCGTCCAGCAGAACCCTAGCCACAACGTCAGCTTACGCGGGACGCGGTACGCG
>JARRLD010000106.1:0-13133 GCA_037387345.1 Gemmatimonadota bacterium
AGTCGGTCTACTCGATCCCGGACGGCGGCGGGCCCGTCAGACGCGTTTACAGGACGTCAGCAACCATTCTCGAGGTCGCCCCCGTGCCCCGGGCGCGGGCCGTCCTCGTGAGCGCTATGGCCGGAACGGTCAGCGCGTTCGCACTCGACCTCGACACGGACAGCGTGCGTGACCTGGGCGTGGATGCCGCGGCGGCGTGGGTGGTGGGCGAAACGCTCGTCTACGCGACGAGCACCGGCCGTCTGCTGGCGGTACCGTTCGACACCCGGCGCCTCGCCGTGCGTGGCCCGCCGATCTCGATTCTCCAGGGGATCCGTGTGGATCGGGGCCTGCCCGAGGCGACCGTCGGCCGGGACGGCACGCTACTCTACACCGAGGGAGGAGCGTCACGCGCTGGAGAACAGGTCAAGATCGCCTCGGTCGCTCGGGACGGTGGCGTCGATATGACGTGGACGATGGGGTCGACCCTAGACTGGTCTATCGCGCTGTCTCAGGACGGAAGCCGGCTCGCGCTCAGCGTCGTCGACAGCACCACCGGGAACAGCAATCTCTTCTTGATCCGCCTCGCCGACGGGATCTCGACACGGCTGACCTTCACGGGAACCCAGAACTTCCAACCGGCCTGGTCGCCCGACGACACGACCATCCTGTACGTCTCGGACGCCGGTGGACCGATCGGGCTCTGGACCAAGCATGCTGACGGGAGCGGGCAAGCGATGCCGGTCCAGCTCCCGGAGTCGCGTTCTGTGTTCGACGGTGGGTGGTCGCCGGATGGAAGCTGGCTGGTGTACCGCACCGACACCGGGGCGGAAGGCGACGCCGACATTCTCGCGGTGCGGACCCGCGGCGATACGACGCCGGTCCCCCTGGTCACGAGCGATGCGCAGGAGGTCAGTCCCGCGATCTCGCCGGACGGGCGCTGGCTCACCTATGTGTCGGATGAATCGGGACGGCCGGAAATCCATGTCAGGCCCTTCCCCAACACCTCCACCGGGATGTGGCAGGTGTCGACGGACGGCGGCATCGAACCCCGCTGGTCGCACTCGGGGCGGGAGCTCTTCTACCGAAATGCTGCCGGTGACCTCGTGGCGGTGGCCGTCTCCGACGGGCCGACCTTCACGACGGGTGCGCACACCACCCTGTTCGATACGCGGCGGTATTCGGCGAACCCGGTCAGCCGCACCTACGCCGTCACGCCGGACGACCAGCATTTTCTCTTCCTGCAGCCGCTGAGCGAACCAGAGGCCGCCGGCGGAGGGCTGGTGCTGATGCGGGACTGGCTACAGGCGGTGGGAACGGGGGCGCCCGGCCGATGAGCGATCTCCCCGACAGCCTGGTCGCCGCCCTGGCCGACTGTCATCGCATCGACCACGAAGGCTCGCGTCGTGGACGACATCCTGTTCGGCTCCGCGCCGCTACGCGTCCTCTCCGGAAACGTCCTTCACCCGCACGAGCCCGATACCGCAGGCCAGGATGGGCACCACGAGCGAGGTCAGGGTGAGGAGCTGTGTGGTCCAGGGCAGCGCCCGGGGCCTGCCGAGGAAATAGAGAAGGAACGCCCCGACGACCAGGAGGAACCATCCGGTGGGGACGGGCCGGCGCCGGGCGGCGTACGCGCCCAGGACGAAGGGCACCACGAAGATCAGGTGCATGACGATGCCCACCACGATCTCCACGAAGGTTCCGCCCTCGCCGATCCCGCTGAGCACGCCGAAGAGCGTCCAGAACGCGCCGAACGCCAGCAGCACGACGACCGCGGTCCTCTGCGCACCCCAGAAGGACATGAGATAGCTGAACAGCCAGGTCAGCCAGAGAATGACCAGGATCAGCGTCACCATGTCCGCCGGGTACTCCACCGTCTCACCGAACAGGTGCAGCCCGGTGATGATGCAGACGACCGCCAGGCCCCCGACGAGGTACGCGTGGAACGCCGCCCGCCGCGAGGCCTCCCGCTGGAACTCGTCCAGGTCCCTCATCACGCCGAGCTCCCGCAGGATACCGGGAACGAACGCCCCGACGCCCGCGAGAAGGATCCACGCCTTACCCGCGGTCATCCACAGGACGATCCCGAGGGCGATGAGGGCCGCCTGGGCAGCGAAGGGCGGGCAGCTCGCTCAGTCATCGAACTCTCCTCGGTCGATCTGGAACAGCTCCTCGACGGGAACGCCGAAGGCCTCGGCCAAGCGCAGCGCCAGGCCCACCGACGGATTGTACTTCCCACCCTCGATGGAGATGATGGTCTGCCGGGTCACGCCCACGCGGGCGGCCAGGTCCTGCTGGGTCAGCTCCCGGAGGCGACGGTGCCGGCGGACGTGGTTTCGAACGCCATCATTCGTGCTCATGGAGAAAGAGTAAAGCGATCTTGACATCATGTCAATATAACTTTACATGCGCGAGTGCATCTCGAGCGCGCGCTGTCCAAGATCTGGGAGGGGATGCCTCGGTAGGAAAAAGCGTCCCGGGTCCTGATCCAGTGACGGTCCCGTTGCCAAAGCATGCAATGCCTCCGACCTTCCTGTCGTTGCCCGCACCCGAGCCCCTCATCCGCCGCGCTCAGTGGCCCCCTGTATGAAAAGCCTGCTTCAGGAGATTCACCGTCGATCCTTGTGGCAGGTCCTCGCCATCTATCTCGTAGGTGGTTGGGCGGTATTGCAGGTGGTCGATACACTGGCCTCGGTGCTCCAGCTTCCCGACTGGGCGCCCTCCATGGCGCTTTTCCTCATCATCATCGGGCTTCCCATCGTGCTGGCGACCGCTGTCATCCAGGGACGTTCCGGGCCCTCCGGCGTGGAGATTCCGGCCGAGGCTGCGTCCGGCGGCACGACGGCGACGGCGGGCCCGCCGGGGCGGGATCTCTTCAGCTGGAGAAACGCGCTGGGAGGAGGCGTGGCGGCATTCGCCCTGTGGGGAGTGGTATCCGCAGGGTGGATACTTCTGGGGGACACCCGAGGCGCTGCCGCGGACGACGCGTCAGGACCCGATCTCCGCTCCATCGCCGTCCTTCCCTTCGTCACCCGGGCGGCCTCGGGGGATGAGGACGCCGTCATCTTCGCCGAGGGCATGCACGACGACGTCCTCACCCAGCTCTCCAAGATCGACTCGCTCACGGTCATCTCGCGCACGTCGGTCATGCAGTACGCGGGGACCACGAAGACCATCCGGGACATCGCCACGGAGCTGGGCGTGGCCACCGTGCTGGAGGGTGGAGTGGATCGGGCGGGCAGCCGGGTCCGGGTCAACGTGCAGCTCATCGAGGCCGTTACCGATCGCCACCTCTGGGCCGAGACCTACGACGAAGAGTTCACAGCGGAGAACGTCTTCGCGATCCGCACCGACCTGGCCAGGGAGATCGCCCGGGCCCTGAAGGCCACGCTTTCCCCCGAGGTCGAGCAGCGCCTGGCCGAACGGCCCACCGACAACGTCGATGCCCTGGAGCTGGCCAACCGGGCCCACTACGTGTTCGAGAGCCGGGGCGCATTCGGCGGGGCGTTGGACGAGGTGGAGTCGCTCTATCTTCAGGCCATCGAGGCCGATCCGGGCTACGCCGCCGCCTACGTCGGCCTGGCCAACGCGTACCTGTCTGCCTGGAACTGGCAGCGGCTGCCACCCGAGGAGGCCCAGCCCAAGGCCCGAGGCGCGGTGGAGCGGGCGCTGGAGTTCGATCCCAATCTGGCCGCGGCCCACGTGGCCCATGCCCGGCTTCTCGACTTCGAGCTCCGGCACGACGAGGCCACCCGCGCCATCCAGCGTGCGCTGGAGCTGAATCCCGGCTCGTCGGACGCCCATGCGCTGTATGCGCAACAGCTACAGCGACAAGGGCGCTACGAGGAAGCGGTGAGAGAGGGACGTGTGGCCGTGACCCTGGATCCGCTCTCCATCCTCAGCCGACAGCGGCTGGCCGACCGCCTCTTCTATACCCGGGACTACGAGGGGTCCATCATCGAGTCCGACAAGGTGCTCGAGATGGAGCCGGGCGATTGGTACGCCTGGTACAACAAGGGTTGGAGCCTCGGCATGCTCGGACGCGACGACGGGGCCGTGGCCGCCTTCGAGACCGCGCTACCCTTGGCGGATGATCAGGAAGGCACGGTCCGATCAGGTCTGGCCTGGGCGCTGGCCCGGGCCGATCGTCCGGCTGAGGCCCGGGAGCAGCTCGAGATCCTGGATGCGGAGCCCAGCTACGATATCGCGCTGGTCTGGTGGGAGATGGGCGAGGCGCAGCGGGCCTTCGACGTCCTCGCCCAGGCCCTGGAGGACGATCCCCGACAGCTCCAGCGCATGCTGCTCGACCCCTCGGCAGAAGCGTTCACGGCCGATCCGGGGTTCGACGCTATGCTGCAGCGTCTCGGGATGGCGCGCGAGGACTGAGGAAGCGCCTCGTCAGCCGCCCAACCGGTACCGCAACCCGACCATCAGCGCCGGACGCAGACGGGGCTGCGCGACGGCGGCGTCGGCGTCGGGATATCGGTACTCTTCCCGGGGGTTGGCGTTGTCCCCGTCGGGGCTGTACGAGGTATCGTGACCCGACAGCCGGGAGGACTTGAAGAGCTCGAATCCTCCCGAGACCATGAGCGCCGTGCGGGCGCCCATGGGGTAGCTGGTTTCGGCTCCCAACGCGATCCCCCAGTGCGAGCTCACCACGTCGAAGTCTTCGTTGCCTCCGATGAACTTGAAGTTCGCCCTGAACGAGGTTCGCCGGATCCCCGCGTAGGCGACGGTGCGCGGTCCGAGCGTGTGGAGGACTTCGAGCCCCAGGTCCAGGGTGCGGCCGCTCTCCACCGGGGTGCCGTTCGTGGCGTTGTTGATGAAGACTCGCCGGGCGGCAGCCGCGTCGCCCGGCTCCACGCTGGCCCATCCCAGCCGGACCCGTACGGGGAGAGGAAGACCCTGCGCGAACCCATTGGCCTGACCGAACAGCTGTATGGCCGCTCCGCTCTGATATCCGAGCAAACCACCCACGAAGTACTCAGGGCTCTGAGCCCGAAGTGGGGAGGTAGCGAGGAGGATCAGAGAGAGCAGGGCCGCGGACAGCCGCCCGAGTCGAACGAGGGTGACAGACATGGTAGGAATCTCCGGGATCCACGGGAGCGATGACCGGCCGATGGGGGGAGATTCTTGGTGCGCCGGTGAACCGAGGAGCCTGGCCGCGATTTACGTGCCAAGGTCGAGGGTGAGAGGCTACGGCCCGTGCGGGCCCCCTGTGGGGGCACGACGCGGAAATAAAGTGTCCGGAGGGGGGACATCTTGCCCCCGGAAGTGGGTGGCGGACTCGCAACACCGGGCACTCCTTCGGTGTGATTGTGGCGGGCTCGCGACATGAGGCCGAAGGCACCCCCTGCCCCCGGTGTCAGATTCGCGGGCCGCTTCGCTCAGCCCCCGCCCTCCACCAATGCCACTGCGAACGGCCCTGCCGAGAAACCCTCGGGGGTCCCCTCGACGCCACCGTCCGGTGAGGTCACGACGGCCTGGAAGCTCTCCATCTCCTCCACCACAAGCACGGCACCGTCGACGGAGAGCTCGGCTCGACGAGCGCCGTGTTCTCGTCGATCCCGAGGCCCAGCGGCAGGGAGTCGGTGGCGAGAACCGCGACGAGCAGACGGCCGATGCGTCCCCGGGCCAGAAAGTGCTGATCGACGATGGCGTGGGGTAAGAACCCCATCCCGCTGCGGATGACGACGCCTTCTCCTTCCCCGTCCGGGGCGACCCCGTGGGTCACGGCCTCGGCGCTGCTCCCTCCGGCGATCATGATCCGGCTCATCATGGCCGCGCCGGCGCTGGAGCCTGCCACCACGGCTCCTTCCTGCCAGCGCCTCCACAGCGTCTGGTAGGCGGCCGTGGTATCTCCCCCGGGAAGGAACACGTCCAGGATCCGCCGTCGCCCTGTCTGTCCTCCAAGATGGCCCGGTACACTTCGGCATTGGCGTCGTCGAGGCCACCGCCGACGATGACCAGGCGCCCTTCAGTCCGCCCTGGCTCGTCCTGGGCCGGTGGCACGTCGGTAGCCGTGCACCCGGTGCAGGCATGAGAAGAAGGTGAGAATCGCCAGGCCACAGTGCCGTCCGTCCATCGTCACCTCTCGAGGTCGGAATCAACGCTCATGCGCCCGGCAAGGTAGAGCAGCATGGCGGGACCTACTAGGCCGTCCTAGAATGCAGGTCTTGATCGATGGCGGTCCGATCCGTCCAGCTTGGCGCGCCCGACACAATCCGGGAGGTAATCATGCGACACCTGTTCTCAGCCCTCATGATTGCTGGTATACTGCTCTCGACTGTGGGCACAGCTCCTGCGGCTGCACAGCAGGCGGACAAGCTCCTCGATGTCGACACCTACCTGGAGATGGAGTCGGTGGGTAGCCCGAACATCTCGCCGGATGGGCAGCACATCCTCTTCACGCGCGGCAGCGTGGACAAGATGAACGACCGGAACCAGAGCAACCTGATGCTCATGGATCTGACGTCGAGGAGGATCAGCGAGCTGACCACGGGGAGCTTCACCGTATCGTCGCCCATCTGGTCGCCGGACGGCAGCAGGATCGCGTTCCTCTCGGACCGCAGCGGGACCACCCAGATCCACATGATGTGGCTCGACACCCGCGAGGTGGTACAGCTCACGAACCTGGACCGCTCCCCGAGCGGAATCCGGTGGTCACCGGACGGGACGATGATCTCGTTCACTCAATTCATCCCGGACACGGGCTCACCGCTGACCATCAAGATGCCGTCGTTTCCGCGAGGGGCCGAGCTCGCCAAACCCGCCGTCGTGGAGGACCGGAGCGCGTGGGCGAGGGACGGGCGAGGGTACACGCCCAAGGGCAACACCCAGATCTTCATCGTGGACTCGGAGCTCGGCGGCACACCCCGCCAGATCACGTTCGGGGACGAATCCTACAGCAATCCCCGATGGTCGCCGGACGGCACCACGCTCTACTTCAGCGCAGATCTCGAGCCCGAGGAGGGCTACGAGCGTAGCAACTCGGAAGTCCACGCCATCGACCTGGCCACCCTCGAGATCACGACTCTTACCGACCGTCTGGGGCCGGACTCCAATCCCGTCCCCTCGCCCGACGGGCGCCAGATCGCATACACCGGATACGACGAGAACGAGAACTACAGCAACCTCTCGAACCTGTACCTGATGGACCGTAGCGGGGGTAACGAGCGTCTGCTCGCTGGAGACCTTCCCAACTCGCCGGGTGGCATCACCTGGGCCCCCGACGGCTCCGGTGTCTACTACACGATGGGCGAAGAAGGGTCGTCCAATCTCTACTTCGTTTCCACCGCGGGTGATATCACGAAAGTCACCGACGGTGTCCACTACATCTCCGGTGTGTCCATCGCCGAGAACGGACGGGTGGCGGCGACCAACTCGACGTTCTACCGCCCCAGCTATCTGGTGACGTTCGATCTCGACCGCCCCGACCAGATCACCACCCTCGTGGACTACAACGAGGACGTCCTGGACGGCATGAAGCTGGGTGAGGTCGAGGAGATCTGGACGGAGTCGTCGGATGGCTTGCGGGTCCAGGGCTGGCTCATGAAGCCCGCCAACTTCCAGGAGGGCCAGAAGTATCCCATGGTACTCTGGATCCACGGCGGGCCGGTCTCCATGTACACCGTGCGCTGGAACTGGGGCTGGCAGAACCTGGCAGCGGATGGCTACGCGGTGCTGTGGATGAACCCGAGAGGGAGCACCGGATACGGCCAGGAGTTCGTGAACGGCATCAACTATTTCTATCCGGGCAAGGATTTCGACGATCTCATGGCGGGCGTGGACGCCGCCATCGACCGTGGCTTCATCGACGCCGACAACCTGTTCGTCACCGGTAGCAGCGGAGGAGGAGTGCTCACCGCCTGGATCGTCGGCCACACGGATCGTTTCCGCGCGGCGGTGTCGCAGAGGCCCGTCATCAACTGGCACTCGTTCGTCGGCACGACCGACGGCGATAGTTGGTATCGGCGGTTCGAGTCGTTCCCCTGGGAAGACCCGGTCGAGTATGCCGAGCGCTCGCCCCTGCACTACGTCGACAACGTCACCACGCCTACGATGCTGCTGTCGGGCACCATCGATCTGAGGACGCCCATGGGCCAGGCGGAGGAGTTCTATCGAGCGCTCAAGGTGCTCGACAAGGAAACGCTCCACGTGAAGATCCCCGACGAGTATCACGGGACCCGTAGCGTCTCCCACAGGATCATGACCCATCTGTACGTGAAGGCGTGGTTCGAGAAGTTCCGCGACAAGCCTATCGCGTAGGGAGGCCGGTTACGACCGTGCGTGATGATGAGCTCGCTCGATTCGCGATGCGCTTCGTCACCACGGTCCGCTTGGACAACGCCGGGGACTTCCCCGGCCTCCCGTCCGCCAACAACGGGTCGATGACGCTGCTGCGGTTCCCCGCCCGTCGGGCGGGGGTCACCTGCCATCACGTCATCGAGGCCTACCGGGAGCAGCGGCTCGTGAACCCGAGCCGCCTGTTCCAGGTGGGCGGGTTTGCCCTCGATCCCCTGGATCGACTCCTGGCCGCGGACCCGATCCACGACCTCGCGGTCATCGACCTGGAGGATGTCGACCCGAAGCAACTCACCATCGGACTCGAAAAGAAGGCGTTCTTCGAGCCGGCCGAGTGGCCCCTGGGGACCGCCGAACCTGGAGAGCTCATCGCCCTGGGGGGATATCCCGGGTTCTCCCGTGCTGTCGGCGCCGGTCCGGACGACGACTCCCGGGGTCTCTGTTCCGGCCCTGTCTCCCTGGGGGTGACGCGGGTGATCGACGTGGGGAGCGAGAACATCGTGTGCGAGGCGAGCTGGGAGTACCGGGTCGAGGGGTCTGGCCCCCAGGTGATGGGCCCCGATGCGGATCTGGGTGGGTTGAGTGGGGGGCCGGGGTTCGTGCGTCGAGGGTCCGCGGTTCACTTCGTGGGAGTGAACTTCGTGGTGGCCCAATCAAGAGCCTACCTTCGGCTGAGACCGGCTCGGCTCATCGGCGAGGATGGGATGCTGGGGCGGGGCTAGCGATCACAGGACCGCTCCGCACGATCCGCTCGACTTCAGAACCACGTCTCGGGCATGGCGGCCCCAACGAGCTCCCTGAGGTTGAAGGCCTGCACGCCGGTCTCCTGAGCGATCTCGGCGGTGAAGGGGGATGCGCCGAAGGTCCGGACGATCACGTAGGCACCCGGATGCCGCTTTCGGACCATCAGGGCCGCATGCAGATTTGTGCCGTCGTTCCCGGATCCCATGACCACGACCGGGTCGTGGCCATGGGCCCGCACCACGTCGCCGATGCGACGCCAGAGCTCCGGGTCGAGCAGGTCGCCGTCGACGACCGCCCGCTCGTAGTCGTCCGCAAACCCCGGTTCCTCGTCGAAGACCCGGGCGTTCATCGCCGCGTCCTCGTCGATGATGACCACGTGGCCGAAGCTCCCCAGGGCGTGCTGCTGGAGCTGATGGAGCACCGTCTGGCCGAAGCGCCCGAACCCCGCCAGGATCACCAGGTCACGGTGCGGCGTGCTGTGGAAGCGTCGGAGTAGGTGCTCCCGCACGAGGTTCATGGCCGCGAACTCGTGCCCATTGAAGGTCTCGCAGACGCGGGCGACGCTCGATTCGGCCGTCTCTCTCAGGAAGCCCAGGTCGGACACGTGCACGACCGTGCGACTCCCGATGTCCGGGGCGAGCTTCATGATCCTGGCGGCCGCGTCGAGGTTCGCGAAGTCGTCGTTCGTGAGGAGCAGCACCCGACGCGCCCGTTCGAGCCTGAGCCCTCGGAGCACATCGTCGCTCCTGATGTCCCCCGCAACGATCAGCACCCGATAGAGGTCGTGCAGCTCGGCGAGCGAAGGGTGGCTCGAGTTGCGCTCGACGAGGACGATGGTCCGTCGCGTGTCGCGGTCTCGGAGCTTGCGGATGTAGAGCCTGCTGAGTCGGCCGGCACCGGCGATCACCACGTGCCCGTTCAGAGGGCGCAGGCGGAGGGAGAGAGGGCCGATGAGTCGGGCAGCCGCTTCGATCAGCGCTGAGGCCGTGATGATGGGGGCGACGAAGTACGCGGTCCACAGAAGGACCCGGCCATACAGAGGTCCACCCATCGGCGTGCCGATGTCGAGGCCGCCGAGCACGAACAGGCCGAGGGCATAGTATGCTCTCGCAGCGATTCCGGATTCGGCCAGGTTCAGCCCGCTCACGCCCACGCCCGAAGACAGTCCCGCCACTCCCATCAGGTAGACCAGGGCGAAGGCCAGCCCGCGCCACACGAAGGGCCGTCGGAGGGAGCGTGTTCCCGGAGCGGGCGTCGCGATCGAGGTGTCCATCGAACTCCTGGTGAGCGGGCCCGGCTCGGGCGGCCGACGGGCCCGTCGGGACTCCGCGAGGGCCCCACCATGCCCACCCAATCCGTGAGTCGCAAGGTGCAGAGAACGCGGTCCGGGACGCGAGGGCCGAACAACAACCAGAGCCCGAGCACGGCGGCAAGATCTACGCTACCCTCATCACCACCTCGACCGCGTCGGGCCCCGGGCCTGGGCTGGGACGTCACTCGTGGCGCCCCACCCTCCTGCATCCTATGATCAAGGAGGTGGTGGCCGACCGTGTGAGGCGCTCATGACCGACCTCGTTCGTCTGAACGCAGCCCTCGGGGATCGTTACGCCGTCAAGTGGGAGCTGGGCTCGGACGGGCCGGCCACCGTCTACCTCGCCGAAGATCTGAAGCAGTGGCGCCCGGTCGCGTTGAAGGTGATGAAACCGGAGGTGGCCCACGAGATGGGCGCCGGCCGTTTCCTGCGCGAGATCGAGATCGCCGCCCTCCTCCACCATCCCAACATCCTCCCGATCTTCGATTTCGGAGAGGCCGACGGCCTGCTCTACTTCGTCGTGCCCCACGTGGAGCGGGACACCCTGCGCGACCGCCTCGAGCGAGAGGGCGCCCTTCCCGTCGAAGAGGCGGTCCGGATCGCGGGCGAAGTGGGCGACGCCCTCGGATACGCCCACGGGCGGGGGCTCGTCCACATGGACGTCAGGCCGGAGAACATCCTCTTTGAGGAAGAACGTGCTCTGGTCAGCGACTTCGGAGTCGCCAGGGCCCTGAGCGCTACCGGGACGCGTGGGATGGGCGGCCTCTCCGTTGGCTCGCTCGCGTACGTGAGCCCGGAACAGGTGGCGGGCGACACCGACGTGGACACCCGCTCCGATGTCTATTCCCTCGGGTGCGTGCTCTACGAGATGATCTCGGGCTCGCCACCGTTCGCGGGAAAGGGCGACCGGGCGCTCCTCGCCTGCAAGCTCACGGAGGCGCCACCATCTCTCGAGGGCGCGGGGGAGGACGTGCCGGTCACCGTTCGCGACGTTGTGCGGAAGGCCCTGGAGAGCGACCGCGGGGACCGGTACCCGAGCCCGGGGGAGCTGGCGGAAGCGCTCAGGAGGGCCCTCGCCGGAACGAGGGTGACTGCGGCCACCCGTCGGAGACGACGGGCCCGGGAGCTGCGCTCGACGGCCCTCGTCGCGGCCGCGCTGTTGCTCGGGACCGTGATCTGGTGGGTCTCTGCGGTGATGGACCGTCCATCGATAGGGTCCGTCGCCGTGCTGCCCCTCCAGAACGCGGCAGACGACCCCGATCAGGACTTCCTGGTCGCGGGTCTGCATGCGAAGCTGATCCAGGAGCTCGCCCGGGCTGATGTGCGCGTGATCAGCCCCACCTCGGTGTTGCCATATCGGGGCAGCGAACGTCCGGCAAACGAGATCGCCCGGGAGCTGGGCGTCGACGCGGTGATCCAGGGGGCCACCGCTCTGAGGGGGGACAGCGTGACGCTGAACCTGCAGCTGACCGACGGTGGCTCTGACGAGCTTCTCTGGTCCGGCTCCTTCGGCGCGCTGCTGGGGGACGTGCCCGGCCTCATCACCGAAGCGACCCGAACCATCGCCGGTCGCGTCGGCGTCCGGCTCAGCGATGAAGGGGACGAGCCACTCGCGAGTGCCCCGCAGGTCAGCCCGGAGGCCGTCGAGGCACTGCTCCGGGCTCGCTTCCACCGGAATCGGCGCTCCGAGATCGACCTCGCAACGGCGCTCGACGACTACGAGGCGGCGCTTGGGCGGGATCCCGACAACGCTGAGGCGTTCGCTGGCATCGCGGCCGTCTGGCAGGCGCGCGCCCGGAGCGGGTTCGTGTCCGCCGAGGAAGCCCGGGAGCGCCGCGAGGCCGCGTTGCGGAGGGCCATGGAGCTCGACAGCACGCTCGCGGAGGTTCAAGGGATGATGGCGGGACTGCGCACCTGGGGTGCGTGGGACTGGACCGGGGGCGAGAGATCATTTCGCCAGGCCCTCGCCGCAGATCCAAGCGACTCCGCCGCTCGTGCCTATCACTCGCTGCTCCTCCACATCCTGGGCCGTGACGACGAGGCTACCGCCCAGATCGACCGGGCCGTGCGGGACGATCCGTTCAACCCGCAGGTCCGCACGCCCCAGGCAATGGGCCTCATCTACCTGCGAGAGTATGAGGATGCCGAGGAGGTGCTTTCGGACGTTCTGTCACGCACGCCGGACTACGAGATGGCGCTCTCCACCCTGCGGACGACGTACCACCTGATGGGACGGAACGAGGAGGCCCTGGAGATGTGGCGGGCCTCGAGCGCTGAGGATCCAGAGGCCCTCGTCGCCCTGGACCGCGGCTTCGCCGAGGGCGGCTACCCCGGGGCGCTCCGGAGTCTCGCGGAGCTGTGGACCGCGCGGTCCGGTATGCTGCGGATCACGCCCTGGCAGATCGGGGCGCTCTACGCCCAGGCCGGGGAGCGTGAGCTCGCTCTCGACTACCTGGAGCGGGCCTTCGAGGAGCACGACGGCAACATCCCATACCTGAGCGTCGACCCCACCTTCGAGAATCTGAGGGACGAGCCGCGCTTCCGTGACCTGATCAGGCGTCTGGGCCTGCCGGAGTGACACCCCCACCCATGCTACGTGGCTATCGCCCGGCCCGGGCGGTCCACGCGAACGCCGACGCGTGGTGATGGCTGCGGCGATCGGGCGTCGGCGTCACTTCGTAGTGTCAGATCGACTTGTACGCCATCGTTTTCGAGGGTCGCACTGGTGCACGCCATCGAGGCGGCCATCAAGGGGCTGCACTGCGAGCGCGTGATGAATGCTGTCGTGAAG
>JARRLD010000107.1:0-15643 GCA_037387345.1 Gemmatimonadota bacterium
CGGTTCAGGGTCACCGTAGCGATTCCGGCTGTGGTCTCGACGCGCAGCGCCTGGAAGGGAGTCGAGTCCGACAAGGGCGGCCTACCTTCTCGGCATCCCCAGCACCCGCTGGGCCACGAGGTTGCGCTGGATCTGGGAAGTGCCGCCGAAGATCGACTGCGACAGCGACCAGAAGTAGTCGTCGAGCCGCGGCGTCCGGTGAGCCAGGACCTCGGACCCCAACAGGTCCAGCATGGCGCGGTGGACGGCGCGGTCGGCCCGGGTGAGGAGGAGCTTGTCGATCGAGCCCCCCGCGCCCGGAGGCTCGCCACCCATCCGCCGTGAGAGCGTACGCTGCGCCTGGATCTCGAGCGCCCGGAGCAGCACCTGAGCGCGCGTGACGGAGAGGCGCGCCGGAGCATCTTCTGCGAGCTCGCTCCTTCGCACCCGCCCCTCGAGATCCTGGAGCGTGCGGCGCATGCGCGCGATCCAGCCGTTGTCGGCGGGCCCGCGCTCGAAG
The DNA here is from genome assembly GCA_037387345.1 of Gemmatimonadota bacterium. Taxonomy (GTDB): domain Bacteria; phylum Gemmatimonadota; class Gemmatimonadetes; order Longimicrobiales; family Gaopeijiaceae; genus SZUA-318. The sequence continues at coordinate 500 of JARRLD010000107.1, forward strand.
CCCAGCAGGAAGTTCGAGATCTCCCACCCCTGGCCCGGGGCGCCGAGCAGGGCGCTCGCCTCGACCTCGACGCCGTCGAAGAAGACCTGTGCGAACTCGTTGGACCCGTAGGCGGTGACGATCGTCTGCACCTCGATGCCCGGCAGGTCCATGGGGACGAGGAACACGGAGATGCCCTTGTGCTTCGGGAGGTCGGGTTCGGAGCGCGCCAGCAGGAAGCACATCTGCGAGTAGCGGGCGTCCGAGGTCCAGATCTTCTGCCCGCTGATCCGGTAGCGATCGCTCCCGTCGGGCCCCGCGGTGCGCTCCGCTCGCGTCGAAAGGCTCGCCAGGTCGGAGCCGGCCCCAGGTTCGCTGAAGCCCTGGCACCAGCGCCTGGTGTGCTCGAGCAGGCTTCGCAAGTGCGTGGTCTTCTGCTCCTCGGTGCCGTACTTCGCCAACGCCTGAGCCAGGTGACCTTGCCCGAGGGGAAAGGGCGCTCCGGAGCGTCCGAGCTCCTCGTTGAAGATGGCCTCGAAGGACTCCGGGAGACCCCGTCCGCCGTACTCCTTGGGGAGGGAGAGCCAGTCGTAGCCCGCCTGCGCGAGCTGGCGATGCCAGGCGCGCTCGGCAGCTTCGCGAGCGTCCGAATCGTGCGGGACCTCGGCAGGTGCGTTCTCGGCGAGCCAGGTGCGGAACTCCCTGCGGAAGCGGGCTTCTTCGGGGCTGTCCTGGAAGTCCACGGGCCCCCTCCGTCAGCTCGCGAGACCATGGCCGCGGGAACACAATTATACAAAATATGGCCTCTTGTCGCATCGCTTGATACCCTCGCGGGAATGAAACCCCTGTAGAGGCTTTCCCGCGGAGTGCGACTACCAGCGTGCGTGGATCCGCAGCCATCGTAGGCGTCGCCGACGCCGCGTCTGCCAGCGGCGAGCTCGGGGGGAGTGTGCGCGGCTGGGAGGTCGCGATGGCTCGTGAAGCGCTCGCGGATGCGGGCCTCGCGCTCTCGGACGTCGATGGCGTCTTCTCCTGTACCGGCGGGACGCTGATGCACTCCGTCGAGCTCGCCGAGCATCTCGGGATCCAGCCTCGCTGGACCGACTCGACGAACACGGGCGGCTCCGCGTTCGAAGTGCACGTGGAGCATGCGGCGGCGGCCATCCATCTGGGTTTGTGCGAGGTCGCGCTGATCGTCTACGCGGCGCTTCCCCGCTCGAGCCGCGGGGGAGTGGGTCGGCTCGTGACCGGTCCCCGGGCCGAGTGGGAGCTGCCCTATGGCATCCTCCTGCCCACGGGTGCCTACGCGTTGGCGGCGAATCGCCACATGTCCCAGTACGGGACCCGCCCCGAGCACCTAGCCCAGATTGCCGTGAGCACGCGGGAGTGGGCGGTCAAGAATGAGCGCGCGCGCCTCCGGGAGCCGCTGACGCTCGACGAGGCAATGTCGTCGCCGATGCTCGCCTCGCCACTGCGCAAGGTCGACTGCTGTCTGGTCACCGATGGTGCCGGAGCACTCGTGCTCACGAATGCCGAGCGAGCCCGCGATCTGCGCCGGCGGCCGGTCTACGTGCTGGGCGCGGCCACGAGTCACAGCCACTCCTCCATCATGCAGATGCCCGACCTCACCGAGACCTGCGGCGTGGACTCGGGGCGCCGCGCGTTCGCCATGGCCGGGATCCGCCCATCCGAAGTCGACGTGGGGGAGCTGTACGACTCCTTCACCATCACGGTGCTCCTTGCCCTCGAGGATCTCGGATTCTGCAAGAAGGGAGAGGGAGGCGACTTCGTGGCATCGGGGGCGATCCGACCGGGAAGCGCCCTCCCGGCACAGACGGCAGGCGGCGGGCTCTGCTACACGCACCCGGGCATGTTCGGGATCTTCCTGCTGGTGGAGGCGACGCGTCAGCTGCGAGGCGAGTGTGGGCCGCGCCAGGTCGAGGGGGCGAAGGTCGGCCTCGCCCATGGCTGTGGAGGGGTCCTCTCGACCACGTCGACGGTGGTGCTCGGTACCGGAGAGACCCTGTGAGCGACCGCTTCGAGCCCCCGGTGACCGACGTCTCGACGCCGTTCTGGGACGCGACCCGGGAGAAGCGCATCACCCTCCAACGCTGCGCGGACTGCGAAGCCTGGGTTTGGTATCCGCGCTCCGCATGCACGGCCTGCCTGGGCGAAGATCTGCGCTGGACCGAGGTGTCCGGCGAGGGTTCGGTCTACGCCGTTAGCGTGCATCACCGCCCGGGAGTCGCGGAGATGAAGGGGCGGGTCCCCTTTGCTGTCGCCCTCGTCGAGCTGCGCGAAGGCGTCCGGATGCTCACGAACATCGTCGGGTGTGATCCCGAGTCGGTGCGGGTCGGACAAAAGGTCTCCGTCGCCTGGGAAGCGCTCTCCGACGGCCGCAACCTGCCCGTGTTCGAGCCGACCGGGACCTGACGCATGAGCCGACACCTCGGCGACATCCGCCAGAACGGATTCGTGGTTCGCAACATCGAGGCGACCATGAAGCACTGGGCGAACGAGCTCGGTATCGGACCGTTTCTGTATCTGGAGGAGGCGCCGCTCGCCGAGTTCCATTATCGCGGGACTCCATCGGCCGCTCGTGCGAGCATGGCCTTCTGTCACGCCGGGCCGCTGCAGATCGAGCTGATCCAGCCGCTCGATCACGAGCCGAGCATGTACGACGACTTCCTTCGCGCCGGACACGAGGGTCTCCAGCACCTCGGCTACCTCGTCGACGGCTACGAGGACGTCGTCTCCCGCTGCCTCGAGCGCGGCTGGGAAATCGGACAGAGCGGCAGCATGCAAGGGGTGCGCTTCACCTATTTCGACACGGAGATGCATCCCGGCAGTGTCATCGAGGTGATCGAGGGAACCCCCTCCGCCCGCGGCTTCTACGCGATGCTCGAGGAGCGCTGCCGCGCCTGGGATGGCAGCGATCCGATCCGACGGGCCTGACCGGATGGACTGGAACTTCGGAGACCTGTTCGACGGCTGCGCAGAGGTCCTGCCCGGGGACGCGCCTGCGGTCATCCAGGGCGACCGGATGCTCACATGGGCGGAGTTCGGCCGTCGCACCAACAACCTGGCCGCGCGCCTTCGCGGCCTCGGCGCACGACCCGACGACAAGGTGGCGATCTACCTGCGCAACTGCGCCGAGTACGTCGAGGTCGTCGGGGCGTGCTTCAAGGCTCGTCTCGTGCAGGTCAACGTGAACTTCCGCTACCTGGACGAGGAGCTCTACTACGTTCTCGAGAACTCGGATGCCAAGTTTGTCGTCTTCGGGTCCGAGTTCGCCGAGCACGTCGCCCACCTGCACGACCGGCTGCCGGGCGTCCAGTGGATCCAGGTCGGCGGCGACACCGTCGACTTCGCCATCGACCTCGAGAGGCTGGCCGTGACGGGAGACGGAGCGCCACTAGACATCGAGCGCTCCGAAGATGACCTCCTCTTCGTCTACACGGGCGGCACCACGGGGATGCCCAAGGCGGTGATGTGGCGCCAGGGGGACCTCTGGGCCGCCCTGGGCGGGGGCACGAACGTCCCGGCCAACCGCCGCGAGAAGCCCGCGTCGCCCGAGCAGCACGTCGAGAACGTGCGCCGCTACGGCCCCGGGCCGCGCCAGATCACCGCCTGCCCGCTCATGCACGGCACTGGCCTCTTCACGACCATCGGGAACCTCGCCGGGGGCGGCTGCGCGGTGCTCCTCGAGAAGCCGAGCTTCGACGCCGAGGAGTTGTGGGAGACCGTGCAGCGCGTCCGCGCCAACTCGGCCATCGTCGTCGGCGATGCCTTCGCGAAGCCCATGCTCGATGCGCTGGAGGCGAACCCGGAGCGCTGGGACCTGTCGTCGCTGAGGATCCTGATCTCGTCGGGAGTCATGTGGAGCCGCGGGGTCAAGCTGGGCCTGCTCCGGCACCACCCGGACATGTCGCTGGCGGACATGTTTGGGTCCTCGGAGGCAATCGGCTTCGGTACGTCCATCACGAGCGCCAGGGGAGACAGTCGCACGGCGACGTTCCGGATCGGACCGAGCTGCAAGGTGTTTACCGAGGATCATCGCGAGGTGAAGCCCGGCAGCGGCGAGCGGGGCTTCGTCGCGCGCACGGGTCCGATCCCGCTCGGCTACTACAAGGATCTCGAGAAGACGGCGAGGACCTTTCCGACCATCAATGGGGTCCGCTACTCGATTCCGGGAGACTGGTGCACCGTGGAGGCCGACGGCACGCTCAATCTGCTCGGACGTGGCAGCGCCTGCATCAACACGGCCGGCGAGAAGGTCTACCCGGAGGAGGTCGAGGAGGCGCTGAAAACCCACGTCAGCGTGGTGGATGCGCTGGTCTTCGGGGTCGAGGACGACAAGTGGGGCCAGGCGGTGACGGCGGTGGTGAGCCTGGCTCCCGGCGCTGGGTTCGATGAGACGAAGCTCAGGGAGTGCGTTCGCGCGTCGCTGGCGGGCTACAAGACTCCGAAGCGGATCTACCCCGTGGAGAAGATGTTCCGCGCCCCGAACGGAAAGGCCGACTACAAGGCGGCGGCCGACTACGTGGGGAGCCTCTGACCCGGTGGAGGGAATCGATGTCGATCCATCGGCTGACGCATATCGGCATCTGCGTGGGGGATCTGTCCAGATCGGCGGAGTTCTATCGGGATGCACTGGGGTTTCGGGAGGTGGGCCGCTACTCGGTCGGAGACGAGGCCACCGAGAAGATTCTCGAGGTGAAGGACGTTCAGCTCGAGCTCTTGTACCTGGAGCGGGACGGTGTCCGGATCGAGCTGCTCTACTACCCGTCGCCGGGGCACGTGGGCAGCGGCGAGCGCCGTGCGATGAATGCGCTGGGTCTGACGCACCTGAGCTTTGCCGTGGAGGACATCGATCGTGTGGGACGCGCGATCGAAGCAGCGGGTGGGCGAGTGCTCGAGGAGACCCGCGCCGCGTTCAAGAGCGGAAACCGGGGGCTCTTCGCAACTGACCCCGACGGTACGCGGATCGAGCTGATCGAGCGGATCGGGGATCCGGGGGCCATCCCGGGAATCCCCTCAGATCCGTGAAATAGCGGAGGAACAGAACATGACAGCCGACACGACCGACTTCGAGACGATCCTCTTCGACGTCGAGGCCGAGCACACGGCAGTCATCACCATGAACCGGCCGGAGCGGCTCAATGCGTCCACCGACCAGATGCGGACGGAGCTCGGCCAGGCCTGGGCGATCGTGAGAGAGGATCCCGCGATTCGGGTTGCGATCATCACCGGGGCGGGCGACCGGTCCTTCTCGGCGGGTCAGGACGTCACGGCCACCGCCGCCCAGGGCAAGACTCGCAACAAGGTGCCGGGCTCGCGGGCGCACCATGACGTCTTCAAGCCCGTGATCTGCGCCGTCAACGGACTGGTCACCGGCGGCGGCCTCCATCACGTGGCCGAAAGTGATCTCGTGATCTGTTCGGAGAACGCTCGTTTCCTCGATACCCACTGCGCGGTGGGCAACGTCTTCGCTTTGGAGGCGATCGGTCTCTCGCGCAAGATGCCGCTGGCCATGGTGATGCAGCTCGGGCTGCTGACGCGGCAGGGAGAGATCAGCCCGGAACGCGCCTACCAGGTCGGCCTGGTGAACGAGGTGGTGCCGCACGAGAAGCTCATGCCCCGAGCGCTCGAGATGGCGACACACATCGCCACGCTCTCGCCCGCCACGGTGCAGGCCTCCTTGAGGGCCATCTGGAAGAGCCTCGACGTCGGCCTGGGTCCCGCTCTGGACGTGGGCTGGCGCTACATCCTCCACCACCAGCAGAACCACCCCGACTACCTGGAGGGGATGAAGGCCTTTGCCGAGAAGCGGGCGCCGAACTGGACCGTGGAGTAGCCCCCGATGTCCGCTCGCCGCGTGAACGTCGTGATTGGCGCCGCCTCCGGCATGGGCGCCGCCGTCGCGAAGCTCCTCGCGCCGCGCGGCCCCCTGATTCTGGCCGACCAGAACTCGGACGCGCTGATTGCGACCGCGCCCGAGCTGGACTGGGACGTATCCACGGCGACCTGCGACGTCACGTCGCAGGCGGATCTCGAGGCGCTCCGCGACGCAGCCGGACGCGTCGGATCGCTGGTCGTGACAGCAGGGCTCTCCCCCTCGATGGCCCCGGGACGCCTCATCCACGAGGTGAACCTGCGAGGGTTCGAGCGCGTCGTGCGCGCCTTCGAGCTGGCCGTCGAGGAGGGCTCGGCCGCCGTCTTGTTCTCTTCAATGGCCGGTCACATCTACCCCGCAAGGCCCGAGGTCGACGCCCTCCTCGACGATCCCCTGGCCGGCGGGTACTTCGATGGCTTCGCCCGGCTCGGGCTCGACCCCGACGTTCCGGAGCTCGCCTACATGCTCTCGAAACGTGGCGTGCATCGGCTCGTGCGCCGGCACGCGAGAGCGTGGGGTGCGCGGGGGGCACGGCTGCTCTCGCTATCGCCCGGCATCGTTGACACCGGCATGGGACGGCTCGAGAACGAGAACCAGCCCCAGATGGCGAAGATGGTCGAGACGAGCGCCCTCGCGCGCATGGGCAGGGCCGAGGAGGTGGCGCAGGTGGCGGCCTTCCTCGTCTCGGACGCGGCCTCGTTCATGACGGGTGTCGACGTCCTGGTCGACGGTGGAGCCACGGTCGATCTGGACCGTTGAGCGCCATGGTGCGATCCCATCAGCGGCGGGTACGGATCACCTCTTCGCCGTAGCGTTCGAGCGCCTCGAGGGCCCGATTGAGCGAGTCGCCCGGCACGGCGACTGAGTTCCAGGTCACGCCCAGGGCCTCCATCGCGTCGAGCCGCTCGAGATCAGCCTCGGCCCGAAAGCTCGGGTGGTGCGGTCCAGGCCGGCTGGTGGCGAACGTGATGTCGATGGTCGACGGGTCGCGGCCGGCCTTCTCGGTGTGGCGTCGCAGGTCGTCGATCATCGGCGCCAGGTCGTCGAGGGTTTCGAGCGGGGGGGTGCGTGTGGTGCGAGCCAGCGCTGCCGGCGCGGGAAAGGGGTTCCAGCCGTCGGCGCTGGCGGCGACCCGGCGTCGGGTGAGGGCGCTGTTGCCCCCGATCCAAATGGGCACGTGGGTGGGCTTCGGCGCAGCGGTGACCCCGGCGGCGACGAAGCCGCTGCCCTCGTAGGAGAACTCGTCGACCGACCACACGCCTCGGAGCACGTCGAGGGCCTCGTCGAAGAGCTCGTTGCGGCGCTCGAAGTCGACGCCCAGCGCCCGGTACTCGCTACGCAGGTAGCCGGTGGCGACCGAAAGGACGAACCGGCCGCCGCTGAGCGCGTCGATGGTGGCTGCAGCCTTGGCGACGATGAACGGGTTCCGGTAGGGAAGCACCACGATGTTGGGGATGAGCCGGATGCGTTCGGTCACGCCGGCGACGAAGGAGAGCGCGGCGAACGGATCGAGCGCGTCGTGGCCGCCGGCGCTGAGCCACTTCTGCGATGGCGCCGGATGATCGGTGAAAGCGATGCCGTCCAGGCCCGCGGCCTCCGCCGCAAGAGCGAAGCGGACGAGGGCCTTGCCGGTTGCGAACCCCGGGTTCATCGGGTGGGTGAGCAGCGGGTAGGTGGTCCAGAACTTCATCGGAACCGCAGGCGACCTCTCGGCTGTTGCGCGACTCAGGCTCGCGGCAGGTTCGCACCGGTCCGGGCGATGATGTCGCGCTGGATCTCGCTGGTCCCCGCGCCGAGCTTGTGCAGCAGCTGCTTCATGACGCCGAGGCTGAACTGTCCTCGGGCTGGACAGTGGACGTCTCCAGGCATGACATTGCCGTAGTCGCCCAGGATGCGGGAGCCCACGTCGACAAGCTCTGCGGCGAACTCCGAGTGGTAGAGCTTCGAGATCGACGGCATCGCGGGAGGCACGTCTCCCGCCTCCTGCATCGCGGCCAGCCGGTAGCAGATCGCCCGGCCCACCTCGACGCCCTCGATCATCCGGCCGAGGTCCTGACGGGCGACCGGATCGACCAGGAGATTGAGCTCGCTCCCCTCGAGGCTGCGGCAGTAGGCGATCAGGTCGTCGAGGATGCGGCGCTCGCGGGCCGCGCGGGCGATGTTCGAACGCTCGAACGTGAGAAGGGACTTCCCGACCCGCCAGCCGTCCCCCTCGGCTCCGACGCGGTTTTCTACCGGCACGCGCACGTCGGTAAAGAACTCCTCGGCGAAGGTCACCGTCCCCGTCATGGAGGGGATCGGACGCACCTCGATCCCCGCGGTCTTCATGTCGACGAGGAGGAAGGAGATGCCGTCCTGGCGGCGCTTCTCCTTGGACGTGCGCGCGAGCAGGAACATCCAGTCCGCCCGCATCCCGCAGCTGGTCCAGGTCTTCTGACCGTTCAGGACGTAGTGGTCGCCGTCGCGCTCGGCCCGCATCTGGAGCGCGGCCAGGTCCGAGCCGGCATTCGGCTCCGAGTAGCCCTGCGCCCAGATGACGTTCGCGCCGGCGATCCCCGGCAGGTGGCGCGCCTTCTGCTCCTCGGAGCCCTCCTTCATGAGGACCGGACCCAGCATGTTCACGCCGTTCGGGTTGATGAGCGGCGCGCGCCGGTACGCCAGCTCCTCACGCACGATCACCTGCTCGAGGATGCCCAGGCCGCGGCCTCCGTAGCGCGTGGGCCAGTGCGGTACCAGCCAGCCAGCAGCTCCCAGGCGCCGGTTGAACTCGTGGACCCACGCGTACTCCTCGTCGGGCGCCCACTCGGCGGATTCGGCGCCCTCCTCGTGCTCCGGAGGCAGCTCGGCATCGAGGAACGCCCGCAGCTCGTCTCGCAGCGTCTCCTGGGCCGGGGTGAGGCGGAGTCTCAAGGGGTCTCCCTCCTGCGGTCAGGGTAGGGCGGGTCAGCGGACGGCGCGCTTCGCTTCCAGCTCGTTGACGGCTGGGATCACCTCCTTGGCGAAGAGCTCCATGGAGTGCCTCACGTGCTTCGGGTCCATGGCGCCGCCCCGGCTCATGCGGAGCATCAGGTTGCTCCAGCCCATGTCGACGACGCGCTCCATCTTCGCGACGACCGTCTTCGGGTCGCCGATCAGCGTCAGGTCGAGGTTCAGGATGTCCTCGTAGGCCTGCTTGTCGTGGGCATCGAACCAGTCGCGGTAGGTGACGTAGTCCTTGGGCACCTCGCCTCCGCGCTCGAAGGGGTCCGAGTACTTTCGGTGGGCGATAAGGGAGGCCTCGGTGCTCTCCCGCGGGTAGTCGCGCGCGAAGGCGATGTCCTCGTGTACGAAGGCGTTGAGCAGCCCCCAGACCTGCTCGGTCCCCGTGGCGATCCCGCGCTTCTCGTGTGACTGGATGAAGAGATCGAGCCCCTTCGCCAGCTCCGGGTCGACCTGGTAGGGGTTCCCGATCAACGCGCGGTAGCCCTGCTCGGCGATCCACTCGAAGCTGGACGGCGTCTTCATCACGGTGCAGTAGACCGGGACCGCCGTCTGGACGGGTCGGGGCTGCAGCCGGACGTCCTCCAGCTTCCAGAACTCGCCGTCGTAGCTGAAGCTCTCTTGAGTGAGCAGCCCGTGGATGATGGTGACCGCCTCGCGGAAGCGGGCCGTGCTCTCTTCCATCGACACGCCGAAGCCGCGGAACTCGTGGGCCTGGTAGCCGCGCCCGAAGCCCGCGTCGAAGCGCCCGTGGCTGATCACGTCGACCATGGCGATCTGCTCGGCGAGGTTGATCGGGTGGTGGAAGGCCGGGACGATGCAGGCGGTGCCGATGCGGACGCGCTCGGTCTGGGCGGCGATGGCGGCCGCCGCGACGGGCAGGCTCGCGATCATCCCGTAGGGCGAGAAGTGGTGCTCGGCCAGCCAGACGGAGTCGTAGCCGAGCTCGTCCGCCCAGCGCGCCTCCGCGAGCAGGTGGTCGAAGATCTCGCGATCCGTCGCGCCCGGCGGCTTGTCGCCGAGCAGGAAGATTCCGAATTTCATGGGTGGGCTCCCTTGGCGTCACCGGCGATCGGAGCTGAATATTGCGCCAACTGCAAATGTGCTGTCAATGCAAGTTTGTGTCTATCCCTTGCCCCCGTGGGGGAGAGAGCCTTCCGGGAGGTCGCTCCTCCATCAACCGACCTGGGGAACCCAGGCGAAGCGCTCGCGCAGCGATGCCGGGGCGAGGCCGAAGTCCTCGGGACGGTAGGCGTGCGCGCCGCGCGCCCCGGGTGCCTCGATCCAGAGCTCCCGAGGCCTCGGCGTACTGCACTTGACTGCGATAGAGGGCACCGCGTTCCCGACCGGTCACCCGGAGCCCGGTTGTTGAAGCGGTCGGAAGCGAGGCAGCGTGACCTCGTCGCTGATGTCGTCGAAGACCACCTCGACGGGCATGCCGATGTGGATCGCCTCGTTCGGGCAATCGACGACATTCGAGTGGAAGAAGGGCCCCTCTTCGAGCTCCACCACGACGACGTTGTAGGGCACCCGATCGACGAGATCGGGCCGATACGCCTGATGGACGATCGAAAACGTGTGGATCACGCCTCGGCCGCTCGCGCGCACCCACTCCATGCCCTCGCGCCCCGACTCCGGATCGCAGACCGCAGGCCAGTAGTAGCGGCCGGTGATGCCGGATCTTTGAAGGAGGAACTCGTGGCGTCGGCAGCCCTCCCAGAACGGCCGGTCGAGGTCGTCCGGTGCGAAATCGAGCGGATCTCGCACGCTCTGGCTCACGACCCTTTCCCCAACAGCGCAGTCGCGTGCGCCCAGGTGTTCTGCACGCCGCCGTTGCCTCCGTGTCCGCTCACCAGCGCGACCTCCGCTCCCGGAACCTGCGTCGCCCCGGCCTGGCCGCGCAGCTGCAGGATGGCCTCCACCATGGCCGTGAACCCGGTGGCGTAGTAGCCCGAGAGCTGGCCGCCGCCCGCGCAGAAGCCGTACTCCTCGAGCTGCATGATCACGGAGATCGTGAACGGATCGTAGAGTTCGGCAACGTTTATGGCGTCGAGCCCGATCCCCGCCTCTCCGAGGGCGCGCTCCTTCGCGGGTTCGATGTCGTCATGGTGGCCGTAGACGCTCTTGTCGTACCAGTTGCGGATATTGTGGCCGGTGCCCGTACCGAGCACACGGACCGGCTCGCCGCGCAGATCGCGCGCCCGCTCGCGGGTCGTGACGATGACGCAGACTCCGCCGTCGGTGTCCCGGCAGCAGTCGAGCAGACGCAGGGGCTCGCAAACCATGCGCGACTTCTGGTGATCCTCGAGTGTGATCGGCCGCTCGTAGCCGAGCGTTCCGGGCCGCCGGGCAGCGTAGGCGCGCTGGGTGACGGCGACGGCTCCGAGCTGCTGCGAGGTCGTCCCGTAGAGGTGCATGTGGCGCTGTGCGTGTAGCGCGTGGCTCGTCGCAGCTCCCAACATGCCGTAGAGCGCCGGATAGCCGTAGCTGTAGCCGCCCAGCCCCGAGCCCCCTCGAAACCTGGACGTCGCAAAGCCGTAGCAGAGGGCCACGGTCCGGGCCTGGCCGATCGCGAGCACGCCGCGCGCCGCGATCAGCGCCGAGATGGCGGTGGCGCCTCCGGAGGCGAGGCTCCAGGAGAAGAGCGGTCCGAGGCCGAGGTAGCGCAGGTCCTCGAAGGCCCCGCCTCCGTGACAGGCGATGTAGCCATCGATGTCGGCGCGCCGGAGTCCCGAATCGGAGAGGGCGAGATCCACCGCCTCGCGTCGCAACTCGCGCTCCGGGATCCCCAGGTTGCGACCCTGCTGCGTGACTCCGGCGCCGACGATCGCCGTGTCCGGTCCGCTCAGTTCGGCCACATGACGACCTGCAGCTCCGTGTACTCGTCGAGACCGAAGCGACCGTTCTCGCGGCCGATGCCCGAATGCTTGAAGCCGCCCGACGGCTTATGGAAGGTATTGGTGGCCCCGTTGATGGAGACGCCTCCGGTCCGGATCCGCTTCGCCATCTCGATGGCGCGTCTCCGGTCGTTCGACAGGATGCCGCCGAAGAGGCCGTAGTCCGAATCGTTCGCGATCCGGATGGCTTCCTCCTCGTCCTCGAAGGGAATCACCGACACCACGGGTCCGAAGATCTCCTCGCGAGCGATCCGCATGTCGGGGCGCACGTTCCCGAAGATCGTCGGCTCGAGGAACCAGCCGCGCTGGAGGTTCGCCGGGCGCCCGCCGCCCGTCGCCAGATCCGCCCCGTCTTCGCGGCCCGAAGTGATGTATCTCTCGATCTCGGCGCGTCGTTCCGGGCGGATGACCGGCCCGAGCATCACGCTCGGGTCGGCGGGGTCGCCGATCTTCACGACCGCCTTCACGAAGTCCACCATCTTCGCGACGAGCTCGTCGTGCCGCGAGCGGCTGACGAGGACGCGGCTGTTCATCGCGCAGCCCTGACCCGCGTGGTAGAAGGCCGTCGAGGCGGCGTTCGGGACCACCGGGCCCAGGTCGAAGTCGTCGAGGACGATCAATGCCGACTTGCCTCCGAGCTCGAGGTGCACCCGCGTCAGGTTCCTCGCCGCGCTCTCCATGATCCGCTTGCCGGTCGCGTTGGACCCGGTGAAGCTCACCTTGTCGATGCGCGGATCGGAGACGAGGCAGGGGCCGATCTCCGGCGAGTCGCCGCAGATCACGTTCAGCACGCCCTCCGGGAGCCCAGCCTCGCACACGACCTCGGCGAGCAGCAGGTCGATGAGCGGGCCCCAGGGTGATGGCTTCACGACCATCGTGCATCCCGCCGCGATGGCCGGCGCGACCTTCTGGGCCGTCACCCAGAGGGGGTAGTTCCAGGTCGGGATGAGCGCGCAGACCCCGACCGGCTGGCGCACTAGCAGGCTGCTCACGAGGTTTGAGCCTGTGGGCGTGGCCTGCTCGACCAGGGGCAGCAGGGACTCGAACTCGTAGCTGCGGGACAACGCCGCGTAGGTCCGGAAGAGCTGGATCGGCTGGTCGAGCTGGGGGCCGTGGGTCACGAACTCGGCGCCGTGCGCGGCGACGAGCAGGTCCCGGAACTCGTCCTTGCGTCGCTCGATGCCGTCGGCGATCCGATCCAGGAGATCGGCCCGCTCGGAGGTCGGCGTGCGCGGCCACGGACCCTCGTCGAAGGCGCGCCTTGCCGCTCCGACCGCACGACCGACGTCGGCCACGGAGGCATCCGGCGCGAGCGCAATCTGCTCCTCGGTCGCCGGGTTGGGCAGCGAATACGTCCGACCCCCTTCGGCGTCGATCCACTTGCCCTCCACGTACATCTGCCAGGTCTTCATCGCGGCTCCCGTGATCGAGGCGGCCGACGCACCCTGCCGGCGCTACAGCACGCCGTCCTTCCGCAGGGTTGCGATCTCCTCCCAGTCGAGTCCGATCTCGAGCAGCACCTCCTCGGTGTGGGCGCCGCACTCGGGCGCCGGCGTGAGCTCGGGGACACGGCCGTCGAACTGACAGGGGTTCGAGACGAGTTCGTAGGGGTCGCCGCCCCCGCCATCCACCCGCGTGAGGAAGCCGTTGGCCAGGGCCTGCGGATCGTCGCGGAGCTCGCGGACGCTCTGCTGCGGCTCCCACGCCGCGTCGAGCCCGGTTAGCTGGCTCCTCCATTCGGCGAGCGTGCGCGTTGCGAAGACGGCCGCGAGATCGCGGGCGCACTCGGCCGCGTTCTCGCGCCGCGCCTTCGCGTCGGCGTAGCGAGGGTCGTCGATCCACTCCGGATGGCCGAGATGGCGGCAGAAGTCGGCCCAGTGGCGGTCCGCCTGGAGCATCACGAGCGCGATGAAGCGCCCGTCGTCCGTCCGATAGGTGCCGGTCAGGGGGTTGGCCGCGGCCGACCGCATCAGCGCGTGGGGATCGTAGGCGGGGCTGGCGCTGTAGACGACGTCCGACGACATCACCCACATGGCAGTCCCCAGCAGCGAAACATCCACGACCGACGGCTCGCCGTCGCGCTCGCGGCGGAAGAGGGCCGTCGCGATGCCGAACGCCAGGTTCATGGCGGTGGTGTGGTCGCCGAAGCCCGGGCGCTGGCCGACCGGGCGCTCCGCGTCCAGCGGCGTGAGCGAGTGGGCCACGCCGCCTCGCGACCAGAACGCAGACATGTCGTAGGCGGGCCGGTTGGACTCCGTCCCACGCGTGCCGAACCCGGTGCCGCGGGCGTAGATGAGCTTCGGATTGCGGGCGCGGAGCGCCTCGACGCCGAGCGAGAGACGATCCAGGGCTGCGGGCCGGAGGCTCGTGAGGAAGACGTCCGCGTCGGCGACCAGGCGCAGGAGGACCTCGCGGCCGGCTGCCTCCTTTACGTCGAGTCCGATGCTCCGCTTTCCGCGGTTGTTCTGCTCGACGGCGAGGTTCGGACCGCCGCCCCCGGCGCCGCCCAGCCCCTGGGTCCGCAGCCCGCGCGCCGGGTCGCCCTGCCGCGGGTGCTCGACCTTGATCACGTCCGCGCCGAGGTCCGCCAGCAGGGCGCCTGCCGACGGGACGAAGACCCACTGGGCCAGCTCCACGATGCGCACGCCGGAAAGGACCCCGCTCATCGGACCGCTCCCGCTCTAGAGGTGATAGAGGCGCTCGGCGTTCTCGAAGAGCACCTTGCGGGACTCGTCGTCCGGCATGTCCCTCGTCCACTCCGCGGTCAGGCTGCGGCTGTTGGGCCACGTGGTCTCGGAGTGCGGGTAGTCGCTGGACCAGAGGATGTTGTCGACGCCGATGTGGTGCCGCTCGCGCAGCCCCACCGGGTCTTCCATGAACGTCGCGTAGACCTGACGCTCGAAATAGACGCTCGGGGCCTCCTTCAGCTCGCTCTTGGTCCAGTAGCGATGTTTCTCCCAGATGTGGTCGAGGTAGTACCGCGTGAAGGGAATCCAGCCGAGTTGCCCCTCGACCGAGACGATGTTGAGGTCGGGGTAGCGGGCGAGGATCCCGGAGAGCACGATCCGGGAAATCGCCTCGGCCATGGCGAACTTGTTCATCAGGAGATCGCTGATGAAGCCCGTCGCATCGAGGCTGGGGATCGTGGCCTTGCGGCCCTTGCCGCCGACGTGGATGGCCGCGGCAAAGCCCGCATCGAGAATCGCCTGGAAGAGGCCATCCCACTCGGGATCGAACCACTCGCCGTCGCGGTCGCGCGGGAAGCGGGGGATCACGCAACCGCGGAGGCCTCGGCCCGCGGCGCGCTTCAGCTCTGCGATAGCCGCGTCCGGAGCGTGGGTGGGCAGGTACGCGACTCCCAGCAGGCGCTTCGGGCTCGCCGAACAGAAGTCG
>JARRLD010000108.1:0-18498 GCA_037387345.1 Gemmatimonadota bacterium
ACGAACGAGCCCGCCTGAACGCTGACCCGGGTATCCCACATCCACATCCTCGCCCGCGGATTCGCGCGCGGCGCTCGAAGCCGGGAAGATGGGCGGAGCGGAACCATCTGCCGGCGCCGACGACGACCACGCGGAGTTTGTCGGGCATGAATGCCTGTCGCGGTTGGGGGGATGGACCTCTACAGGTACCCTGGGCGCAGCCTCGGTACAAGGACGCCCCTGTCCCTGCGGCGACCCCTAGCGCCTCACCATGCAACCACACGTCACCGTGATTGCGGCGCAGGCCCCACGGTGTGGTCCTTCATCCCCGCGGGCTGCCTCGCCCGGCGGCCAGAGCGTCCGGTGACTCGCCGGGATGGGGATGGCTGTTTCCTCGTCGAGGAGGCGACTCAAAGCTGGTTTCCCATGGCGCGTGCGCCGTGTCGTACGGGGTGGGCCTCCTCGAGCCGATCAATAACTTCCCCACACGCTATCAGGTGTCGCCTCTCTTCAAAGGACGGAGTGCGGCCACGACTGCTTTGAGCGATTCCCGTTCCGCGCTCCTGCCGAGCCCCTCCGGTCGCTGGGAGAAGACGCCCTTCGTAGGAACGCGAAGAACTAGTCCCCAAGAACTAGACCACATTTCAGCCCAACGACGGATTTCGGTTCATTGATGCGTCGCTAGCTTTTTTCTGTACCCGAACCGTCGTACGCCGTAGCTACGGCTATGCCGTTGTCGCGCGGCCCAGGACTACGGGCCGTGGCGCTCGTAACGCGGCACCGCAGCCGGTCGGGACACAAAGCGTCGGGTCGAGTTCGTTTCACAAGTCCTGACCGCGCAACGACTGGACCGCGCGATCGGACCTTCGAATGGGGAGAAGCTCATGGACATCCTCGCACTAGTGATCGCCGTCGTTGCATTGGTGGTATCTGCCGTGGCCTTCAGCCGCACCGGTGGCATCGGCATGCTCCAGCAGCAGGCCGAAGAAGCCAGGCGCATGGCCGCGAACGCGCTCGGGCGGGTAGAGGGGGTGGTCCGTCCGCACCAGCACGACCGAGAAGCGCCCGCCACGGCGGAGGGCATAGCAGAAGGCTAGCGACCGTGCTGCTCAGGCGGGCCAGAGACATGACTTGCGCACGAAGTCGTGACACAGGGCGCAGGCGTCCCGTCGGCGGCGTGCAGTTGGCTGGATGAGCATTGCGAATCCACGTGAGTGCGGGTGCGCTACGGCTCCCGGTCACCGGTCCAATTCGACCCTGGAATTCCCATGAATGAGACGACCCCTGCCGGCGGATCCAGCCGGCGCCGGTCCTGGCTCTTGCTTTTCCCGGTGCTCCTCGCGCTGGCCCCCGCGGCGTATCTCTTCGTGACCGGGCGCCAACAGCGTACCGAGATGGCAGCACGGACCGCCGCCGCGGAATCCGCGGCACAGGCCCTGGCCGACAGCCTGGATGCCGCGCGCACCCAACTCCTGGTGGATCGCGTCCTTGTCCTGACCCGGGCCGGGCGGATGAACCAGACCAGCGAGTTGGCCTCCCAGTTCTTCGACCGCGTGGACCGGAGGAGCCGGGTCCCGAGTGCGCCCCCCAGCGAGACCGAGATGCGCCTCCGAGTCCTGGCGCTACGGGACCAGACCATCACGGCTCTGACGCGCGAGGACCCGGCAGCCCTGCAGCTCATCGAGGAGATCGCCGCCCTCCATCTCCCTCTGGGAGACCCGACCCTGGGCGCGCGCATCCCCACGACGCCCGTCCCCGAGGATCTCCCGGCTCCAGGAGACACGGCCCGGCGGGACCCCGACGTGGGCCGGGGCACCGACACGCTCGGATCGCGATGGCCTTAAGGCGACCACGAGTGGGCCGTCTCGCCTACGCGAACACCCCGATTTCAGCGAGGGTGAGGAGTGCCAGCCCCAGAAGCGCGGCGGCGAAGACGGTGAGGAGCACCTGGGCGACCCGGTTGCCCAGGTTCATGGTGTAGCCGATACCCCAGCGGGCCTCCACCATGATCGCCGGGTCGGTCCTGTCCACGTACAGGACGCCCAGGATCCAGCGGGCGTTGTCGGCCAGGCCGCCCGTGAGGGGGGCGTCAGGCGACCCGGTCTCCAGCCGCGCGCCGCCCTGGCCCAGCCACATGATCCTGAACAACCCTCCCCCGAGCACGAGGATGGTTGCGACCGCGGCGCCCCCGATGGCGATGCCGCTGAGGGACTCGGCCCTCCCCTGCCAAATCCAGATCATGTCGATGGAAGCGACGGCGAGGAACAGGCACAGGAACAGCCCCGCGGCCGCGAAAATGTGAGATACGGCCACGCGGAACGTGTCCTGCGCCCGGGTGGAGCCGCCCTCGGAGCCCCCGCGAATGGAGCGCTTCGATTGGGCGACGAGAAGGCCCATGACCGCGAAGAAGGGGGCGAACACCAGATTGTACGCCGGGATCAGGACCACCGACACCAGGGACTTCTCGGTGAGCGCATCGCCGTAGCCCCACAGGTTCGCCAGGGTCGGGATGCGCCCGGGCATGGTCCTGAAGCTGACGATGGCGTAGCCGATCAGGGTCGTGGAGGCTACGAGGCATACGACCAGGGCGAAGAGCGCGAAGCCACCGCCGTGGCCCTCGTCCACCTGCAGGGACGCCGCGGACCTTCCGGCCGGCTCCATAGCGACCGCCGGGGCCAGCCCTCGGACCTTCCCGTGCATCCAGAAGTAGAGGGGAACGAATGGGGTCACCAGGACCGCGGTGCCGATGAAGTTGCCCGGGATCCACCGGCCCGAGAAGCCGATGCTCCACCCCACGATCAGCGCCACGAGCATGATGAGGGCGGTTCCCATGTCCCATGTGCGCAGGAGCCGCCGGCGAGCCGGACCCGCGGCCTGCTCCTCGCCCAGGTAGGTGCCGAACAAAAGACCTTTGCGGGCGATGCGGGGAAAGGCCACCATGATGGCTCCCACCAGGAAGACCCGGAACGTAAAGAACCCCATCACGACCGCCGCTTCCTCGTTCATCCTGCTACTCCTCCGACTCCGCCGGAGCCGGCGTCCAGGTTGTCCACCTCCTCGCGAACCAACGTGAGCAGCTCCTCAGCGCCCATGCCCGCCTGCCGGAGTCGGGCCAGAACCCTGCGCAGGTCACCCACCAGCTCGTCCCGGGCTTCGCCGTCCATCTCCTGAGCAGGGGCTGAGACCGTCACCCCGGCCCGATCGCGGATGACGAGGAAGCCCTCGGCCTCGAGGAGTCGGTAGGCCCGAGCCACAGTGTTGAGGCTGACACCCAGATCCCGGGCCAGATGCCGCACGGACGGAATCGCCGTGCCCGCAGCCAGGGCTCCTGAGGCGATGAGCTGCCGAAGCTGCTCCGCCACCTGGGCGTAGACCGCGTCCGGGCGGCTCCGGTCGACAGTGATCGTGTTCACGGGACAAGTGTATACTATTAGGGATACAATTGTCAACGTATCGGAGTACAGATGGGTATCCCGCGCTGCGCCGCATACTGCACTGTGGTTGGGAGTCTACGGTGGTGGCTCCACCGGACCGGAGCGGCTGGGAGCGGTGGGCTCACCTTCCCAGCTTCGCCTGCACCTCCTGGCTCCAGTACCATCCCCTCGAGTACGCTGCCTCCCCCTGGCTCCAGTCTCTTGGTCCCAGCCGCGCAACCATGAGGAACCGCCGGTCGTCCTCGCTCACCTCGTACAGGGGGACACGTGGACCCCGGACGTAGCCCGCCGTGCCGAAGAGAGTCCGTCTCGAGTTGACACGGAAGGTCGGCTCGGCGGTCACGCTTGCCGCCACCATGAACGCGGTGTGGCCGTCGGGGGCGTCGGGTCTCAGGGCTCGGAAGAAGAGCTCCTCGCCACTGTGCGCCCAGCGCGGCTCCACGGCTCCAGCCTCGGACACCTGTACCCGGGGGCCGGGACCGGGAAACGGGCGAACGTAGACCTCGGGGTGTCCGTTCGCTTCCGAGACGTACGCCAGCCAACGGCCGTCCGGTGACAGGGTCACTCCGTACTCATTGGCCCTGGAGTTGAGGAGACTCATCCACTCGCGGGGACTGGGCAGGTACGTGAAGGCGATATCGCCGTCACCCTTCCCCGCGTCGCCCGCGCGCACGACGGCGGTTCCCCAGTCCTCCGTCATGGTGACTTCCATGATCATCCCCTCATGACGGAGCAGCGGTTCGGGCGTCAGCGAGCTGGCGTCGGCGGGTAGCGTGCTCACCCAGCCTTGCCACGTCGAGTCCGGCCCACGCGTTTGTCTGATGAAGGCGAGGGTGCCCCCGTCGCCGCTCCACACCGGTCTCCGGGCCTGCCCAGGACCGGCCGTGAGCGGAGAAAGGGGACCGGTCGGCAGCTCCTTGATCCATAGCTGCTCGCCAGATGAGTCGGCGTCGGTCCACATTCCCAGGGCCAGCCGGCGACCGTCCGGGGAGAGGGAGAGGGACCGCACTCTCGAGGTGCCCGGCCAGCTCGGGTCGACGGGTGTGCGACGCCCGTCGCGGTCGACCCACACGAGTCGCTCGCCGTAGGGGTCCACCTCACCGGGGATGTAGAGGAGGGAACCGTCGGTCCCGATGGTGATGTCCGGAAACGGGGAGGTCCGTACGCCGTCCAGGAGGGGGATGGGTGGCCCCAGGACGCCGACGCTCGGGTCGAAGCTCGAGGCGAAGACGGACCCGCGCTCGTCCACCATGACCAGGTAACCGTCCGTCATCGGCCACGCCATCCAGACGCCCGAGCGCAGAGGGATGATGGCGCCCTGCTCGAGATCGACGTAGGAGAGTCGCGGGTTCGCAGCCTCGCACCAGCCATCGCAGCCCGTCACCACCACTCCCTCCCCCGTCGGGAGGGTACGGGCCTGGAATACCTCTCCGACCTGTTCGGCGGTGGCGAGGAGCTCGGTCGTCCCGTCCTCTTCCCTCAGCAGGCGGAGGCCGTGGTCAGGGTCTTCGTAGAGGATGCCCCGTCCGGGCACCCAGGCGATGCCCGGGTTGAAGTCGTCGGAAATCGAGTCGAGGAGGAGAACCGAGGGCCCACTCGCCAGCAGTTGCTTCCAAAGCGCGCCTTCCCGGGAGAAGGCGACCCACTGCCCGTCGGGGGAAAAGGAAGGGCCAAAAACCTCGTCCAGGCCCTCCACATACCTCGGCTCCAACTCGTTCAAGGGCTTCCACCACGTCCCCTGCCTCCGGCCTACGCTGTCGCGGAAGAGGATCCCGGAGCCGTCGGACGGTAGGGCATAGTGTCGCTGCACGACCGTCGGGAACTGGGCTCCGCTCCCGAGCCGGACCAGATCGAACCGCGTGGGCTCAACCTCCCCCCGTTGGACGAGCGCCCACCCGAGACCTGCGATGGTGAGCGCTGCGAGCGCCAAGGGGAAGATCAAGGAGCGCTTCATGGAGTCGTCGGATGTCGCCAGCACGTCCGAGGCCGCGCCCACCTCCGGAACGGTGGCGTCTCCGGGGAAGCGGTCACGGGTTTCCTCGTGGGGGGCGAAGGCCAGCACGCGACGCCGCACCGTCGTGAGCCAATCTTCCCATTCCACGGAGGCGCCCGCGAAATGGAAACCTTCCAGGAACTCCCCTCGGGTATCCACGTCGCCACCCGTGAAGAGGGTCACCGTATCGCAGTGTAGCCGCGATGAGTCGATCCCGACTTCCTCGTCGCCGCGGGTCCGGACGACGGCCTGTCCGAGAGCCTGCCGCAGGTAGTAGATCGATTTCCGGAGATTGGCCCGGGCGTCGGCCTGGTCCGACTCCGGCCAGAAGAGGGCTGCGACCGCGTCGCGGCGTACGAACCCGTCGGACGCCTCTACGGACAGGTAGACGAGCAGCGCGAACCTCTTCGGCTGGGCAAGCACCGAGAGGATCGAGCCACCGTCGGCCCCGGTGAGCTCCGTGCGTCCCAGGGTGGTGAGCTGGAATCCCGCCATTCGAGCAACCCCCGCCGGGAGCTGCTCCCGGCCCGAGCGCACGGAGACCGCTCCGAAGGGCGGTCGGGTCCGTGGCCAGTGTCCGCCCATCATAGGCCCAAGAGGCATCGCGCATCAAGAATCGCCTCCCGCGGTGGTTGACAACGGATCCGGGACTCAGTGCGTTCGTACCACCCAGAGGACGGGGCGCATGTCGTCGCCCAGGATCCCGCCGCTGCCGTCCCGAAAGCGGATCGCCGTGGCAGGTCGGGCGGCCGCATCGGTGAAGAGGCTGTAGGCGGTGCTGCCGCCGCGAACCAGGAGGGACGCGCCGAAGTCGGCAAACATACGGGTCGTGGGCTCGAGAGTGGTGTTGGCGCCGAGCATCGGCAGAACGTCGCCCAGGTTCCAGCTCGCCATGAGAAGGTCGGGATCGGCGTCGGGAACCCGGGCGTCGAGGTAGTGCATCGCGGCCCACTCTGCGAAGAGCTCGCCGAAGGGTCGCCCGAGGAGCGCCTCGACGTTGGCCGCCCCCTGAAGGGTGGGATTGCGATCAATCCAGTCCCGCATGAGACCGGCTTCACCGCCCGACCATGCCGCCCCGTACCGATCTGCCACGTATCGGAAGAAGGACCATGACGCGCCGTAGCCCTGGCTCGGCTCGCAACCCGTATCCTGGAGCGGATCGACGAACAGCAGCGTACAGGTCTCCGGGGCGTCAGCGTGCCGCCCTCCGTCGAGGTCATGCCCGTAATACGCAGCCAGGGAAAGAAAACGCCCCTCGTACCAGGGCCTCCCGGCCACGGACAGAGCCGCTGCGGCGTCGTAGTCCTGCCCGGGACTTCGACCGAGCGCCCTATGGCCCACAATCTCGATGGCCAGGCTTGCCTGGCCCTCCATCTCCCAGACAGCGAGAGGAGCGGAGCTCTCGACTCCGTGTCTCAGCCGCACCGAATACTGGAGGATGTGGGAAAACTCGTGGGAGATGACCGGGAGGAAGTAGTCGGTGACGTCCGCCTTGGACCGAGGGCGGGTCCTTGCCACGTTGCCCGGGTCGGGCACTCCATGGTAGTAAAGCTCACCGTAGTCGCTGGCCGAGCAGACGGACGGCTCGAGCAGGTCGAGCACGAACGTGGCGCCGCCGATTTGGCCCCCGACCGCTTTGTTCACCTCCACGGTGAGCACCACGACGATCCGCTCGTTCTCATCGAGGTCGGAGGGAGGACCGAAGTACTCGACGTCGGCGTCGTAGATGAAGGAGTCGAATGCGTCGCTGAAGGCCTGGATCTCTCCGTCCGTGAGGGCGTCGGTGGTCGGATTCTCGATGTCGGTGACGAAGATCCCCCTCTCGCCGACAACGCGAACCTCCGTGGTGATCGGGATGGGCGCGCATACGCCCTCTGGCGTGGTCGCGTCCCAGGTGGGCACCTTGATCTGGATCTCGTCGCCGACTGCGGGGGGGGAGAGACTCACGCTCCAGCCGGCGGATAGCATGCTCGGCCCGGGCGTGGCTCCTCCAGACGATCCCACCGGGCCGACCGAGCCGACCCCGGGGACGGATGGTGGGTGCGACGCGGGCCGGCGCAGTAGGCCTCCCGTCACGATTGGCTATCTCTCCGCCGGCACCGCCGGATCCGAGCGCGGTCGGGGCCGGGGTCGGGGCTGTCTCACCCTCCTCGCCCGTGATCGTCACGTCGAACAGGGTCTCTGGCCGCTCGGCCGCCGATCCGATCCCCACCAGGTACTCGCCCGACCCTGCCCCTGCGGGAGGGAACTGAAGACAGTAGTCCGACGGATCGTCGATCAACAGCAGCTCACCCGCAGCGGCGTCCACAAAGGTGGAGGGACGCACCGAGGTGGACAGAGGCCCGCTGCTCGTCCCGTTGCGGCGAACCTGCACATCCGCCGTGCGCTGTGGCCGGCAGTCGAAGGTCGGGACGGTGGCGGTGAGCTGGGTCGCGCTCGCCGCGGTGACGATGGCGGCGACTCCGTCCACCATTACCACGTTGTCCCCAGCGCTCGAGCTGAAATTGGAGCCCTGGATGACGAAAGAAGCACCCTCGATCAGGATGTCCGGTGACACCGAGGTGAGAACGGGCGTCGGCGTCTCGGTGGATGTCTCGGGACCTGCAGGGTCGTCGCCAGAGCACGCGGTGATCGTGCAGACGACGAGCACGAGCCCGAGGCAGGCGTCGAGACGGGCTGGGAGGGGGGCGAGGATCGCTGAAGACATCCGTCATCTCCTGGCAGCGGGAGGCGAATCGAGCGTCCCCATCCTGGAGTGGATCCCGTCGTCCAGCCGTGGCCGGAGCGTCCTCCACCCGGAGGACGCTCGGACGACGGTCGCCGGCCCCTGCTTGACACCGCCTCACCACCTCCCGAGCGTTCGCGCATGATCGTCGCGATCCCTGCCTGCCTCGTTCCGTCCTCTGCACTTCGGCGGAGCGGCCTGGGCCGGACGCCCGCGCTGCCACGCGACCTCCCACACCTGACCGGCTCCGCCGTAGACGTCGATCCCGGCCACCCGGGTGGTGCCGTCGAACGAGGCGTCCCCGCGTTCCCCTGGCTATCCCCATTGAAGGAGCCGCTACCATGAAGCCTGCAACGTCTGTGAGACGGGTCGTCGGACTGGTCTTCGCCCTGGCCGTGCTGCCGGCGGGCCTCCACGCCCAGTCTGCGGGCGCCCTTCCCGAGCGGGCGGTCCGGCGTGACATCCCGCTCACGAACATGATCCGGCGGGCCTTCGAGGCCGGCACCCGGGACTCCACCGGGACGCCGGGCCCCAACTACTGGCAGCTCGAGGTCGACTACTCCATCGACGCGCGTCTCGACCCGGGGCACGGCACCGTGAGTGGGCGGGAGTCGGTGGTGATCCACAACAACAGCCCCGACTCGTTGACCATGGTGGTGCTCCGGCTCGACCAGAACATCTTCTCCCCGAGCGCGGCGCGGAACAGGGGCCTGAACGACATCACCTCCGGAACCGCGGTGTCGGCGATCTCGCTGGACGGGGTGCCCCTCGACCTGAACGCGGTGCCTCCGAGGCGTCGGCGTGGCCAGCCGCCTGTGCCCCTCGATCAGAGCTACGTGTTCGGGCTGAATACGACCTCTGCTCAGATCGCCCTGAAGGACCCGATCCACGCGGGCGAGAATGCGACGCTGGATATCACCTGGAGCTTCGAGGTTCCGGTCGCCGAGGGTGGCCGCGGCCTGCGCATGGGGGCATGGGGTGATTCGCTCTTCCAGGTCGCGCAGTGGTACCCGCAGGTCGCCAAGTATGACGACCTCCGTGGGTGGGACACGGAGCCCTACCTGGGAAGCTCCGAATTCTACAACAACTTCGGCCGCTTCGACGTGCGGATCGACGTGCCCGCCGGGTGGGTCGTCGGCGCGAGCGGGGTGCTTCAGAACCCCGCCGAAGTCCTGAGCGCCAGGACCCTCGAGCGGCTCTCCGGCGTGGCGGCATCCGACGAGACTCGTACCATCGTCGGGACCGAGGACTTCGGGGCCGGGACCGCCACGGCCGGCGGAGACCGCCTCGTGTGGCACTTCGTCGCGGAATATGTGAACGACTTCGCGTGGGCGACGTCGGCGCAGTATGTCTGGCAGGCGACCGGCGTCGCCATCCCGGGCGGCGAGCGGATCCCGTTCCACTGGATGTATCTGCCCGGCGACTCATCTGGCTTCGAGGGAGCCGACGCACGCGGGAGGCACGCGCTGCAGTTCTACTCGGACCTGTGGATGCCGTACGCCTTCCCGCAGCTCACCATGGTCGACGGCCCTGACACGGGCATGGAGTATCCCATGCTCGTCATGTCTGCGCTCGGAGCCGAGGATCACGAGATCGGGCACGAGTGGTGGCCCATGATGGTGGGGACCAATGAGACGTGGTACGGCTTCATGGATGAGGGATTCAACCAGTACATGAACATGCTGTCGCGGGCGCACCGGCTGGGGGAGGAGCCACAGATCGACGGACTCGGCCAATCGTACGGGCGCATCAGTGGCGACGAGCGCGAGGCCCCTCTCATGTGGAACGCGAACTACGGCGGGCCGATGTACGGCTTCCAGGCCTACTCCAAGGCGCCCCTCATGCTCTCGATGCTCGGGGGCGTCGTGGGCGACGAGGAAGTGTGGCGCGCGATGAGCGGGTACGCGCACACGTGGCGCTTCAAGCACCCCTCACCGTGGGACTACATGTTCTTCATGAACGACGCCCTCGGGCGCGACCTCGGCTGGTTCTGGTACTCCTGGCTCTTCACCACCGAGTCGGTGGACGGCTCCATCGCGAGCGTCGCCAGATCCGGTGCGGGGACGAAGGTCACCGTCCGACAGGAGGGGCAGATGCCGTCACCGGTGGTCCTGCGTATCGCCTTCCGGAATGAAGCGCCCTCTGTCGAAGGGGTGCCCAACGCGATGATGGGCAGCGACGGATCCGTCATGGTCCGATACCCGGTCGACGTCTGGTTCGGAGGGAGCAGGACGTTCGAGGTGGAGCTTCCCTTCCCCCTGGACGCTGTCGAGTCGGTGGTTCTGGATCCGCACGGCCGCTTCCCCGACCGCGACCCGAGCGACAACGCCTGGACGGCGCCGGGCATGTAGCAGCCGACGCTCGGCCGTCGGGAGGCGGCTCTTCGCGATTCGTCACGAGGTCGCCGGCCGGGAGCCGGCGCCCTCATGACGCTCGATATCTACCGGATTCGGACCGGCGACAGCCCGGCCGCCGCCCGCTTCGCATTGAGACCCTCCAGGCCCGACATGGACAGCTCTCGCCACCGGGCCAGCACGTCCGCCGACTGGGCGCGGGCCTCATCGCACGCGGCGATCTGGCGAGCCGTGGGTGCGACCTCCGCGTCCTGCATGGCCATGGCCGCCCGCATGAGAGCGTCGCTGGTGTTGCTCAGGTTGGGCGGCCCCACCGGCCCGCGGCGGAAGAACGAGAACCCGCCGGTCCGGGGCTCGGGCGCGAATTCCTCCACCCGCGCCTTGAAGGCCTGGGCGTCCTCACCTCCGGCTTCGTCCAACGCCGCAGCCAACGCCCGGGCGCGCTCATACTGCGCGTGGACTGCCGTCGCCCCCTCCCACATCGCCCGGGACAGGGTGGCCACCCGCTCCAGGTCCGCTGCGGGGGTCGTCACCCGGGGGTCCAGGTGGAGGGTGAGGGGTTGGGTGTAGGCGCGGCCGTCCACGGTGAGCCGAACGGTGTAGGAGCCCGGGGGCGCCCACGGCGCTTGGACGTTGGGATAGGTATGGCCGGGCACGGCCCCGGTGGCGCCTCCGCCCGCCCGGGGCTCGTCACCGATGGGCTCGTAGTGGAGGTCCCAGGAGAACCGGTGCATTCCCCGCTCCGTGCTCAGCACCATCTGGGGCGCCGGCCAGTACAGGGGCACCCGGCAGTTGGGCGCCGTGGGGTCCTCCCTGCAGATGGCGTCGTACCCTTCCGGGTCCAGGGCGGGGTCGGGCTCCAGCACGGGGTCGTCGCTCGAGTAGGAGCGGATCACGGTCCCACCTCCGTCCAGGATGTCCAGCATGAGAGGACCCGATGCGTCGGTGGCGAGCCAGTAGTCGATGATTCCGCCGGGTGGTGCGCTCTCGCCGTGGGGGAGCTCCGGGGTCCATTCCGTGGGATCGTTCATGCCGAAGCGCACCCGCACCGCGGGGGCGGGCTCGAAGAGGTACGCCGAGGCGGCTGCCTGGGCGTCCGCCATCTGCCGCAGGGGTGTCACGTTGTCCAGGATCCAGAAGCCCCGTCCGTGCGTCCCGGCCACCAGGTCGGAGCACAGGCACGTGCTGTCGTCCTTCACCTGGATGTCCCGGACCGAGACCGCGGGCATGTCGAGGCGCAGCGAGTGCCAGTGGTCGCCGTCGTCGAACGAGACCCACACCTGCGTCTCCGTGGCGGCGTACAGGAGGCCCGGCGTGCGGGGGTCCTCCCGGATGGAGTTGGCCACCGCACCGGGAGCGATCCCGCTGTTGATCTCCGTCCACGTCGTCCCGCCGTCGTGGGTGCGCCAGAAGTGCGGATTCATGTCGTCGATCCGCATGGTGTTGGCCGCCGCGTATGCCGTGCCCCGGTCGAAGTGGCCCGCCTCGATGTTGAAGATCCGCGTCCAGGGCTCGATGGCCGGTGGCGTCACGTTGCTCCAGGCCGCCCCGCCGTCCCAGGTGACCTGGATGTTGCCGTCATCGGTCCCGGCCCAGAGCAGGCCCACGTCCAGGGGCGAGGCGGACAGGGCGGTGATGGTCCCCTGAGGGCTCGGCTCGACGCCCGGTGCGTACTTGCCCGCCGAGGTGGGCACGTTCCAGGTCTCCCGGGCCAGGTCGGGGCTGATACGGGTCCACGTCATACCGCGATCGTGGGTCTGCCAGACCACGTTGGACGTATAGAAGAGCAGGTCCGGATCCACGGGCGACCACAGGATGGGCATGGTGCGCACGTTCCGGTTGTACGGGCCCCCGCGGGGTCCCATGTCGGGGCCCACGTTCGTGGTCTGCCCGGTCCTGCGGTTGTACAGCGAGACGTCGCTGCGGGCGCTGCCGTAGACCATGTCGGGATCCCGCGGGTCAGGCGCCGCGATGCCGTACTCCTGGATGTTCACCGGGTGCCAGTCGTGAAACGTGATCATGCCATCGTCGGAGCGGCTCTTCACGCACGCCGAGCCCGAGTCCTGTTGCCCACCACAGAGGCGGTACGGGAAATCGTTGTCCGCGGTGACATGATACATGGCCCCGGTGGGCTGGGTGTACCAGTTGCTCCACGACTCACCCCGGTTGGCCGAGATGACGGCACCCTGGTCCGAGACCGCCAGGATGATCTTCGGGTCGTTGGGGTTGATCCAGATCTTCTGGTAGTCGTCACCGCCGTAGGCGCCCCGCACTGCCGACCAGTGCTCGCCGCCGTCCTCGCTCCGCCACATGACCACGGTGGCGCTGTAGAGCGTGTTGGAGTCGGTGGGATCGACGGTGACGGTGGGCAGGTCGCCTCCGCCGATGCGGGCGAGGGGTCGGGTGTCCACGTGGGAGGTGGGTGCCTCCAGGGGTCCCGGTGGCACGTCCACCGGCGTCCAGTGCTCCCCTCCGTCGGCCGACCTATAGAGGCCCACGACCCCGGTGGTGCTGGTGGTCGGCTCGCCCCTGCGGGTGCCGGCCACCACGGCGTACAGCACGCGGGGGTCGCTGGGGGCGAGGGCGAGGTTGGCCTCGATGACCGCGGGAAGCCCGTCGGTGATCTCTCGCCACGTAGTGCCGCCGTCCGTGGACTTGTACACGCCGCCGCCCGTGCCGCCGAACGCGCCGCTCTCCCGGAAGCTCTGCTGCTGCTGCCAGAGCGTGGCGTACACGATGTCGGGGTCGGAGGGGTCCAGGACCAGGTCGTTCCCGCTGGTGTACTCGTCCGAGTAGAGGACCTTCTCGAACGTCCGACCCCCGTCCAGGGACCGGAAGATCCCACGCTCCTCGTTGGGTCCGTACGGGTGGCCCAGCACCGCGACGAAGAGGCGGTCGGGGTTGGTGGGGTCCACCACGACGTCGGCGATCATCTGGCTGTCGCGGAGTCCCAGGTGCGTCCAGGTGGCGCCGGCGTCGGTGGACTTGTACATGCCGTCGCCCGTGGACAGGTCCGGGCGGATGATCCCGCCACCGCTCGCCACGTAGATGATGTCGGGGTCGGACGGCGCCACCGCGATGGCGCCGATGGATCCCGTGGGCTGGTCGTCGAAGATGGGCTCCCAGTTGGAGCCGTAGTCGGTGGAGCGCCAGACGCCCCCGTTGTCGAACCCGATGTAGAAGACGTTGGGCTGGCTCGGGACCCCATCCAGCGCGCGGGTGCGTCCGGCCCGGGTCGGGCCGATGGAACGCCAGTGCATGTCGGCGTAGAGCTCCGGGGACTGGGCCACCGCGAGGGATGTCGTCGCGGCGAGGAGGGCGAGGGCGAGAGCGATTCGAATCGACGCGGTGCGCACGAGAATCCACCTCCTGAATGACCCGGTGGGCTGGCCGGGAGGATTCGTGACCTTCAGGAGGAGAGTTTGGGGCGTCCGCGGGCGCGGGGCCAGACTCCCGCGGCGCCGGCCGAAGAGCCGTGGAATCCACGTTGCACGGAAAAGGGAAGCCACGTAGATGGAGAGGGTCGCGGCCGAGCCATCGGCCGATCCTCCGGTTGAGCCGAGACGGTCCGGAAGGAGCAGGCCAACCGCTACGACGGAGTCGGATCATGTTCCTTGGACACTACGGCCTCGCCCTCGCTGCCAAGCGGGTGGCTCCCGAGACTTCCCTGGGCTCCTCGGTGCTGGCGGCCCAGTGGGCCGATCTGCTTTGGCCGCTTCTTCTGGTCACGGGGCTGGAACATGTGCGCATCGTGCCGGGCCTCATGCCCGCCAGCGCACTCGACTTCGTCGACTATCCGATCTCCCACAGCCTCGTCACCGTCCTGGCATGGGGAGCGCTGGTTGGCGGGGGCTACTGGCTGATCAAGAGGCGAATCCGGGCTGCAGTGGTGATCGCGGGGCTGGTGGTGAGTCACTGGCTGTTGGACGCTGTGGTCCACCGGCCGGACCTGCCTCTCTGGCCGGGATCGGACGTGCTCGTGGGCGGGGGTCTGTGGCAATCGGTGGCAGTCACGGTCGTGCTCGAGCTCGCGGTCCTGGCCGCGGGCGTGGTGGTGTACACCCGGAGCACGCAGCCCCGCGATGCAGCAGGTCGCTGGGGACTTCGGGTGATGATTCTGGTGCTCGTGTCGTTCTTCCTGTCGTCCTTCGCCGCGCCCCCGCCGTCGGTTGACGCCCTGGCGTACGGTGGCCTCACGCTGTGGCTGTTCGTGCCCTGGGCCGCATGGGTGGATCGTCACCGAGGTCCTGCGGGCGCCAGGAAGCCGGACGAGGACCTTGGAGACGAGCGGCACGTGGATCCGATGCCCTCCCGGTCGTCGGGGTAGGCAGCGACAGCTCCTCCACCTACTCCGATCGCAGCACCACGATGGGATCCACCCGTGCCGCCCGCCGCGCGGGGACGGCAGTCGCCACCAGGGCCACGGCCGTCAGGACGGCGGCCACCACCCCGAACGTCCACGGATCCGTGGCGCTGACGCCGAACAGGAGCCGCTCCATGAGACGGGTGGCGGCGAGCCCTCCCCCGACGCCCAGCGCCAGCCCGACTCCGACGAGGATGAGGCTCTGTCCCAGGATGAGTCCCCGGATCCGCCCGCTCTCCGCGCCCAGGGCGAGCCGAACGCCCATCTCCCTCATCCGCTGACTCACGCCGTACGAGACGACGCCGTACAGGCCCACCACGGCCAGAACCAATGCGACCGCCGCGAACAGGCCCAGGAGGAGCGTGACGAACCGCTCGGGTCCCAGGGCGTCTGCCACGACGGTTTCCAAGGGCCTGACCGAGGCTACCGCGAGGGAGGGGTCCATCTCCGCGACGATCGTCCTGGTCTCCGAGGCCAACGCTGCTGCCTCCCGGCCGGAGCGGAGCACCACGAATACCGTGGAGGTCGGTGCCTGGTGGAACGGGAGATACAGGGCGTCACGACTGTCGCCTCGGATCCCGAAGTAGCGCACTTCCGTGGCGATGCCCACGATCTCCCACCAGCGCGGATTTTCGGGATCGCCGAGGTTGAGACGTTGCCCGACGGGGTTCTCGCCCGGGAAGTGACGGCGAGCCAGACCGTCGTTGATGACCACCACCCGCGGAGCGTTCTCATCGTCGGACGCCGTGAGCCACCGCCCCGCCACGAGCCGCATGCCCATGGCGTCGGGATAGCCCGGCGTGACGCGCCGGAACCAGACCGCCTGCTCCTGACCCGGAGGTGCCACCGGGCGCCCCTCGATATTGAACGTCACGTCACTTCCGAATCCTGTGAGCGGGAGCCATGACGTGGAGCCCACCGCGTCCACCCCCGGCAGAGCCCCGAGGCGCTCCTCGAGGCTCGCCACGAAGCTTCTCCGGGCGTCGGCGTCAGGGTATCGGGTCCCGGGCAGGCCCACCTGCAAAGTGAGGACGTTCTCGGGCTCGAAGCCGAGGTCTTCGGCGCGGAGGTTCTGGAAGCTGCGCAGGAGCAGCCCGGCACCGACGAGGAGCATGAGCGCCAGGGCCACCTGGCCCGAGACGAGCGCCCCACGCGCCCGCATCCCCGCCAGACCCCGTGAGCCACCTCTGCCGCCTTCACGCAGATTCCCGTGGAGATCGCCCGCGGCGCTCCGAAGGGAGGGGATCACACCGAAGAGCAGGCCGGAGAGCAGGGTAGCCGCGGCGACGAAGGCGAGGACCCGTCCGTCCACGCCCACGCCTTCGATGCGTGGCGTGCCCGCCGGGGCCGTGGCGACGAGGACGTCGGTGCCCAGATACGCCAGCGCCAGCCCTGCCAAGCCGCCCAGCGCGGCCAGGAGCGCACTCTCGGTCAGAAGCTGCGAAGTGAGGCGGCGGCGGCCGGCGCCCAGCGCAGATCGCACCGCCAGCTCGGAGCTACGCACCGTGGAGCGCGCCAGGAGCAGGTTGGCCACGTTCACGCACGCGATGAGGAGGACCACCCCCACCCCTCCCAGGAGCACCAGGAGCGCGGCACGCGCGTCCTTCACCATGTCCTGGAGCAGGGGAAGGAGCGTCAGGCCCGTGTTGGTGTTCGCCTCGGGATACTCGACCTCGAGCTGGCGAGCGATCTCCGTGGCTTCCGCCCGAGCCTCCTCCAGGGAAGCGCTGTCGGCCCGCCGGGCCACCACGTGCAGGCACGCCCCGCCACGTCCGCAGAAGTTGTCGGTCCTGCTCTGCCGCAGGGGGACCCACACGTCGGCGTTGGGCATGAACGGCGCCTCGAACTCCGGCGGGAGAATCCCGATGACGGTGTAGATCTCGCCGTCCAGCGTGAGGGTGGTGCCGCTCAGGGACGGCTCCCCGCCCAGGGCACGGCGCCAGAAGCCGTCAGTCAGGAGGACCGTGCCCGGCGCCCCGGGCTCGTCGTCCGCGGCAGTGAAACCGCGTCCCATGGCCGGCGAGATCCCCAGCACGTCCGAGAGCATGTCGTGGCTGACGAACCCCGCCACGATCTGCTCGGGCTCCCCTCGGTCCGTGAGGGTGACGGGCCCACCGTCCCAGGCCGCGACGGCCTCCAGGGTCCGGGAACGGTCCTTCAGGTCGAAGTAGTTCGGGAAGTTCATCCACTCGTCCGACGGGCCACCCCTGCGGCTCCAGTCCGCCCATACCGCGGTGAGCTCGTGGGGCTCCGGGAACGGAAGGGGCCGGAAGAGGATCCCGTCCACCACCGAGAAGATGGCCGTCGTGGCTCCGATCCCCAGGGCCAGCGTCAGGACGGTGATGGCGCTGAACATGGGGTTCCTGAACACCTGCCTGAGGGCGTAGCGCATGTCCTGACGCATCCCATCCCATACCGCGAGCCTCCTCATGCCCATCGTCCCCTCCCTCGTCAATTGCGACTTCACCCTGTCCACGCTGCCGAAACGGCGTCGGGCCTCGGCCCACGCCTCCTCCTCGGTGAGCCCTTCGTCTCTGAGCCGCTCCACCTTCTTCTCCAGGTGGAAGCGCACTTCCTCATCCACCTCCTGACGGAGGCGTTCCGGATCCGGCGGCAGCCGGAAGCGGCGTTTGCGGGGCCCGCTCAAGCCGTTCCCTCCTCGGCCAGCACCTTCGCGACGGCCGCCGAGTAGGCCTCCCACCTGGCGGCGCGATCCGCCAGGTGCTCCCGGCCCGCTCGGGTGAGCACGTAGTACTTCGCCCGGCGGTTGTTCTCCGAGACACCCCATTGGGCCGCCACCAGGCCTCGGCGGGCGAGGCGGTGAAGCGCGGGATAGAGGGTCCCCTCCTCCACCAGGAGGCTGCCGTCGGTCACCGCATCGATCCACTCGGAGACCGCGTATCCGTGCTTCTCGCCGGTGCTGAGGGCCTTGAGAATGAGGAGATCCAGGGTACCCCTGAGCAGGCCCAGCGCCACGTCGGTCATATCGGTGCCTCGTTGGCGGTTCGTTCCCGCGACGGGAGCTGCGTTCCGGCCGCGCCCTTCCCTGTGATACCTAGGGGAAGGTACGACCGACTCCCCTGTGATTTCAAGGGGAGCGTGGTGGATCTCTAGTCCCGGACCGCCTGGAGGATGAAGTCCTCGATGAGGTCGTCGACGTCGAGGGCCGGGTCGTCGTAGTAGCCTCCCGCCGTGAAGACCACGACCAGGGCCAGCTCCGGAAACGCGAAGACCTCCTGGCCACCCCATCCGCTGGCCCGGAAGTACTCCACGGCGGTGTCCCTGAATGCCGACCGGCCCAGCCACCAGTTGAAGCCGTAGCCGGTCACGCTGCCGTAGCTTCCCTGGAAGTGCATCGATTCGATGACGGACGCCTCCGCCCAGGCCTCCGGAACGACCCGTTGGCCGTTCCACACGCCGCCGTTCAGATAGAGAGCTCCGAGCTTGGCCAGGTCCCGTGGCCTGAGATAAGCGCCGCCCGACGAAAAGGTCACCTCGGGGGCCAGGGGGAAGCGATTCCAGGTGTAGCTCTCGATCTGCAGCGGTCCGAAGAGGACCTCGTGGGCGAAGGCCACGAGGGTCTCCGCCCCGGATTCCCGGCGTACGATCTCCCCCAGCAGGTTCGTGTCGCCGCTGTTGTAGTGGAACGC
>JARRLD010000109.1:0-18313 GCA_037387345.1 Gemmatimonadota bacterium
GGATCGGCGCGCCCGGTGCCGTGTTGATGAACTCGACCATCATGTTGACATTGCCCAACGCCGGCTCGGCGCCGGCGAGGACGTCCTGGGGGCGAGCGCCAAAGTACATCGGGTCCCATGCGTCAAAAACAAACTGGAACTGATTGACCCAGAAGAGCGCGTTCTTGGCCCTTAGGTTCAACTTGATGAGTGCCCTGCCGTCATCCAAGGCCTTCTCTTTGATCGTGCCGGTGACGACGGTACCCAAGGACTTTGCTCCGCCGGACGCCTCCTCGATCCACGCATTCTGCAGGCCTGCATAATCAGCCCAGCCGAGATGCCAATTCTCGACTTCCGCCCAGGCGATGACGTTCGGAGCCGGTGGTTCGAAGAGCAAGCAGCCCCCGTTGTCCGGCCAGCAGAATGTGCCCTGCGTGTTGAGGAAGTCTTCGAACGGGCGGAAGACGGTGGCGTTTGCGGTCACCGCGGGCTCGAGCCGCGGATTGACCATCGCATCGCCTGGAGCGGCCAGCGGGTCTTCGCCGCAGCCCGCAACGGCAAGGACCAAGCCAACGAACGCGGCCCGCGAAAGGTGTGTCATACGCATAGTGACCTCCTACGCCAGGGTGGGTAGACCCCGATGCGTCCTCGTGGAAGATGAGGCCACGGGCAGGTATGGTCTCGGCACGGTCCCACGTTCGGGACGCACCGGATAGCGTCGGAGGCGCCGTTCGCGTCCAGCGTGGGAGGGGGGCGACAAGATCGGCGCCGGACTACCGACCTTCGGGAAGGTGCCGCACGATACGCACCGTATTCACCAAAGGGCAAGAGTCGCATCAACGCAACAGGATTGTGCCGATTCGTGCGACCGGCTCACGAGCCTGCGGGCGTTCTCCGAATCGCCAAGCTGACTCGGATCTCAGACCGCTCGAAGAAGGCTGCCGGTGCTCGTCCTACAACGACACCGGAGGGGGTGGGATTCGAACCCACGAGTCCCGAAGGACGCCGGTTTTCAAGACCGGTGCATTAAACCACTCTGCCACCCCTCCCAGGGTGTTCCTCCTACCTACTCGGACGACCGGTGCATGGACCTCCGGTGCGCTCGCGCGCATCCTCGGTCGTCTCGCGGTCGTGCCTCATGCTACAGCGACTCCGGAAGGACTGCTGGGCCCCACCACTCCCTCACCCCCTCCCCCGAAAAGATGTCGGCAGGCTGCGCGCCTCTCAACCCGGCCACCGGGGCTTCAACGTGCTCGGCAAGCCCCCAGGGCGCTCCGCCGGTCGTCCCGCCGGATCCCCCATCCCGGGTCGGGGTTGAACCTTCACCATGAGCTCCAAGGATCCCGACGAAGCCGAAGTTCAGGGCCCCGTGCCCCTCTGGAGGCGGGCTCTCAAGGTCGTGGAGTGGGCCGTCACGGCGGCGCTCCTGGTCTTCGTGGCCATCCGCCTGGGCCCCCAGCTCGGGGCCCTGACGGGCATCTCGTTCGCGCCGGAGCCGGCCCCCGCCTACGCCTTCGTCTCCCTGGGCGGAGATACGATCCGCTCCGGCGATCTGGCCGGCCAGGTCGTCGTCCTGAATTTCTGGGCGACCTGGTGCGGACCCTGCAAGCTCGAGATGCCTTCGCTGCAGAAGCTCCACGAGCGCAGGGCCGGGGACGGCGTCGTGGTCCTCGGGCTCTCCACGGACGCCGGGCGCGAAGCAGGGATCCGAGCCTTCCTCGAGGAGCGGCAGATCACGTATCCCGTGGGACGGGCCAACCAGGCGCACCGACGCGCCTTCGGGGGAATCCCCGGCATCCCCACCACCTTCATCATCGATCGCTCCGGGACCGTCCGCCACCGGGTGGTCGGCTACTTCGCTCCTCCGGCCATGAACGCGGCTGTGTCCCGTCTGCTGGACGAGACCGGCCCGTAGATCGCCGCGTGGGCCGGGGACCGGGATCCGCTAGTGCCGGAACAGCCTCCTCCCCGTGAACACCATGGCGATCCCGCGCTCGTCCGCCGCGTCGATGACCTCCTGGTCCCGGATCGATCCACCGGGCTGGATGATGGCCTTCACGCCGGCGTCGGCAGCGGCGTCCACGCCGTCCCGGAACGGGAAGAACGCATCCGACGCCAGCACGGACCCGACGAGATCGATGTTCGCGTCGTCGGCCTTCCGTACGGCAATCCGCGAAGAGTCCACGCGGCTCATCTGGCCCGCGCCGATCCCCAGCGTGGCCCCGCCTCCCGCCAGGAGGATGGCGTTGGACTTCACTCCGAACACGGCTGCCCAGGCGAATCGCAGGTCGTCCATCTCCGTCTCCGTCGGCGCCCGCCGGGTGACCACCTTCCAGGATCCGTCCTCCACCCCGTAGAACGGGGGGGCGGGCGGCGTCTGGGCCAACATCCCGCCGTAGACGCTGCGCAGAGCCCTGGGGCTCGGATACCGCCCGTGGGCCGCGATGAACCGCGCCGCGCCCTGGACAGCCTCCGGCGCCTCCATCCACCAGCCGGCGTCGGGCTCGAAGGGAAGGGGCGTCGTCACGTCCGGATAGCTCATCAGGCGGATGTTCTTCTTCGCGGTGAGGATCTCCAGGGCCTCCGGTGTGAACGACGGGGCCACGATGCACTCGATGAAGAGCTTGGACATGCGCTCCGCGGTGTCCCGGTCCACCGGGCGGTTCACGGAGATCACCGAGCCGAAGGCGCTCACCGGGTCGCAGGCGAGGGCCTTCCCGTACGCCTCGACCAGGGTATCGGCCACAGCCAGACCCGCCGGGGTCGTGTGCTTGACGATGCACACCGCGGGCCTCGGAGAGAAGGCAAACGGCGACAGGCAGAGCAGCGCCCCGTCGAGATCGAGGATGTTGTTGTAGCTGAGCTCCTTCCCATGATGCTGTTCCAGCGCGGACAATCCCTGGGACGTGCCGAAGCCGTAGAAGGCCGCCTCCTGGTCAGGGTTCTCTCCGTAGCGAAGGGTCTGGACCCGGGTGAGCCCCACGGAAAGATCCGCGGGGAGCAGCTCCTCGCTCTGCCCGTACTCCAGATAGCCCGCCACGGCGGCGTCGTAGGCGCTGACGTGCCGGAAGACCTTCGCGGCCAACGACCGCCGGAAGGTCCCGTCCCCATCAGCCGGTCCGTCCAGCGCGGCCAGGACGGCTTCGTAATCGGCGGGGTCCACCACCACCCAGACTCCCCCGTGGTTCTTGGCCGCGGCACGAATCATCGTGGGCCCACCGATATCCACCTTCTCCATGGCGTCCCTCACCGCCACACCGCCCCGCGCGACGGTCTCGCGGAAGGGGTACAGGTTCACCGCCACGAGGTCGATGGGGGCGTAGCCCCGCTCCTCCAGCGCAGCCAGATCGTCTTCCCTGTCCCGACGGGCCAGCAGACCCGCGTGTACGGCGGGGTGCAGGGTCTTCACCCGTCCTTCCATCATCTCCGGATGGCCCGTGACCTCGGCGACGTCGCGCACCTCCAGGCCCGCCTCCCGAAGGGCCCGAGCCGTCCCACCAGTGGAAAGCAGCTCCCATCCCCGGTCGACCAGACCGGTTGCCAGCCCGACGATTCCGGTCTTGTCGGATACGCTCAAGAGCGCCCGCTTCATCGACTTACCCTCATCTATATCAAGTGGTGGATGATAATCGGATTCCCGCCGTGATCGCGGAACCTTCCAGGTCGTCCACGAGGGTGTAGGCCTCGCCGGGCAACGCCAGAGGGCCGGGCTCCCGACCCTCCTGCAAGGCCCGACACAGGTGCGCGGCCGCTCGTGGGTACAGCAGGTGCTCCACCCGGAGGATCCGGGCAGCCAGGCTCTCGGGGGTGTCGTCCGGCAACACGGGCACGGGCCACTGGGCGAGGATCGTGCCCCGGTCGTATTCCTCGTCCACGAAGTGGACCGTAGGACCGCTGAGACGGGTCCCCGACTCCAGCACAGCCCGGTGGACGTGCATCCCGTACATGCCCTTGCCCCCGAACGAGGGCAGCAGGGCCGGGTGGATATTCAGGATCCTGCGTCGGTAGGTCGACACCACCGGGCCGGGCACGAGCTTGAGGTACCCCGCCAGGAAGACCACGCCCACGTCGTGCCGGTTCAGGGCGACCAACGTTTCCGTGGCGAGATCCCCCGGATCACGCCCCTTCGTCGGGATCACCCGCGTGGGGATGCCCGCTCGTCCGGCCCGCTCGAGCGCCCCGGCGCCTTCGCGATCGGTCACGACGATCCGGATGCTCCACGGGCAGCCCGGCGCCTGGTGATCGATCAGAGCCTGAAGGTTCGATCCTCCCCCGGAGGCGAACACCGCCGCCCCCAGGGGCTCTCGCGAGGTCACGCCAACTCCCCTCCGTAGTGGGGAATCAGGAAGGGATTGCCCATCCGCTCGGCACCGACCGTCGTCGACGGCCCATGGCCAGGGTAGAGCACCGTGGCGTCGGGGAGGGTCAGTACCTGCTCGCGGATGGATCGCATGAGGGCGTAGAAATCGCCCCCGGGAAGGTCGGTCCGTCCGATGGAGCCCTGGAACACGACGTCGCCCACCAGAGCGATCCCGTCATCCTCCGAGACCAGGATCACATGGCCCGGTGCGTGCCCCGGCGCGAACCGGATCTCGAATGCGCAGGAGCCGAAGGTGAACCGCGGCCCGTGCTCGAATTCGTGATCGGGATCGGGCTGCGGCGGCAGGGTGAGCCCGAAGGCGGTAGCCTGCTGCGGCAGCGCCCGGTACATGGGGAGGTCTGCGGGATGGAGCCAGATGGGCACGCTGGCGTCGAGGGCCCTGAGGACGTGCACGCCTTCCACGTGATCGAGGTGGGCATGGGTCAGGAGCACGGCCCGGAGGTCGAGGCCTTCGGCGCGGATCGCCTCGGCCATCCCCTCGGCCGATGCACCCGGATCCACGGCCACGGCGGTCCCGCCCTCCTCGCAGGCCACCAGGTATCCGTTCTCCGCGAAGCCGCCCCCGGAAAAGGTGCGGACGCGCATCACGTCAGGCGCAGCCGCAGTTGCGGGGCCGGATCCCGGCGAGCTCCAGGGCCTCCTCCTGGTCGGAGGGCGCCGTCCAACCGCCGGACAGGTCCAGCATCCGTCGAAGGGCGGCCTCGGCCCTGCGTCGGACATCCTCGTCCAGGACCACCTCGTGCTTCCGGTGGTCCAGGCACCAGGCGAGCTTGGAGAGCGTGTTGAGCTTCATGTTCCCGCACACCGCGGCCCCGGACAGGGGCACGAAGGTCTTGCCGGGAAAGCGCTGACGCATGCGGTCCACGAGCCCGCGCTCCGTACCGAAGATCACCGCGTCGTGCTTCTCCGCGAGGTCCACCATGCCCGACGTGGACGTGATGACGTCGGCCTCGTCGAGAAGGTCCTGGCGAGCCTCGGGATGGACCACGACCAGGGCGTTGGGGTGGGCCTGGCGGGCGCGATCCAGCTCCTCGAGGACCATGTCGTCGTGCACGTAGCAATAGCCTTCCCAGGCCAGGAGGTTGTCCCGCCCGGTCCGCTCTTCCACGTAGCGGGCGAGGTTCCGGTCCGGGACGAAGATGATGGGCTGATCCGCCGGGATGGACTGGACCACCTTCACCGCGTTGGACGACGTGCAACAGATGTCGGACTCTGCCTTGACCTCGGCCGTGGAGTTCACGTAGGCGACCACGGCGGCGGTGGGGTGCTCCGCCTTCAGGCGCCGGAGCGCCGGTCCCGTGACAAAATCCGCCATGGGACAGCCCGCCCGGAGGTCGGGCATGAGAACGGTCTTCGTGGGGGACAGGATCTTCGCCGTCTCCGCCATGAAGTGGACGCCGCAGAACACGATGACCTCGGCATCGGTGTCAGCCGCCTCCTGGGAGAGCCCCAGGGAATCGCCCAGGTAGTCGCTGACCTCCTGGATCTCCACCCGCTGGTAGTTGTGCCCCAGGATGACGGCGTTCAGCCGCGCTTTCTGGCGGACGATACGGTCGCGGAGCGCCTCGGCGGGCAGCGCCGCGTAGTCGAGTACGGTGGGGAGCGCGCCTTCTTCGGCGCGGGCCGGCGAGATCAAACCGTGAACGAGCTCCCGCACCCGCAACCGCCGCTGGCGTTGGGGTTCCGGAACGTGAACCCCTGTCCCATGAAGCTGGTCACGAAATCGATCTCGACGCCGTCGAGATACTGTGCGCTGAAGGGATCGATGAAGATCTTGACCCCGGAGACGTCCAGAACCTCGTCGTCGGACTCCGGGCCGTCCTCGATGTTCAGGCCGTACTGGAAGCCGGAGCATCCCCCGGGCAGAACGGCGACCCGCAGGCCCGCATCTCCCTCAACCCCGTGCTCGGAGATGAAGTCCTGGACCTTGTCGGCCGCCGTTTGGGTCAGGCTTACCATTGGATTCCACGCCCTCCCGCTGGTGCGAATGCGTGATGGACACTGTTTCAAGGCCGTGACGCCTCGAAATACCCGCCGGTCCCCGGGAGGTTTCGGGCCCGGAGCCCTCCAGAATTGAAAAAGCTACCCGGGGCATCAGGGGGGGTCAACGCCGCCTGCGGAGTCCGTACCCCTCGGTCCAGCCTCGAGGATGGTCTCGGCCGCGTCGCCCAGGGCGTCCCGCACCGCGACGCCGTCGGGTACCCTACCCTCCTCCTCCCGCCCGTACCCGGTCCGGACGAGGATGGCCCTCCCTCCGAGCTCCTTCGCCGGCAGGAGATCGGTGATCTTGTCCCCCACATACCACGAACCCGCGAGATCGAGCCCCAGGTCCCGCTCCGCCTGTCGGTGCATGCCCGTGCCCGGCTTCCTGCAGGCGCACGGACCGGTGAAGTCCGGATGATGGACGCAGTAGTAGGTGGCATCCACGGACGCCCCGGCGTCCTCGAGAAGCTCATCCAGGCGGTGGGCCACCCGACGGTAGTCCTCTTCGGTGTAGAGCCCTCTGGCGATGCCGGACTGGTTGGTGACCACCACCAGGACGTAGCCCGACTCCCGGAGGGCGCGCAGGGCGGCCGCCACGCCGGGCACCAGAGCCACGTCCCCAGGGTCCGCCAGATACTCCCGTTCTTGAATGAGCGTTCCGTCCCGGTCGAAGAAGACGGCGGGTCGCCGATCCGGGCTCACTCGTCCTCCGTGGCGGTAGCGTCGAGGATGCGGTCCACGAGGGTTTCGAGCTCGGCGGGATCCACGGTCCGGACATCCAGGACGAGCCGGTCGTCCTCGATGCGAGCCACCACGGGGGGGTCTCCCATCCGCAGCGCCGCCGCCAGGCGGTGCGGCCCTCCCGAGGCGCTGAGGACCACGCCCCAGGAGCCCATGCGCAGGGTGGGGATCCGCTCCAGGGCGCGCACGGGATCGCGGTAGAGCCTGGCCGTCGCCTCCAGCCCCGCCAGAGTGGCTTTGTCCACCCGCAGCGCCCGGCAGAGGGGGTTGGCCCGCATGGCCTCGATCAGCGTCTTTCTCCCCACCGCGATCCCCGCCTGGGGACCGCCGAAGAGCTTGTCCCCCGACACGACCACCAGATCCGCGCCCTGGGCCAGGGCGTCGAGGGGCCTGGGTTCGGGAGGCAACCCCAACGTCGCAGGATCGACGAACAGCCCCGATCCGAGGTCGAAGAGCAGCGGAAGCCCGTGGGTCCGACCCAGCTCGGCGAGGGCCTCCAGCGGAGCGTCCTCGGTGAACCCCGTCATCCGGAAATTGGACCGATGCACCTTGAGGAACGCCGCTACGTCCTGCTCCAGGGCGACCTCGGCGTAGTCGGACGTCCGCGTCCGGTTCGTGCTTCCCACCTCGACCAGCCTCGCTCCCGACCGCTCCAGGATCTCCGGGATCCGAAACCCCCCACCGATCTCCACCAGCTCGCCTCGGGACACGACGACGCCCCGCCCCCGGGCGACGGTGTTGAGCGCCAGCATCAGCGCCGCGGCGGCGTTGTTCACCACCAGGCCCGCCTCCGCCTCGGCGAGCTCCGCCAGGAGGTCGGCGCAGTGCACGTAGCGGGATCCCCGCCGCCCTTCCCGCAGGTCGTATTCGAGATTCGAATATCCGCGGCCGGCGCGGGTCATGGCCTCCAGCGCCTCGGCAGCCAGGGGAGCCCGACCGAGGTTCGTGTGGAGCACGACCCCCGTCGCGTTGATCACCGGATGGAGCGACGGCAGATCCTCGGTGGCCAGTCGTTCCTCCACGGCTCGTGCCCACCACGCTTGCGACGCGACCTCGGACGGTTCCTCTCCGTCGGAGATTCGGCGACGGAGCTCCTCCTGGAGAGTCCTCAGGTGGTGAACCACCCTGCCCCGGGGGTGGTCTCGCACTACCCTGGCGAACGCCTGGGACGCCAGGAGCCCATCGATGGAGGGGATCATCCGGCGGGGATCCATCACCGGGGATCGCCTCCCTCCCGCCGGAGCCGGGGCAGCACGAAGCTCCCCGTGTCGGGCGGAACCCCCGAGGTGTCCGCCGCCGCCGTATCGCGGGCCAGGGAATCCGCCAGCGCGGCCGAGTCCACGGGCGGCTCCAGGACCAGCGCGGCCTCACCGCCCCCCATGGGAATCCGGTTGAGATTGGCCACCGCACGCACCGTGAGCTGGTAGGCCACGTTGGCCTCCAGGGGGCCGCGCAGCCGCGCCACCACTCTCCGGGACGGGAGCGGGTTGCCGTCCGGGGTGTCCGGCTCCTCCCCCGGACCCGTCGGAACGGCGCCCGTCGCCGTCCCTCCCCGTCCGGAGGGAAGCGTGGGCGGAAAGCGGTGCTCAGGCCGCTGGGGCGCTGGTGCCCGACGGGCAGCCGTGTCCCCGGCCACGCCCAGGGTGTCGAGAGCGGCCCGCGCCGTGTCGGCGCCGGCGAGCGTGTCCTCCGCCGCGGCCTCTGCCGCCCTCTCCCTTCTGAGGGCCTCCAGGGAATCCAGCCGGGTGAAGGAGTCCTGCACGGCCCGGAGCCAATCCACGTATTCGTGCTCGTGGAAGAGCTCGTCGAGGACGGGCGCCTCGCCGTCCTCGCGAGCGAGGTCCACGCTCATGCGCACGGGCTCCACAGGGTCGAGGTAGTCGTCGAATTCCAGCAGGACCGTCACCGAATCCAGAGCCTCGGCCGCTACGAGCTGCGCCGGCGTCGTGTCGGGCTGGAGAACGGGGATGTCGAGGAACACGGTGTCGGGTCCCGTGAGGCGCATCCGCTGCTCACCCTGCAGCTCCATCGGGTCCGCCTCGCCGTTCTGGTTGCGGTCCTGAAAGGCCATGATCCGGTACCGACTCGGGCCCAGGTACCGGAAGGCGTACACGCCACCCGTATCCGTCCTGGCCACGTACACCGTGGAGTCCTCCGTCGACAACGCTCGCACGTCCAGCGCGTCCACTCCCTGCCCGGTGACGCGGTCCCACACCAGCCCGGCTACGGCGCTTTCGACGGGTGTCCCGCCCGTGCTGAACACCAGCTCGAAGGGGTCTCCCATCTGATTGCTGAAGAGGTCGCGCACCACGGGCAGCAGTGTCACCCGATAGACCCGCCCGGGAAGGAACCCGCCGTCGATCTCGACCGTCAACGACGTACGTCCGTGGCCCACCCGGACGTCGCCCGTGCGTGGGGACACCAGCACGGCGTCGTCGTACGTTCCTGCACCCGGGCGCTCGCTGATCCGCTCGTCGAAGCGGAAACGCACGGGTCCCCGGAAGCCCGCCATCACCGCGAACGTGTCGGGCTCGGTGGACACCACCACCGGGGGACGCCGGTCCTCGGGCCCCCCGGGCGGTGCGCCCTGTCGGGCACACGCCCCCACGAGCCCCAACAGGCCGATGGCGAGGGCGGCGGAAACGGTGCGGGGCGAGGGGTGCACGGAAGACCGGTGGCTCGAGGGTCAGCGGTCGGCGCCTTCCAGCGCCTCGAGCTTCTCACGGAGCTTGGCCACCTGCTCGCCCAGGGCCCGGGCCTTCTCTCTCTCCTTGGCCACGACCTCCTCCGGCGCCCGGCCCACGAACTGCTCGTTGGCCAGCCGCTTCTCGGTGCCCGTGAGCAGGTCCTGGATCCGGGAGATCTCCCCCCGCAGCCGCTCGAGCTCGCGGTCCACGTCGATCACTCCCTTCAGCGGCAGGAAGATCTCCACGCCACTGTGGAGCACCGAATGGGCGCCGACGCCGTCACCTCCGCCCGAAGTCACCACCTCGTTCACCCGGGCCAGGCGTTCCAGCGATCCCTCCCGCTCCGCCACCATGGCGGCGAAGCTGGGCGTCGTGCCCGAGAGGTGGACGGTAACCCGCGTTCCCTCGGCGACGCCGTACTCCTTCCGGAGTCGTCGTACCTCGATCACGAGGTCGCGGAACGTGCCCATCAGCGCCTCGGCATCCTCGTCGGTGCGATCCGGGGCAGCCTCCGGCCAGGCCGCGACGATCAGGTCCTCGGGGCGCTCCTGGCCCTCGGGCCAGGGAAGTCGGGCCCACAGCTCGGAGGTCACGAAGGGCATGATGGGATGGAGCAGTCGGAAGGCCCCGTCGAGCACCGTCACCAGGGTCGTCCGGGCTGCCTCGCGCGTCGCCTGATGGGCGTCCTCGGCCAACCGGCCCTTCACGAGCTCC
Source organism: Gemmatimonadota bacterium (assembly GCA_037387345.1). Lineage (GTDB taxonomy): Bacteria > Gemmatimonadota > Gemmatimonadetes > Longimicrobiales > Gaopeijiaceae > SZUA-318. The sequence continues at coordinate 10,486 of JARRLD010000109.1, forward strand.
AGATACCAGTCGCACACCTCGCCCCAGAAGAAATGGTAGAGATCCTCCGCGACCTCGTGAAGCCGGAAGCGCTCCAGGTTCTCCGTGGCGGCTCCGGCGGTGTGGTTCAGCCGGGAGAGGATCCACCGGTCCTCGAGCTCGAGCGCGTCCGCGACGGTGGCCAACGGCTTCACAGGTCCCTCCCCCAGGCTCATGAGGGCGAAGCGACCCGCGTTCCAGATCTTGTTGGCGAAGTTCCGACCGACCGAAAACGAGCCCTCCACGTCCTCGTGATCCAGGAAGATGTCGGTGCCCACGGCGCAGGAGTTGATGAGCGTGAACCGCATGGCGTCCGCGCCGAACATCTCGACCACCTGGAGCGGGTCGATCCCGTTGCCCAGGGACTTGGACATCTTGCGTCCCATGGCGTCGCGAACCGTCCCGTGGAGGTACACCTGCGTGAACGGTGGACTCCCCAAGAACTCGTATCCCGCCATGATCATGCGGGCCACCCAGAAGAAGAGGATCTCCGGGGCCGTGGACAGCGTGTGGGTCGGATAGAACGCGTCCAGGTCCTCGTTCTCCTCCGGCCAGCCGAAGACCGAGAAGGGCCACAGCCACGAGCTGAACCACGTGTCCAGGACGTCGGGGTCCTGCTCCAGCTGGTCGCTTCCACACGCCGGACACGAGGTGGGGTCCTCCCGACTCACGATGACCTCGCCGCACGTGCAGTACCACACCGGGATGCGGTGGCCCCACCAGAGCTGACGAGAGATGCACCAATCCCGGATGTTCTCCATCCAGTGCTCGTAGACCTTCTTCCACCGTTCCGGAGTGAAGGTGATGGTGCCGTCCCTGGAGGCCTGGAGGGCCGGTTCGGCCAGGGGCTTCATCTTGACGAACCACTGCAGCGAGAGCCGGGGCTCCACCACGGTATGGCAGCGATAGCAGTGGGGCACCGCGTGGGTGTGGGCGCTCTCCCCGGCCAGGAGCCCCTGGGCGTCCAGTGCGGCCAGCACCGCCTCGCGGGCCTCGAAGCGGTCCAGGCCGCGGAAGGCCTCGGGGGCGTTTTCCCCCATGTGGGCATCCTCGGTCATGACGTTCAGCACGTCGATGCCCGTACGTCCGGCGATCTCGAAGTCATTGGGATCGTGGGCCGGAGTGACCTTCACCATGCCCGAGCCGAACTCCGGATCCACGTGGGTGTCGGCCACGATGGGGATGGTCCGACCGGTGAGCGGTAGCTCGACGTTCGCCCCGACCAGATCCCGGTATCGTTCGTCCGAGGGATGGACCGCTACGCCGGTGTCGCCCAGCATGGTCTCCGGACGGGTGGTGGACACGGTCAGGTACCAGCGCGCGTCGCCGTCCCGGCCGAGCGCGGAGGCGCCCCGGCCGGCAGCCTCCGCCGCCGCGGTCCACGCCTCCTCCGCCAGGGGATAGCGGAGGTGCCACAGCCGTCCCTCGGACTCTTCTGGCTCGGCCTCCTCGTTGGACAGGGCCGTGTGGCATCGGGGGCACCAGTTGATGATGTACTCCCCCCGGTAGATGAGGTCCTTGTCGTACAGATGGACGAAGACCTCACGGACGGCGCGGCTCAGCTCCTCGTCCAGGGTGAAGCGCGTCCGATCCCAGTCGCACGTCGAGCCGATGGCCTTGAGCTGCTCGAGGATCTGCCCTCCCGTCTCCCGCACGAAGCTCCACACCTCTTCGACGAACGCGTCACGACCCAGGTCGTGGCGGGTTTTCCCCTCTTCGGCCAAAAGGCGCTCCACGACGTTCTGGGTGGCGATGCCCGCGTGGTCGGTGCCGGGGACCCATAGCGACGCCCGGCCCTGCATCCTCCGCCACCGGATGAGGACGTCCTGGATCGTGTTGTTGAGGCCATGTCCCATGTGGAGCACCGCCGTCACGTTGGGCGGCGGGATGACGATCACGTAGGGCTGCCGCCCCCCCTCCAGCACCTCGGCGGCCGACACACCGAAGTATCCACCCTCCTGCCAGGCGCGGTAGCGCTGGGGCTCGATGGCCCGGGGATCGAAACGGGTGGCCAGTTCCTGCGACACGTCGGCTCCGTGGTTCGTGGGACGTCGGTAGGGCGTGGACCGCCATAGGACAGCGGGCCCGACCGGATGTTCCGATCGAGCCCGTAAGATGGCAGTCCGAATGGAGCTTCGGAACCTCAGGCGATGGAGGTGGGCGTCGCCATGGGACTCGGCAGCAGGGGCATCTCGTCTGTGGGCGTGGTCATTCGGAAGGCCAGGGACTCGGCGCGAACGGCCTGGAACACGTAGTCCTCGAGGCCCAGGAACGCCTCGGCGACCCGTGGGCTGAAGTGGGAGCCCGCGCAGCGGGTGATCTCCTCCAGCGCGCTTTCGTGGGGCCGGGAGTTCCGGTACGCCCGCTGGGACGTCATGGCGTCGTAGGAATCGCACACCGCCAGGATCTGACCCACCAGGGGGATCTCGTCTCCGCGGAGACCGCCGGGGTAGCCGGTCCCGTCCCACCGCTCATGGTGATGGCGCGCGCCGGGGGCGAGATGCTTCAGAGTCGTGATGGTCTCGAGGATGTCCGCCCCCTCCTGGGCATGGGCCTTGAGGCGCTCGAACTCGGCGCTGGTGAGGGTCCCCTCCTTGGTCAGGATCCGCAGCGGGACGCTGAGCTTGCCCAGGTCGTGGAGATACCCCCCCGCCCACAGCGGCGAGCGCATGTGGCCATTGAACCCGAGCTTGCTTCCCACGGCGACGGCGAGCATCGCCACCCGCCGGGAGTGTCCGGCGGTGTACGGATCCTTGGCGTCGATCAGGTTCGCCAGGATCGAGAGGAGCTGGTCGCTGGAGAGGGGCGATACCTCCGCGGGAAGAAGGTACCGGGCTGCCCGGGAAAGCTGTCGCCGGAAGGTCGCCGTCCGGTACGTGGGAAGGTCGCCCGCCTGATGGAGCGCCAGGTACGCCCGACCCACCTCGGGTCCGAACTCCACGTCGATGGCCCGTTCGACGGATTCGTAGACGGCCTCGGGCTCGAGCGGGGCACGGTGGGGTCGGGCCTGTCCCAGAGCGATCACCGTATCGGCGATGCGCAGGACCTGCGCACCCAGCGGAATCTCCTTGCCCTTCAGGCCGTCGGGGTAGCCGCTTCCGTTCCACCACTCGTGATGGTGCCGGACGAGCAGCGCCAGGGACTCCAGGTGGGGAATCAGGCGCACCCGAGCCTCGGATCGGATCGGATGGCGCCGGACCCGGGCGCGCACGTGGCCGGGCAGGTAGGGGACGGGGTTCTCCCACGCCTCCTCCGCCAGCCCGATCATGCCGAGGTCCGACAGGATGGAGGCGAAGAAGAGGCCCGAGGATTCTCTCCACGACAGGCCCATGCGGTCGCCGATGTGGCTGGCCAGCATGGCGACGCGGGGCCCGTGGTCGGAAAGATACCCCTTGGCGGAGCCGAGAAGCTGCGTCAGGGCCTGGAGCAGACCGACGTAGTACGATCGCCCGGAGTAGTTCATGCTCATGCGGAGCCTCGCTCCGAATGGGGCCGAATGCTCCGAGGGGGATCGCCGGCCTCCCCATGGGCCGACGCCGGACCCGGGGCCGCGCGGATGATGGCGACCCGCTCACTCTCAAAAGTACCACCGGGTCGACGGAGCACACCAGTGAATCGTTGTCGGGGAAACAGGGCCGGTCGGAACGCGGCGGGCCGGGATCAGCGGCGTGGAATCGTGTCCGCCTTCGCTGCCGCGCGCTCCCGGTCCCGACGGGCCCGTATGGCCTCGGCCCGATCCTTCCACGATTCCCGTACGGCCCCGGCGGCGGCGCCTCGCTCGATCTCCTGCCACTCCCAGGCGCGGCGAGCCATCTCATCGCGTTTCCCGAGGGGTGCGGCGAACCCGAAGGGGATCGGCAGCGCGAAGTCCCCGAGGTAGATCTTCCCGTCCGCTACGCCCCAGCGCTTTCCGTCGCCGTCTGTGTAGGTCCAGTCGGTAGCTGCCCGCTGGGCTTCGGCCACCGCGGCCATGGAGTCGTTCCAATCGGCGATGCGACCGGTGAGCTCCAGCTCGAGACGCTGCTCCGCCGTAAGCTCCCGGGCCTCCTCGCCCAGAGGGGCCCAGAGCCGAGCGTCGTCGAGGCGCGGACGGAGGCGTTCCGCGGCGGTGGGTCCCGGCGCCACCAGCCCGACCCCCTCGGTGTCATCGAGCCCCGGAGCCCGCCGCGCCCCCCCGGGAGGCTCTTCCACCGGCGCGACCTCCTCGGGCTCGGGGGGAGACTCCGGCTCGTCGGCATCCGCGACGGCCACCAGCTCGATCACCGTCATCCCGTCGACGGGCGATCCCGTCGCAGGGAGCAGGAAGGGCACCGGATCCGTAACCTCGTGGTGCATGAGCCGGGGATAGACCAGCAGAGCGGCAACGTGCACGGCAGCAGAAAAGGCGAGGCCCACGCGCAGGGCACGTCGGTATCCGGCACCTGGGCGGCCGCCGAGCGCACGATTCTCGGCCGGGGGTCGAGATCGTCTGGCGGCCGGATCATCCATGGGTCATCCTAACCCGGGCCCCGTACCCGGTTCCTGCACGGGCACGGAGACCTGACTCAGTTCAGAGCACCCGACCCAGGCGAGACGCCGCCTCCTCAAGCCGCGCTTCGGGCACCGTGAGGGCGATGCGGAAGAAGCCCTCTCCCCCCTCCCCCAGGGCGGCCCCGGGCAGGATCATCACTCCCTCCTGGTCCAGGCAGCGACCCGCGAACTCCCGGGAAGGCTCCCCTCCGGGCACGGCAACCCACAGATACATGGTCGCCCTCGGCGGCGTCACCTCGTAGCCTGCCGCCCTGAGCCCGGCTACCGCGCGATCCCGCCGCGCCTGAAACACCGCGACGTTGCCGGGCACCCAGTCGTCCCAGGACTCGAGCGCCGCTACTCCGGCAGCCTGCACCGCCAGGAACGCCCCCGTGTCCAGGAACGACTTCACCTTGGAGAGCGCCGCGATGAGATCCTCGCTTCCGGCCGCCCATCCCAACCTCCACCCGGTCATGTTGTAGGTCTTGGACAGGGAGTGGAACTCGATGGCAACGTCCCGGGCCCCTTTGAACTCCAGGATGCTCGGTGGGCGATAGCCGTTGAACGCGATTTCCGAATAGGCGTGATCCTGGACCAGCACGATGCCGTGCTCGACACAGAAATCGATGGCCTCCCGGTAATACGCCTGGGGCGCCACCGCCGCCGTGGGGTTGTTCGGGTAGTTGAGATAGAGGATGCGCGTCCGGGCCACCACGTCGGCAGGAAGGGTGTGCAACGGGATGAGGAAGTGGTTCTCCGGCCTCAGCGGGACCTTGTGGGGCACCCCACCGGCCAGAACGGTGCCCCCCGTGTACGCCTGGTAACCCGGATCCGGCATGATGGTCACGTCTCCGGAGTCCACGTAGGCGAAGGGGAGGTGCGCCAGGCCATCCTTCGATCCGATGAGGGGGAGGATCTGGCTCGTCGGGTCGAGGGCCACGCCGAACCGCCTCTCCATCCACGCCGACACCGCCTTCCGGAAGGCGGGCAGCCCCACCTGGAAGGGGTAGCGGGACATCGCCGGGTCCTCCGCCGCCCGTTGGAGGGCCTCGATCACCCGAGGCGGCGGGGCCAGGTCCGCGTCTCCCGCCCCCAGGTCGATGACGTCCACTCCCCGGGCTTCGAGCTCGAGTCGCCGTTCCTTGAAGCCAGCCAGCGGATATCCGGGCAGGGCCTCGATCTTCTTGCTGCGGGGCGACCTCATGGAGCCTCCTCCCGGACCGGGTTGCTCACGATGCCCACCCCCGCGACTTCCACTTCCACCCGGTCTCCCGGAGCCAATGGGCCCACCCCGTCAGGAGTTCCCGTGGCGATGAGGTCGCCCGGCTCGAGCGTCATGATCCGACTGATGTGCGCGATGAGGAACGGAATGGAAAAGACCATCTCCTCCCCAAGGGCCTGCTGCCGGACCTCCCCGTTCACCCTGGTGGTGAGGGCGAGTGCTCCCGGGTCCACCGCGTGGGACGGGACGGGATCACCCACGGGACAGAACGTGTCGAATCCCTTCGCCCGACTCCACTGGCCATCGGTCCGCTGCAGCTCCCGGGCGGTGACGTCGTTCAGGGGCGCCAGGGCCGCGACGTGGCTCCACGCCTGCGACTCGTCCACGCGCCGGGCCTGGCCCCCGATAATCACGCCGATCTCCCCCTCGTAGTCGATACGTCCGAAGCCCCGGGGTATGATGATGGCCTCCCCGTCGCCTATGAGCGCCGAGGGGGGCTTGAGGAAGATCAGAGGCTCGGCGGGCACCTCGTTGCCGAGCTCCGCAGCGTGCTTCGGATAGTTGCGCCCGACGCAGACGATCTTGGTGGGGGATATGGGAGGCAAGAAGCCGGACGGAGCTCAGTGGGGTTCGTCGGACCAGGCGTGGATCCAGGTGCCGATGAGCGCGCCCAACCCCGCGATGGTGAGAAGCCCGCCGATGACGGTCCACCAGAACCCGAGATCGCTGTGGCCCTCCGCCCAACCCGTTATCGAGACCTTGAAGGCCCCCATGGCGACCAGGAGGTACACCACCCCGATGATGAGGCCTGCGTAGTGCTTCATGAGCTCCGGTGGCACGTGTTGACCCATGGGCGGACCGTGGTCTCGCCGACGGCAGCAATCTATGCTCCGTGGGGAGCGGGACCAAGGGCGATAGGGGGTGGGGAGTCGGCCGGAGGCACCGCGGACGCTCTCATCCGTAGAACTCGGCGAGCCTCCTCCGGACGTCGACCCAGGGTCCACGCACCAGGGGAGCCTCCGGAAGGGACTCGCGCAGGTATCGCCCGTAGCGCTTGGTGACGAGCCGGTCGTCGAGGACGAGCACCGCACCCCGGTCCGTCCTGGACCGGATCAGGCGCCCGAAGCCCTGCTTGAGCCGCAGCGCCGCGTGCGGGAGCATGTACCCGTGAAACGAGCTTCCTCCGGCCTTCTCGATGGCCTCCATTCGGGCCGCCGTGATGGGTTCGGTCGGGACCCGGAAGGGCAGCTTCTGGATGATCAGGGCGCGAAGCGGGTCGCCGGGAACGTCCACGCCCTCCCAGAACGACGCCGTTCCCAGGAGGATCCCGGATCTCGCCCGGATGAAGCCTCCCAGGAGTCGATACCGGGCCCCCTCTCCCTGCACGAAGAGCGGCCACCGCCCGTCCACACCCCGCCGACGGAGGATCTCCGCGACGCTGCGCAGGGCCGAGTGCGAGGTGAAGAGCACGAACAACCCCCCCTGACACAGATCGGCCACCTCTTCGGCGATACTCGCCGTGGCCTCCTGGAAGGGATCCCCACCCACCTCCGGAGCCGGCAAGTCGGTGGGGACGACCAGCAACGTCTGGCGGTCGAAGTCGAAGGGCGAATCGACGATCCTCTCTTCCACGTGCGGTGGATCGTCCACCGCCTCGAGCTCCTCGGCTGCCAGTCCGAGGCGATTCCTCAGGAAGTCGAACGACCGTCGGGTGGCCAGGGTGGCGGACGTCATCACGATGGTCTCGGCCTGGCCGAACAGGGACTCTCTCAGGACGGGACCAAGCTCGATGGGAGCCGCGGCCAGGACCAGGTTCACCCTCCTGCCCTGGCCCCTCTTCTCCACCCACCGGACCCAGGAGGAGGCTTCCTCTCCCGGCATCAGCACCAGTCGAAGGCCCGACGCCTGGGCCGCCAGGCGACGCTCGACGGAGCGCAGATCCAGCAGTCTCCCCTCCAGCCGTTCCCGTGCTCCCTCCCCGATCTCGATGCGCGCCCTGAGCTCCGCCAGCTCCCGCCCCAGGGTCCCCATGGTCGAAAGCAGGGCCTGGAGTCGCTCGCGGACATCCTCCCGGTCGGT
>JARRLD010000110.1:0-26981 GCA_037387345.1 Gemmatimonadota bacterium
GGGGTAACACCTGGTGGAGGACCGAACCGTTGTGGGTTGAAAACTGCTCGGATGAGCTGTGGATAGGGGTGAAAGGCCAATCAAGCTCGGAGATAGCTGGTTCTCCCCGAAATATATTTAGGTATAGCCTCAGGAATTTTCTCCGGGAGGTAGAGCACTGAATGGGCTAGGGGCCTTACCCGGTTACCGACCCCAATCAAACTCCGAATGCCCGAGAGATGGACCCTGGGAGTCAGTGGGCGAGCGATAATGTCCGTCCGCGAGAGGGAAACAGCCCAGACCGTCAGCTAAGGCCCCTAAGTGTGTGCTAAGTGAGAAAGGATGTGGATTTGCAGAGACAACTAGGAGGTTGGCTTAGAAGCAGCCATTCCTTTGAAGAGTGCGTAATAGCTCACTAGTCAAGTGGATCTGCGCCGATAATGGTCGGGACTCAAACACACCGCCGAAGCTACGGATGAAACACCCTTCGGGGTGCTACATGGTAGGGGAGCGTTCCCTGGGCGTCGAAGCGGACCCGTAAGGGCTTCCGTGGAGCGCAGGGAAGTGAGTATGCCGGAATGAGTACGCGAGAAACAGAGTGAGAATCTCTGTCACCGAAAGCCTATGGGTTCCGGAGCCAGGCTCATCCGCTCCGGGTTAGTCGGTCCCTAAGCCGAGGCCGAAGGGCGTAGGCGATGGGAAACAGGTCAATATTCCTGTACCGCAATGTGCGCGTTCGACCCTAAGGGGGGACGCAGAAGTGACAGGACCGTCGGGTGGTGGATTCCGATGTAAGACGGTAGGCGTTGGGGAGTAGGCAAATCCGCTCCCTTAGCCGAGAGTCGATGCCGAAGGGGCTTCCGAGCCCCGCAAAGGGTCCGTAATCAGGCTGCCGAGAAAAGCCTCGTAGGGAAGTTCACATTGCGACCGTACCGTAAACGGACACACGTAGGCGAGGCGAGAAGCCTAAGGTGCTCGAGTGAATTGTGGAGAAGGAACTCGGCAAATTGACCCCGTAACTTCGGGAGAAGGGGTGCCGGCGGTAGGTGAACACCTTCGCGGTGGGAGCTGAAACCGGCCGCAGAGAATCGGCCCAGGCGACTGTTTAGCAAAAACACAGGTGTCTGCAAAGTCGCTAAGACGACGTATAGGCACTGACGCCTGCCCGGTGCCGGAAGGTTAAATGGAGGGGTTAGCTTCGGCGAAGCTCTGAAATGAAGCCCCGGTAAACGGCGGCCGTAACTATAACGGTCCTAAGGTAGCGAAATTCCTTGTCGGGTAAGTTCCGACCTGCACGAATGGCGTAACGGTCTTGGCACCGCATGTGTAGCATAGGTGGGAGGCTTTGAAGCGGCTGCGCCAGCAGTCGTGGAGCCAAAGGTGAAATACCACCCTTGTGATGTTGAGGCTCTAACCCAGGGATGTGAATCCATCCCGGGGACCGTGGCAGGCGGGTAGTTTGACTGGGGCGGTCGCCTCCCAAAGAGTAACGGAGGCGCGCAATGGTTCCCTCAGTGCGGTCGGTAATCGCACGAAGAGCGTAAACGTAAAAGGGAGCTTGACTGCGAGATCGACGGATCGAGCAGGTACGAAAGTAGGCGTTAGTGATCCGGCGGTTCCGAATGGAAGGGCCGTCGCTCAACGGATAAAAGGTACGCCGGGGATAACAGGCTTATCGCCCCCGAGAGTTCACATCGACGGGGCGGTTTGGCACCTCGATGTTGTTCCGCCAGGGGCATCGCCGGGTAGCTACGTCGGGAAGGGATAACCGCTGAAAGCATCTAAGTGGGAAGCCCCCTCCAAGATGAACGCTCCCAGACCTTCGGGTCTCAGAAGGGCCGTACGAGACGAGTACGTCGATAGGCGGTAGGTGGAAGCGTGGTAACACGTGAAGCCGAGCCGTACTAATCGCCCGAGAGGCTTGACCGGCTCCTCCCCCCATCCGCATCCCAAACATCATCACCCCGGTTTTGCACCGTCTCTTTCCCTAGACCAGGCTCCGCTCCCTCTCTACCTCGTTGTTCTACGCGGCCGTCGAGCGGCCTCCGCACCCAGATGGTGTGGGGCCGTTCAGCTCGGATGCAGGGGCAGGAAGGCGAGGCGAGCGAGCGAGGAGTAGGTCGATCCTACTTCGCAGCGAGCGAGTCCGACGCCTGACGCAGCCCTGCGCCGAGATCAACGGCCCGCCCGAATGTGTCGGTGGCTATAGCGTGGGGGCCACACCCGTTCCCATCCCGAACACGACCGTTAAGCCCCACAGCGCGGATGGTACTGCCGGGGTCGCCCGGTGGGAGAGTACGTCGCCGCCGACTCATCCTCGAGCCCCCCGTGCGCTTCAGGCGTGCGGGGGGTTCCTTATTTCCCCGCCCGCTGAGCTCGCCCCCCTGAGCTCGTGCAGCGCCTTAACAAAACTCGCCCTCCAGGGGTCTCCTCCAGTGGTGTGGTACGGACCACGGGACGGGACATCCGCGATGCTTCGACGGCTCACGCTCGGCTTGCTCCTCCTCCCCGGCGCCCTGGCGGCGCAGGAGGGGACCATCGCATACACGCACGCGGTCAAGCTGGACCTCGAGCTTCCTCCGGAGATGCGGGCCCGGCTGGAGGCTCGAGGGGGGCGCGGGGGTCTGCTCCCCACGGAACGCGTGAACGACGTGGTGCTGCTCTTCAACGGCTCCGAATCCCTCATGAAGCCGGTCCCGCCCGCCCCCGAGGCCCGCTCGCCCGGTGGACCACCCGGCCTGCGCGACCGCCGGGAGGGGATGATGGCCCGGATGCGCAGGATCTCGGCCTCCCGGCGCGACCGGGAGACGGTGGTGGAGGCGTACGTGCGCTACGACGAGGGGAGCAAGCGTGACAGCTCCACCATCGAGGCATGGTTCACGCCCCAGATCCCCGTGCCCGGCGGTCCCGCGATGTACGGAGGTCTGCCCGGGATGATCCTCGTGGTGTCGGTGGACGAAGGGCAGGAGCAATACAACGCCACGGCGGTGTCCCTGACGGCGGTCGCCGAAGGGGTCATCGTGCGGCCCACGGAGGGCGACGTGGTGAGTCGGGAGCGGTACGAGGAGATCGTTGCGGAGAAGCTCGAGGAACTGAGAACCGTCGGAGGAGGAGGATGACCGATCTCGTTCGTGCCGGGATGGCGTGGGTGGTGCTTGCGGCCACTTCGGTGATTCCAGTCGCGGCCCAGGAGACCCACGACGTCCGCGGGACCATAGCGGACTCGGCGGGCGCCGGCGTCGAGGGAGCCATGGTTGTGGCCCTCGCCCTGCCGGACTCCGTGCTCACCAAGTTCTCCCTCACTGACGGAAACGGGACCTTCACCCTCCGTCGGGTCCCCGTGGGCGAGTACGTCCTGCAGGTGACCATGGTGGGCCACCAGACGGTGCGGGACGGCCTCACCGTAGGCTCGGCCGACGTGGATGTGGGCTCCATCCCCATTCAGGTTCTGGCCGTGGAGATGGAGGAGCTCGTGGTCAGCGTGGACCATGTCCCCTTCGTGACCCGTCGGGACACGCTGGACTACAATGCGCTGGCCTTCGAGGTCCGGCCGAATGCCACTGTGGAGGAGCTGCTCGCGCGCCTGCCGGGGATCGAGGTGGACAGCGACGGCACGATCCGGGCTCAGGGCGAGGAGGTGCAGAACGTCCTGGTGGACGGAAAGGAGTTCTTCGGGAGCGACCCCACAATCGCCACGCGTAACCTCCCGGCCGATGCGGTAGAGCGGGTCCAGGTCTACGATAAAGAATCCGACATGGCCGAGTTCACCGGCATCGCCGACGGGGAAGAGGAGCGCACGATCAACCTCGAGCTGCGAGAGGAGGCCCGCAGGGGCACGTTCGGCCATGTGGTTGGCGGCGTGGGCGGCGGTCTGGAGCCCTCGGCCGTGGTGGAATCACAGCCCGACGGACGGACACGATACAACGAGTCGGTGAACTTCAACCGTTTTTCCCCCACGACCCAGCTGGCCTTCCTGGGCGGCGCCAACAATGTGAACGAGGCGGGGTTTCGCTGGGGTGACGTGGTGAGCTTCAGCGGCGGTGGGGGTGGGGACCGCGGTGGCGGTGGGCGGGGTGGAGGCCGGAACGACGGCTTCACCGAGACCCTGGCCTTCGGCGTCAACGGCAGCCACGACTTCGCCGAGGACCGGTGGGTCCGCACGAGCTATTTCTTCACCACGCTGGACAATGCCCAGAACGAGATCACCCAGCAACAGCAGCTCCTCGGGTCCACCGTAGCGGCGCTCGAGGACGCCTCGGAGAATCAGGTCACCGAGAACACCACGCACCGGCTCGACGTCAACGCGCAGTACGCGCTGTCCGAAGGCCACGATCTCCGGCTCCGAGGGAATCTGAACGTCGGGTCCTCCGGCACGACCAGCCTGGCCTGGAACCAGACCACCACCCTGGACGGAAGTGTCCAGAACGAGGGGTCCAGCTCCAACGTCGTGGACGAGAGCAACCTCGGGGGCTCGGCCCGCCTCACGTGGCGGAAGCGCCTCTCAGAGACCGGCCGGGCCGTGGTGATGGAGGCACAGGCCAATCTGCAGGAGCCGGAGACCGTGGCGAACCTGGAGACCACCACCGAGTTCAGCCAGGGGGGTGATCCGGTGCTGGAGGAGGTCTTCCAGGAGAAGACGCTCACCGGGCGAACGCTTTCGGTGTCGGAACGCCTGTCGCTCACGCAGCCCCTGGGTCAGCAGTCGATGCTGGAGGCGTTCGGGGAGTACCGATCCGTGGACGAGGACCGGGACAACTCGGTCTTCGACGTCGGGACAGGGGTGCCCATCGTCAACGACCGGCTGAGCTCCGGCTTCGAGCGTTCCTACACGTACCTGGAGGGCGGCTTCCGCCTCAACCGGAACACCGAGGACACGCGGTTCACGCTGGGCCTGGAGGTCCAGAAGTCGAACCTGCAGGGCACGATCCGGGATCGCGACGAGCTCATCGAGAACGGCTATACCCACGTGCTGCCGTCGGCGAACCTCCGCGTCCAGCTCAACGAGTCGAAGACCTTCAGCTTCCGGTACCGGACGTCCACCCGGGAGCCGTCCATGACCCAGCTACAGCCCTTCGCCGACAATACCAACCCCACAAGGATCTACGTGGGGAATCCCGACCTTACGCCGGAATACTCCCACTCCTTCAACGCGGACTACAGGTTCTTCGACCAGTTCTCCTTCGTGAACCTCTTCACGTATCTCCGTTTCTCATACACGGACAACGAGATCGTCAACTCCAGGGCGTATGATGACCGGGCGCTGCAGACCATTCGACCGGTGAACATCGACCACAGCTGGTCCGCCAACGGTGGCCTCTCCTATGGGCGGCCCATCCGCCCCCTCGGGGCCCGAATCAACGTGGAGTACAGCGTGAACCACACCCGGGGTGTGGAGCTCCTCAACGAGCAGGAGAACAATAGCCGCGTATGGCGCAATTCCATCGACGCCAGCATCGACAACCGGGACAAGGACATCTATGACCTTCGCGCCGGAGCTCGCCTCTCCTTCAACAACGTTGCGTACACGCTGAACGAGGAGCTGAACCAGTCGTACCTGGACCGGACGTTCTACGGCAACGGGCGCATCCGCTTCGGGACGGGGTGGACGGTCATGACCTCGCTCAACTACCGCCTCTACGATGACAACGTTTTTGGCGCCGGCGACCGGAACGTGGCGATGCTCAATGCATCCCTGGCCAAGGTGTTGATGAACGACCGCGTGGAGATCGCCCTGGTGGGCTTCGACCTCCTCGACCAGAACAAGGGCGTGACCTACACCAACGGGGCCAGCTTCATCCAGGAGCGACGGGCCGAGACCCTGGGACGCTACGTCATGCTCCGGGCGATGTACCGGATCGGAACCCTCGGCAGAGGGAACGCGGGCCCGGGTGGCCGGCGGCGCATGCACTGATCCCGGTGCGGCCGACGCCGTGCCTCGGCACGGCCCGCGACCGACCCATGCTCGTCAGGACCCCGCCGGACGGCCGGTCCTGGGGGGGATTGCCCCGAGGAGGGCGCGGGCCGAGGCTCCCGGGTCCTTCGCTGCCATCAAGGCGCCGACCACGGCCACCCCGGCAGCACCGGCTGAGGCGACGTCAGCAGCCCGTTCGGCCGTGATGCCGCCAATCGCCACGACAGGCACGTCCACGGCCCGCACGACGGAACGCAACCCGCCGAGGCCGATCACGTCTCCAGCATCGGGCTTGGTGGTGGTCGGGTACACGGTGCCGCAGCCGATGTAATCCGCTCCGTCGGCGACAGCTCGTTGCGCCACCGCGGGATCGTCGGCCGAACGGCCGATGAGAAAGGCGGGCGGGGTGGCGCGTCGAACGGCGGCCACGGGCAGGTCGTCCGGTCCGAGATGGACCCCGTCGGCCTCGAGCGCCAGAGCGACGTCCAGACGATCGTTCACGAAAAGAAGCGCGCCGGACTGTCGCGTCAGGGTCCGCAGCTCGCGCCCCACCTCGAGGAGCTCGCGGGCGCTGTCGCCCTTGTTGCGGAGCTGGACTCCCCTCACGCCGGCGGACAGGGCCGCCGCGACCACCTCGACCACGCTTCGCGGGGCGGCAAGGGAGGGGTCGGTGAGCACCAGCACCCGAAGCGCACTGGGCAGACGCCCGGCGGTCACGACCCGGAATCGCCGGTGGACGCCCGGGCGCGCTCCCTGCGTGCTTCGGCCACGGCGCGATTGTGCTCCGCCAGGGTCCGCGAGAACGTGTGGCTCCCGTCGATCCTCGCCACGAAGTAGAGGAACTCCTCGTCGGCCGGATACAGGGCGGCGTCGATGGCCGCCTCACCCGGCGCGCCGATGGGGCCAGGGGGAAGTCCGCGCTGGGTGTATGTGTTGTAGGGATCATCGGCGACGGAGTCGATGGCCGCGAAGAGAAGCCGATCCCGTGGGCCCCCCAGCGCATAGAGCACGGTGGGGTCGGCCTGGAGAAGCCAGCCGAGGTCCAGCCGGTTGTGGTATACGCTGGAGATCTTCGGCATCTCCTCCGCGTGCCGGGCCTCCGCCTGGATGATGGAGGCCAAGGTCACGATCTCCCGCTCGGTCATCCCCAGGGCATCGAGCCGGGCCCGTCGCCCGCGCGTCCAGACGGATCGATAACGGTCGACGAGCGTGCGGAGCACGACCTCGGGCGAAACGCCGGGGGCAAACCGGTAGGTGTCCGGAAACAGGTACCCCTCGAGTCCGGGGCCCGGCACCCCCATCACGCTGTCCACGCCCTGCCTGCGGAGCGTGGCGGCGACGTCCTCCTCCGACCGGCCCGTGAGCGCGGCTATGGGCGTCACCATCTGCGCCAGACGGAACCCCTCGGGAATGGTGAGGGACACGGTGACCACGCGCCCCTCGGTGAGGGCTCGCAGGATGGTGCCCCAGGTCGCCCCTCGCGGCAGCGCGTACCGGCCGGCCTTGATGGCGCGGTCGGCGCCCTGCATGCGGGCGTAGATGCCGAACAGGCTGGTCCACCGAACCAGGCCCCGTTCATGGAGCGTGTCCGAGACCGCGGTGAAGGAGACGCCTTCAGGCACTACGAACTCGACCGTCCCTCCCTCCGGCTGGCCGCAGGCTGCAAGGGTCAGCAGGACCACTCCGAGCACGACGCGCGTCCTCACCCGGCCCGATCCAGCCAAGACTGGAGGATCAGGACCGCGGCGGCCGCGTCCACCCGGCTCTTGTCCTCCCGTTTCGCCCTGCTGAGGCCGAGGGAGCGGACCGCCTTCTCGGCCCGGACGGAGGTGAACCGCTCGTCCACGTACTCGATGGGAAGACCCAGCCGCGAGGCCAGCCGCCCACCCACCTCTCGAACCTCGGCGCACCACAGGGTCTCTTCGCCGGCCAGGTTCAGCGGAAGCCCCATCACGAGACGCTCCACCTGGTGCTCCCGCGCCAGTTCGGCGAGGCGTGCCACGGGTGGACGCTTGCCCGTTCGCCGCCGGAGGGTCTCCAGCGGCGAGGCGATGGTGCCCGTGGGATCACTCATGGCGAGACCGATCCGGCGCCTTCCGTAGTCGATTCCCAGCACCCGCACAGACGGATCTCAGAGCGCCGCGAGCACCTGGTCCAGGTCCTCGCCTTCGAGGAGCCGACCGTACAGCTCGTGGATGGCGTCCCCTGAACCGAACGCGAAGGTGCAGGCATCGTCTCCCCTCCCACGGCAGGTCACCTCCAGCACCGCGACGGGGCCCGCGGCCAGCCGGGTAAGGAAGCCCGACAGGAAGCCATTCGAGAACGAGCAGGCGACTTCCTCTTCGCCCTCGGAATGGAATCCCGCCTCCGCCCAATCCCCGCTCACGAGGAAGCCCACACCCTCATGGCGATCGACATGCTTCACGGTGCCCCATCCCCTCCGGGCAAAAAAGCCCTCCACGCGCCCCCAGAAGGCGTCGGTCGACAGGTGCGACACATCCCCGTCCGCAGAGGCCCGGAACGCCTCGGCGGCCTCGGTGCCTGACGCGTGACCGGCGGCGTGGAGCGCATGAATGGCGGCCAGGGGACTCGTCCCCGAGCCGAGCTCCCTCCGCAGTACGCCGAAGACCGATGCCGGAAGTACGATTTCCCGGAACTCTGCCACGGTGGGTTGCATGCGTCCTCCTGTCCTCGTCGTTCGCAACGCTATCGCCCAATTCTGCTAATATAGGACACGGGGCGGCCCGCCGAATGGGCGGCTCGAGCTGCCACTGGAGGAAAGGATGGAATACGACCACGAAGCCCAGGTTCTCAACTTCCTTTCAGGATTGGTCATCGGCGCCGTGCTCGGCGCAGGAATCACGATGCTCACGGCCCCTCAGTCTGGCCGACGTACTCGGCGCAGAATCCGCAAGGTCGCGGGGGAGCTTCGCGATACCGCGTCGGATCGCTGGGATGATCTCGCGGAGGACGTGAAGGTCCGGGTGGATGACGCGATTCACGGAGCGAGAGAGAAATTCGCCGGCTGACGGCTTTACCTCCTCTGCTCCCAGCCCGGGCTGTCGTCCGGCGTCTGGCCGTCCAGCAGGAGCAATGCGGCCGAGCGCTTGTGGAGCGGATCCACGGGCTCGATGGCCGGACGGTCCAGGACACCGAGTAGGACGCGGCGGGCGTCCTGTTCGCGCCCGATATCGAGGTACGTCCGTGCCAGATCCAGGTGGTGGATCAAGCCGGCCGGATTGAGCTCCACGGACCGCTGGAGGTGATAGAGGGCCGCGCCCCAGGACGCCTGGGAGAAGACCCCTCCTCCCAGCAGGTTCCGGGCGAGCCACCGCTCCACGCCGGAGATCCTGCAGATCTCGGCGTTCCACTCGCCCATCACGTGATGAGCCGCAGCGTTCAGGGAATCCACCCGGAGCGCCGCAAGCGCGGTCTCGCGGATCTCGACGGCCAGGCGAACCTTGGCCTGGGGCCCTTCGTCCAGGGCCTGGCGCCCGAGGGCGATGGCGAGCCAGGACAGCCCCTCCGCGCCGTCGGGCTCGGTGGCTCGGGCGCGCCGCGCGTAGGCGACCGCGGCTTCTTCCCAGGCCTTTCGGTTCTCCTCCTCCTTGGCCAACATCCCCAGGTTCACGGCCTCGCGGGCCGCACGCCACAGGGCGCCGTAGCTGTCGGGATACTGCATGAGGAGGCTGTCGAGCCTCGCGAGGGCATCCAGGGGGCGAAAACCCCGGTGTGCGGCATCAGCGTCCCGAAGGAGGATTTCCATGGGGGCTGCCTCCTGCCCGAGGGTCGTTGCCTGGGCGGGGAGGCCGGCGGGAACCATCGTCAGGCTCGTCAGAGCGAGCCAGACGGACGGACCGCGGCGGGTCCTGGACCGAGTCGAAGGAGCTTGAATGGGATCGGACACGGTACCGATGCTTCCCTCCCGGGTCATCGAAGCCAAGCGCGACGGCGCTAGCATAACCCCGCAGGACCTCGGGGCGTTCCTTCTGGGTTATCTGGCCGACGAGGTGCCCGAGTACCAGATGGCGGCTTTTCTCATGGCCGCGCATTTCCGGGGCATGGACCCGCAGGAGACCGACGTCCTGGTCGACGGCCTGCTCGGTTCGGGCGCCACCCTCGACCTCTCCCACCTCGACGGCCCGAGGGTCGACAAGCACTCCACGGGAGGTGTGGGGGACAAGGTATCGCTCGTCCTGGCACCCCTGGCAGCCGAGCTCGGTCTGTACGTGCCCATGATGGCGGGCAGGGGACTGGGCCATACCACGGGAACCGTGGACAAGCTGGAGGCGATCCCCGGCTTTCGCACCCAGCTGAGCCTGAAGGAGCTCGTGCAGGTCCTGTCGCGGACGGGCTGCGCCATGATCGGCCAGACCGACGAGATCGCTCCCCTGGACCGTCGGCTCTATGCCCTCCGTGACGTCACCGCCACCGTGCCCATCGTCCCGGTCATCGCGGCCAGCATCATGAGCAAGAAGCTCGCCGAGGGGCTCACGGGGCTTGTCCTCGATGTGAAGGTGGGAGCGGGGGCGTTCATCCCCGAAGAGGATCGAGCCCGGGAGCTGGCCAGGACCATGGTGGGCATCGGGTTACGGAGAGGACTGCCGACCGTGGCCTTGCTGACGGCCATGGACCGCCCTCTCGGGTGGGCGGTCGGAAACGGCCTGGAGACCCGCGAGGCCATCGTGTGCCTCCGGGGCGAGGGCCCCGAGGATCTGACCCGACTCGTCCTGCACGAGGTCGCGGAGCTGCTGGTCCTTGCGGGCCTGGAGAACGATTGGACAGAGGCCCGCCGGAACGCGGCCCACGCACTCGCTCAAGGACGGGCTCTGGAGCGCTTCCGCAGCCTCGTGGAAGCCCAGGGGGGCGACCCCCGCGTTCTGGATGAGCCGACGCTGCTGAGAACGGCCGCGGAAGTCTCCGAGGTGGTGGCCGATCGGGCAGGGAAGGTCCAATCCATCGACCCCCGGGCTCTGGGCGAGGGCGTGGTCGCCCTGGGAGGTGGCCGCCGCCGTCTGGGCGACACCATCGACCGCGGCGTCGGCTTCGAGCTGGCGGTGGAGATCGGCACGGAGGTGGGCCGGGGAGACCGCCTGGGCACGGTGCACGCGAAGGATGCCGAAGGACTCGAGGCGGGGGCCAGGATTCTCGCGGATGCCGTCGACCTGGGGGACGGTGGCGAGCCCCCCCGCCCATTGGTCTCCCACCGCGTCAGCGCCGAGGGTGTCGAGGAGCTGGAATAGCGCCGCGACGGATGGGGGCGGGACCGCGAACGAGACCCCTCAAGCGGGCCAGGCGCGGAATGGAACCCCCTCTCTCTCCAGGGCCTCCTCGAGGGAGACCGCATGATCCACGAGCGTGACCATGGCGAGGTCACATTTCGCCTCTGCCTCCGCAGGGGCCGGAACGAGCTCCACGGGAATCCCCTTCTCCCGTGCCATGTCTTCGGCCCAGAACGCCGCGTTGGTGGACTCGAAGACGTAGGTCTGCGTGCCGGCGGCCGTCACCGCACGCGCGGGATTCTGAACCGGCGTCCCCCGGATTGGTCGCAGTACTCCGTGGGCTCGGTGCCCGGCAGGTAGTACTCGTAGTACTGGTCTTCCTCGTTGCACCAGCGCGACGCCAGCTTTCCCGTCGTGCGGTCCACCAGGACGGCGCTCAGGCCGCTCAGCGTGGGCCACGACTCCGGGAGGGGCAACATCGGCTCCCGCAGGCTGTCCTCGTCCCCGGGCGGGGGGCCGTCCTCCCCGAGCTCCATTCCGTAGTAGGCGTGCTTCATGAATGTCCATGCCGAACCACACGGTCGCCAGGAGGTTGGGGGTGAAGCCGGTGAACCACACGTCGGTCCCGTCATTGGTGGTCCCGGTCTTTCCCGCTGCCGGCACGGCGTAGGGCAGACCCCCTGTCACGCGGACGCCCGTGGCTCCGGTCCCACGCCGGACCACGTCCTCGAGCATCGACACCATGATGCGGGCCACGAGTGAATCCAACACCTGTGAGCGTTCGGGTTGGGGCTCCCACAGCGTCCTGCCCTCCGCGTCCTCGACCCGGAGGATCGGCATGGGGTGCACCTTCGTGCCCAGTGTGGTGAATCCCGAAAAGGCCTCAGCCACCTCGATGGGGACGACCTCCACCGCGCCGATGGTGGTGGAAGGGAAGCGCTCGATCTCGGTCCGGATCCCCATCCGCCGGGCCGTCTGGGCGACCGTCTCGATGCCCACCTCCTCCCAGCCCAGCTTGATGGCGATCATGTTGATGGATTTGACGAGCCCCTCCCGGAGGGTGATCTCGCCCTTGAAGTCCGGCGTGAAGTTCTTGGGCCGCCAGTCCTCCCCGCTCACCTGGGGATAGACCACCGGCCCGTCCAGGATGACGTGGGAGGCGGGGATCCCCGAGGCGATGGCCGCCGTGTAGACGAACGGCTTGAAGGACGAGCCAGCCTGGCGGTGTGCCAGACGCGCCCGATCGAACTCCGACTGCTGGAAGTCCCTTCCTCCCACCATGGCGCGCACGTGGCCGGTCACCGGGTCAAGGGCGATGAAGGCTCCCTGGAGATAGGGGGTCTGGCCCGGGAACTGAGCCACGGTGTCGGACTCCTCGTACTTGGGATGCTCGAAGTTGGGGTCGGCCTCGATCGCCGCCCAACCCCACTGCATCGCCTCTTCGGCTGCCCGCTGCATGCCCACGTCCAGCGTGGTGTAGACCCGTAGGCCCCGGCGGTAGATCTCCTCGCCGAATCGGTCGTCCAGCATCTGCCGGACCCACTCCGCGAAGTAGGGGGCCGCCGACGTGACCAGGCCATCGGGTTCGGTCTCGGGAAGAGGCTGCTCCTTCCAGTAGGCCGCTTCGTCGTCGGTCAGGTACTCCTGGGCCGCCATCCTCGAGAGGACCAGATCTCTGCGCTGCTTTGCGGCCTCGGGGTGCCGGAAGGGGTCATACCAGGCAGGCACGTTCAGGATCGCGGCCAGCAGGGCCGCCTCCGCGACGTCCACGTCCGTCACGTTCTTGCCGAAATAGTTGCGGGCCGCGTTCTGGAATCCGTACCCCCTCCCCATATAGATCTCGTTGAGGTAGGCCTCCAGGATCTGGTCCTTGGTATAGGATCGCTCCAGCGCCATGGCGACCTGGACCTCCTTGAGCTTCCGGATCAAGCGGCGCTCGAAGCCGATCTCCTCGAACATGTTTCGGGCGAGCTGCTGGGTGATGGTGCTTCCACCCCCCAGGTTCCGCCCCGTGATGGGTCGCGTCAGGACTCCGAAGACCGCCCGGGCGATCCCCCGGGGGTCGAAGCCGCGGTGCTGGTAGAACCGCCTGTCCTCCACGGCGACCACGGCCTGAGGTACATACTCGGGAAGGGCGTGGATGGAGACCGGGGTACGGCGCTCGTAGCCGATCTCGGTGATGAGCTGGCCATCGTGAGAGAGGAGCTTGCTGGTCTGCTCCGTCTCGAAGGTCTCGATCTGCGCGATCGAGGGACAGGCATCCCCGGCGCAGAGGTTGCGCCACGTGCCCCATCCGCCTCCGATCCCCAGCGACACGAGGAAGGTGAGGATCAGGAGGTAGAGGCGGGGCCTCCAGAGCGACGAGAGCGACGCCCTCCAATCGGGCTTCGGGGACTGCTGAGGCTGAGCGATGGCCATGATCCGGAGGATTCGGGGAGTCCGGCACTGGGGAACGACCTGCAAACACGATGCCAGCGGGCAGTCCCTGCGGCCTCTCGAGGTCCGCGCTACCGCCCCTCGTACCACCCTGCACGCTCCGAGGTCCGTGGCGGGCCGAGGCGATCCACTGCGGTTTCTCCCCGGCAAGCCTTGACCGTCCATGGCCTTCGGGCACAGACTCCGGCCGTGCTCGCGTATGGCCAAGGGGAACGATCCGTGATTCGTACACCCCGTGTCGGCGCTCGTTCTTCCTCTGCGAGGGATTCCTCGAGGCATTGCGTGAAGGTGAAGCCGAGACGTGTCGAAAAGCCGTGGGGCCACGAGATCATCTGGGCCGAAAACGAGCTGTATCTGGGCAAGATTCTCCACGTGAATGCGGGAGAGGCCCTGTCGGTGCAGATGCATCGACAGAAGGACGAGACCATCCATCTGTTCTGGGGCGAGATCCGGCTATGGGTCGGGGATTCGCCGGATGGATTGCGATCCGTGTCGCTGGCTCGTGGCGAGTCCTACCGGTTCCTTCCGGGCACGGTGCATCATATCGAGGCGGTAGTGGACTCCGACATCCTCGAGGCTTCCACCCCCCATCTGGACGACCTGGTCCGTTTCAGCGACCGGTACGGCAGAATCCAAGAGCCCGAACCGTAGATCTACGATGAAGATCCTGCCCTCGTCCGCGTGGGCCCTCGCCCTGACGACCTCCCTGGCCTGCGGCGGTGGTGCCCAGGAGGCGGGGAGGAGCATGGTTCGTTCCTCGGACCCGCAGCTGGGTGCGCTGGCCGAGACGCTCGTGCTCGACCTCGCGTCGAGGTCCGGCCTGGAGCTCCGGGAGCCTGTGCGCCTGGAGGAGCGGTCCCGCGACGACCTCGTCCGCTATCTCGAGGCCAAGCTGGATGAGGAGATGCCCGAAGCGGAGGCCAGGAGCATGGTCGCGGCGTACGGGCTGTTGGGGTTGGTCCCTCCGGATCTGGACCTGAGGTCCGTCCTT
The DNA here is from genome assembly GCA_037387345.1 of Gemmatimonadota bacterium. GTDB lineage: Bacteria > Gemmatimonadota > Gemmatimonadetes > Longimicrobiales > Gaopeijiaceae > SZUA-318. Next base: position 14,540 of record JARRLD010000110.1, read on the forward strand.
CTCGACCTCTATACCGAGCAGGTGGCCGGGTTCTACGATCCGGACTCCACCGCGCTGTTCATCCTGGACGATCAGCCCCAGCTCATGCTCCAGGGGCTGCTGGTGCACGAGCTGGTGCACGCGATCCAGGACCAGACGGCCGATCTCGCCGCCCTCACGGATCCTTCGCTGGGCAACGACCGGCAGTCAGCCGCCCAGGCCGCCATCGAGGGTCACGCCACGCTGGTCATGCTCGAGTACCTTTCCGAGATGAGCGGCGCTGCCGTGGACCTCGGGCAGGTTCCGGACTTCGCCGCCCGATTGCGGCCGGCCCTGGAGAGCATGGCCCAGTTCCCCGCCCTCGCGGGAGCGCCCCGGGTCATCCGCGAGTCCCTCCTCTTCCCCTACCTGGAGGGGGCGGGCTACGTGCAAAGACTCTGGCACGAAGGAGAGCACACGGCTCCCTTCGGCCCCTACCTGCCCCTCTCCACGGAGCAGGTGCTGACCGGGGACCGCGGTGACGCGCCCGTCTCGCTGAGCATCACCGGGAGCGGCGTCGTCCACAGCGACGACCTGGGGCGGTTCGAAACAGGGATCGTCCTGGATACCCACCTCGGTGGCGAGGCCGCGAACCTGGCAGAGGGCTGGGGCGGGGATCGATATGCGCTGGTGGAGACTCCCGCGGGTGAAGGCCTGGTGTGGGCTTCGGTCTGGGACGAGAGGGAGGCACGGGACCGCTTCGCCTCGGCCCTGGAGGGCGCGCTGGACTCCTTCCCCGCCGTCGCCACCCTGGACTCGCTGGACCTGGATGGGCGGCCCGGGGTGATCGTCCGCATCGGCGTGCCTCGCGGGGTCGAGGTGGCCGTGAGCGTCGTTCGGTGACCCGGAACGAGTCGGGACACGGACAGGTCACGACCATCTCCGTCCGCTCCCGGCAGGGTGACTACCCGGTCCTGGTGGGTCGGGGGCTCCTGGGTCGCCTGCCTGCCCTCCTCGGAGCGCATGCACCGGCGTTTCGCTACGCCGTCATCTCGGACGAGCGGGTGGCGGGCATCTTCGGTCAGGGGGTCCTGGACGCTTGCAGGGAGGGCGGCCTGGACGCGGAGCTGTTCACCTTCCCCGACGGCGAGGCGAACAAGACGAGGGCGCAGTGGTCCGTCCTCACGGATGCCCTCCTGGAGTGGGGCCTGGGCAGGGACGGTGCGATCGTCGCCCTGGGAGGAGGCGTTACCGGTGACCTGGCCGGCTTCGTTGCCGCCACGTACCTGAGAGGCGTGCCTCTGGTCCAGGTCCCGACCAGCCTCGTCGCGATGATTGACGCCTCCGTGGGGGGAAAGACCGGCGTGGATGTGCCGGCCGGCAAGAACCTGGTGGGATCCTTCCATCCGCCGAGGGTGGTCGTGGCCGATCCCGAGACGGGCGCCACCCTCGATCGTGCCGAGCGCGCCCAGGGCTATGCCGAGGCGGTGAAGCACGGTTCCATCCTGGACCCCGAATACCTGCGGTTCCTCCGCGAGAACGCGGAAGACCTGCTGGCGGGAGACGCCGCCCCGACGCTGGTCGCGGTGGAGCAGTCCGTGCAGATCAAGGCGGACGTGGTCAGCCGAGACGAAGAGGAGGGGGGGCTGAGGCAAATCCTCAACTTCGGTCACACCGTCGGGCATGCCCTCGAAGCTGCCTCCGGATACGGCCTCGGGCACGGCACGGCGATTGCGGCAGGGATGATCCTGGAGGCGCGACTGGGCGAGGAGCTGGGTGTCACCGAGCGCGGGACCGCCGCAGGTGTCGGGCAAGCGCTGGGGCGCTTCGGTCTGGACCGGCCCCTCCGCGGCCTCCTGGAGAATCCTTCTCGTGTACTGTCCTACCTCGACCTGGACAAGAAGGCGCGCAGGGGACGGGCCCGATTCGTGCTCCTCGAACGGATCGGTTCGGTGCACGACCGGGGAGGGTGGACCCACGATGTCCCGATCGAGGTGGTGAGGCGGCTCCTCGCGGAGTTCGCCGAACGGCACGACGCCGAAGGGGAGGGGGAGTCCTAAACCTCTTGTTGGCAAAGACTTGCGTATCGAGATCACGCGTTTGACGTGTCCGACGGCCTCGTCTATCTTTCCGGATCGACATACCCGCCTGGAGGTATCATGGCGCTCATGGAGCGCTCCACGAGTCACACCGTCGCATCCGCGCTGACCACGCGCGCCACATCTGATTCGGGGCGGCCTTTCCTCCTCCTCCCGGGCGGGGCTCTCACCTACGGAGAGGTGGACAGTCAGTCGGATTCGCTGGCGGCAGCCCTGGCCCAGCTGGGAGTGGAAGCTGGAGATCGCATCGCCCTCGTCCTCCCCGTATGTCCTGAATTCGTCGTCACGGTCTTCGCAGCCTCCAAGCTGGGCGCGGTGATCGTGCCGCTGGATCCGCGGATGCCTCCGACCGAGCTCCAGTACATGCTGAGGCACTCCGAGGCCGTGTGCGCCGTCGCCGAGGAACAGGCGTACGACACCGCGTTCCTCGAGGTATTCGAGGACCTGCTGGTCCGTCTTCCGGAGCTCCAGTACCTGGTGACCGTGGGGGAAGAAGACCTCTGGTACGACGACCGGATCTTCCAGTTCGCCGACCTGATCTCTGCCGGCGCCGGGCGGGATTATCCCGTCCCGGACCTGCGTCCGGCAGAAGACTGCTTCGCCATCGTGTACACCTCCGGCACGACAGGAAAACCGAAGGGCGTGAAGCTGTCCCATCGCAATCTCATGTCCGTGGCGGCAGGGACCGCCGAGGGACTGAATCTGAGCGTGGATGACCGCGTCGTGGGCGTGAGAGCCCTGTTCCACGCCTTCGGACTCGGCCCAGGGCTTCTCTCGGCGGCCCTCTCCGGCGCGGCGCTCGTCCTGGAGGATTGGCCGGACGCGGGGAGGACTCTCGATCTCGTCGCGGAGCACCGCGGAACGGTCCTGTACGGGGTGCCCACACATTTCGTGGCTTCCCTGGAGGAGCAGGCGCGGCGGCCGAGGGACCTGTCGAGCCTCCGCCTCGTCATGGCCGCCGGCGCTCCGGTGGGGGACGACCTGGTGCACAGGATCAGGGAAGAGCTGTGTCCGTTGGTGCTGGTGGCGTATTCCCTCGCGGAGACATCGTCCACCCTGTGCATGTCCCGTCCCGACGATCCGCCCGGCAAGCAGCGGTTCACGGTGGGAACGCCCCTTCCGGGCACGGAGCTCAAGATCGTCGAACGGGATGGGGAGGAGCTGCCCGTCGAGAGCGTGGGTGAGATCGCGGTGAGGGGCCCCGGTGTCATGCTGGGCTATCACAGGCAGCCGGGAGAGACGGCGGAGGCCTTCGATTCCAGGGGCTTCCTCCTGACGGGCGATCTGGGAATCGTGGACGAGGAAGGCTTCGTCCATTTGGTGGGGCGGCGCAAGGAGGTTATCATTAGAGCTGGTTTCAACGTGTACCCCCGGGAGGTGGAATCCCGCCTCGAGGCGCATCCGGCGGTACAGCAGGCAGCAGTGGTCGGTATCTCTGATCCGCTGCTCGGTGAAGCCAGCTGCGCCTGTATCGTTCCGGTGGAAGGGGCGATCGTCACGAGCGACGAGATCCTGGATTGGTGTCGCGAGACCCTCGCGGACCCGAAAATCCCCGACCAGGTTCGCTTCCTTGACGCATTTCCCCGCACCGGAACAGGGAAGATCCGCCGGATCGAGCTCTCCCGCCTGATTCAGTCGGAAGGCGATCCGGACTGAAGTCGGCCGCGGCGCCCTCGGGTGCCTCCAGGCTTCCCCGACCTCTGTCACGCTCCACGGACGAGGCGAAGGTGGGGAGGTCTCGCGGCTCAACACAACCTGACCTGCGAGAACAACGATTCATGGGTATTCCGTACACCCGCGCCCCTCACGGTGGCGCCGGTCTCGGCGTCGCCGAGGCCCCACACGCAGCGCTTCTCATCGACTTCGACAACGTCACGATGGGGATGCGCAGCGACCTCTCCAAGGAGCTCAAGACGCTCCTGGACTCCGATATCATCAAGGGCAAGGTGAGCGTCCAGCGGGCCTACGCCGACTGGCGTCGCTACCCGCAGTACATCGTGCCCCTCTCGGAAGCCTCGGTCGATCTCATCTTCGCGCCGGCCTACGGGAGCAACAAGAAGAACGCCACGGACATCCGGATGGCCATCGACGCAGTCGAGCTGGTGTTCATCCGGCCCGAGATCGGGACGTTCATCCTCCTCACCGGCGACTCCGACTTCTCCAGCCTGGTCCTGAAGCTCAAGGAGTACGGCAAGTACGTCATCGGGGTGGGGATCCAGGAATCCACTTCGGACATCCTGGTCCAGAACTGCGACGAATACTACTCCTACACGTCACTTTCCGGGCTGAAGCAGACTACGGAGTCCGACCACAAGGGACAGGATCCCTGGGTGCTGGTCAAAGACGCCCTCAAGAAGATGATGGACCGGGGCGACGTCATGCGGTCGGATCGGTTGAAGCAGGTGATGCAGGAGCTGGACGCGTCGTTCGACGAGGGTAGTCTGGGCTTCAGCAAGTTCTCGAAGTTCCTCACCGAGGCCTCGTCCCGCGGCCTGGTCAAGCTCCACAAGATGGACAACGGCCAATACGAGGTAGCCCCGAGCAGGGGCCGAGGACGCAAGGACTCCGGCGAAGGGAAGCCGCGACAGGAGCGGAGTCGATCCCGGGGGGAGCGGCGGCAGCAGAGCGCCCGTGGAGAACGGACTCCCCGTCCCCAGGAGAAGGAGGCGGATCCCTTGCAGGATGCCTACGGACTCCTGAAGGCTGCGCTGGAGGACCTCCGCGAGGCTGGACGCGATCCTGTGCGGGACTCCGACCTCAAGCGGAAGATGTTGGAGCTCGACCGGAGCTTCGACGAGGCCGAGCTCGGATTTCCGAAATTCACCCGCTTCCTGGGCCAGGCAGGGGACCACGACGTCGTGCGGCTCATCCGCACCGAGGAGGGCACCACCGAGGTTTCTCTCACTCTGGGGGGCGAGAACGGCTCTCCCGCCTCGCCTCCCTCGGATGCGGCGGAGCCGGCCAGGGCGGAGGCGGCCGAGGATGTGCCGTCTGGGAAGGCCGTGGCCGAGGACAGGCCGTCTGGAACGACCCCGATCGAAGACCAGCAGGACGCGCCGGCGCCCACGCCGCCACCCCCGGGGGACGAACCCACGCCGACGGTGATCGAGCTCGATCCGTCGGAGCTCGGACACGGTGGCCTGCGCCTGGGTCCCCGGCGCGGCACGACGCGCCGTCGGGAATCGGACGGCCCCGCGCTCCTCGCCGGCCAGGTGGTGGCTCCCAGCACCGAAGCTCCGCAGGGATCTGACGGAAAGCGGTCCACGGCCGAGGCTCCTGCCGCACGCGGATCCGGGTCTCTCGACGCCTCGGCCCTGGGGCTGCCCACGGACCCGGAAGCCATCGTCCGGTATCTTGCGCACCGCTACCGCGGAGTAGGGCAGAAGACGGCCGAATCCCTCGTAGACCGATTCGGGGCCGACCTCTTCCGGGTGCTGAGGGATGATCCGGCGGCCATCACGGCTACGGTGACCACGAAGCGCGCCGAGCAGGTTCTGGATGCCTGGAGTCTCGACTACGAGCGTCGGAGGGCCCGGGTGGCCGGGGGTGAGGGAGAGTCGACCTCCGGCCGGGGGGCCTCCGGCGAGGGGGGCGATCGGCGGAAGGGGCGTCACCGGGCCCCACGGGACCGGCACGAAGGCTGACGCCTGTGGCGGTAGCGGACCGGGGCGCACCCTGGCGCACCGGAGTCCAGCCGGACCGCTCGCTCGCCCGGGGACTCCTGGCGGCTCCGGTCGAGGATGTGGCGCGCGCCCTCCTGGGCGTCCGGCTCATCTCTACCGTCGGAGGGGTCGTGGCGGTGGGCGTCGTGGTGGAGACGGAGGCATACCAGGGTCCCGACGACCCGGCGTCCCACGCCGCCACCCGTCACGGGCGCACGGCCAGGAACGCCACCATGTTCGGCCCGTCCGGCAGAGCCTACGTGTACCGGAGCTACGGAGTGCACTGGTGCCTCAACGTGGTGACGGGCGCCGAGGGAGATCCCCAGGCGGTGCTGGTCCGCGGGCTCGAGTCCCTGGAGGGTGAAGACGCCATGCTCGACCGGCGGGGTGGCCGCCGGCCGCTGGCAGCCGGACCCGGTCGACTGTGCCAGGCTCTGGGGGTCACCGGCGATCTGGACGGGCACGACCTGCGGCATCCTCCCCTGGTGCTGGCGGGAGGCTGGGCCGTGGAGGATGGTCGAGTGGGGATCTCGGGGAGGGTCGGCGTGCGGAAGGCGGCGGATCGGCCCCTTCGGTTCTATGTTCGCGGGTCTCCCGGGGTCACGAGGGTCTCGGGGGTGCATCCTTTCTCGAGGACGGACAGGGCATGAACGATCCCACGTGGCTCTCGGTCCTCCCGCCGGTGCTCGCCATCGTTCTGGCCATTGTCACGCGACAGGTCTACCTGTCTCTCGCGGGAGGCCTCTTTCTCGGTTGGACCATCCTCGAAGGATGGAACCCGGCCGCCGGGCTGGGCAGCGCCATCCAGGGTACCGTGAGCGTTCTGGCCAACGATGGCGACGCCAAGGCCATCCTCTTCACGCTCATCATCGGTGCGCTCATCGCCACGGTGGAGTCCTCTGGTGGTGTCCGGGGCTTCGTGGAGAATCTGGAACGAAACCAGTGGGTCAACTCGGCGAAGAGAGCGCAGCTTCTGGCCTGGGTGACCGGATGCATCATCTTCATCGAGTCCAACATCACGGTGCTCGTGGCGGGATCCGTCGCTCGCCCCCTCTGCGACCGATATCGATGCTCCCGGGAGAAGCTGGCCTACATCATCGATTCCACGTCGGCCCCCATATGCATTCTGATCCCCATGAACGCCTGGGGGGCCTACAACCTGGGCATCCTCGAAGGGCTGGGCGTCGAGAACGCGCTGACGGTCCTTCTCGAGGCCGTGATCCTCAACTTCTACGCCATCGCCGCGGTGCTCCTGACGCTGTCGGTCATTCTCTGGAAGATCGACCTGGGGCCCATGCGCAGGGCCGAGGAACGGACACGCGGTGGTCAGCTGTTGTGGCCCGGGGCCACGCCCATGATTGACGAAGAGGTGCTGTCGCCTCCGCCCAACGATCGGATTCCGCCCAGGGCCTTCAACATGTTCGTGCCCATCGCGGTCATGGTCCTCTTCATGCCGGTGGCGCTCTTCATTACCGGCGACGGGGATCTGAGAGCCGGCTCAGGCACCACGTCGGTGTTGTGGTCCGTGCTGGCCGGACTCGCGGCAGCGTGGCTCCTGCTCCTCGCGCAGCGAGCCTACAGCCAGGACGAGCTCGTGAAGATCGGCCTCAAGGGGGCGGGGGGGTTGATCCCCCTGGCGCTCATTCTGCTGCTGGCCATCGCGCTCGGTGACGTGGCCGAGGCGTTGGGTACGGGCGTCTACGTGGCTCAGGTCACGGGAGGGGTTCTGCCCCCGTTCCTCTTCCTCCCTCTGGTGTTCATCGTGGCGGCCGCCATCGCCTTCTCCACGGGGACGAGTTGGGGAACGTTCGCCATCATGCTCCCCATCGCCGTCCCGGCCGGGGCCGCCCTGGGACTTCCCGTCGCCCCCTTCGTGGCGGCCTCACTCTCGGGCGGGGTCTTCGGCGACCACTGCTCACCGATCTCGGACACGACCATCATCTCGTCCATGGCGGCCGCGACGGACCATATCGACCACGTGCGCACCCAGCTGCCCTACGCGCTCATCGGCGGCGGGATCGCCGCCGTGTGCTTCGCCCTGCTCGGGGCCGGCCTCTGAGGGAGTCGTCCGCGCGTCTTCGATCGGAGGCTCCACGGAGGCGGAGTAGCGCTGTACATTCCAGGGACCCGGTAACCTCGTGGAGGGTAGCCGGGCACACCCTCCCTGAAGCTTCTCGGCAGACCATCAAACAGGCATCGAACGATCGGTGCCAGAACCACGAACGGGAGTCGAACCGTTGAACGTCATCGTGTGCGTGAAACGCGTGCCGGATACCGAGACACGAATCCGAATCGGTGAAGATGGTAGCGTCGCAGGAGACCCTTCGCTCGGGGTTGGCCATGGGTGCGGACAGGGCCGTGCTGCTCGCGGGGGAGTCGTCCATGGACGGCCTCGCGACGGCGAAAGCCCTGGCGTCGGAGCTGGCCTCCGCAGAGGCGCCGCTCATCCTCTTCGGCGTGAAGGCCGCGGACGACGATCAGCAGCAGGTCGGACCGATGGCTGCTACGCTGCTGGACCGTCCCTGCGTCACCGGCGTCGCGTCCTTCGAGGTCAGCGACGGAGTTGCCACATGTCATCGTGAGGTGGAGGGCGGAGTGGAGGTGGTCGAGGTCCAGCTTCCGGCCGTCCTGACCATCACCAAGGGAGTGTTCGATCCTCGTTATGCCTCTCTGAAGGGGATCATGGCCGCGAAGAAGAAGCCACTCGAGAAGAAGGACGGAGAGGTCCCGCAAGCGCGCGTCGCTGTTCGGGGCCTCGAATACCCGCCGGAGCGCTCCGCCGGGAGGATCGTGGGCGAAGGACCGGACGCCGCGACGGAGCTGGCGCGCCTACTCAGGGAAGAGGCCAACGTTCTGTAGGAACCACGGCGTCCCCATCGCAACGAATACACAAGATTCGGAGAGATACGAATGGCGAACGTACTCGCCTTTGCCGAGCAGAGAGACGGTGAGTTTCGCGGGGTCGCACGGGAGGTCGTGACGGCGGCGGCCCGGCTCGCCGCCGACCTGGGCGGACAGGCCCATGCCCTCGTGCTGGGCGGACCCGGCATCGGGGAGGTCGCTGGGAGGCTGGGGGAGGTCGGCGCCGCGACCGTCCTCGTAGGGGAGCACGACGCCCTCGGAGACTATCACCCCGAGGGTTATGCACAGGTAGTCGCTGACCGCGTGAGGGCCGGAGCGTATGACGCGGTGCTGTTTCCGGCCACCATACTCGGGCGGGATCTGGCACCCCGAGTAGCCGCCCACCTGGACGTGCCGCTGGCTGGTGACGCCACTGCCGTCGAGGTCGAGAATGGCGCGCTCCGGGTGACGCGCCCCATCTATGCCGGCAAGGCGTTCGCGCACGTGACGCTGGACGCGACGCCGGCCCTGGTGACCCTTCGGCCGAACGTGTTCCAGCCGGCGGAGATGGCCGCGGCCGGAGCGGTGGAGATCTTCGAGCCGGCGGTGGATGCAGGATCCTGGAAGGCCCGTACGGTCGAGCGGAAGGCCGCGGCGGAAGGGGTGCTGGACGTGGCCGAGGCGACCATCGTGGTCTCCGGCGGCCGGGGGATGAAGGACCCCTCGAATTGGCACATCCTCGAGGACCTCCGGGACGCCATCGGGGAGGGGACGGCCCTGGGTGCGTCCCGTGCCGTCGTGGATGCTGGTTGGAGGCCCCACGGCGAGCAGGTCGGGCAGACCGGGAAGACGGTTGCGCCCAAGCTTTACGTCGCCGTGGGCATCTCCGGGGCGATCCAGCACCTGGCGGGGATGCGCACGTCGGGCACCATCGTGGCCATCAACAAGGACCCCGATGCGCCCATCTTCAACGTCGCCGACTACGGGATCGTCGGAGACCTGTTCGAGGTCGTGCCGCGCCTCGCCGAGGAGATCAAGAGCCTCAAGGCGAGCGGCTGACCTTCGGGGGGCCACCGAGAAGCGGCACCGGGTCCACCTCGCGCCCCCACCTCCATATCTCGAAGTGGAGGTGGGGGGCCGAGACGTCGCCGGAGCTGCCGCTCAACCCGATGACGCGGCCACCCTCCACCGCCTCGCCGGTACGGACGCGAATGGCGGCCAGGTGCGCGTATACGGTGATGACCGCGCCCCCGTGGTCGATCCAGACCACGTTGCCAAAACCTCGCTGGATGCCGGCGAACCGTACCCGACCCGGCGCCATGGCCCGCACCTCGGTTCCCGTGGGGACACCCAGATCGACGCCTCGATGAACGCTCAGGCCCAGGCCCTGGAAGCGCAGCCCGAAGGGCGAGGTTACCGGAGCGGTGACGGGCCAGCGAGGAATGGAGCATCCGGAGCCGACGAGCACCGCCAGCAGCGTCACCCTCCAGCGAGACCTCATGTCCCGTCCCAGGGCTCCCCTCCCGGACTGTCATCCAGGAGCATCACCTCGACCTCCTGACCTTCCCTCACCTCGGCGATGCCCTCGGGGATCACGGCCAGGCCGTCGGCAACGGACAGCCCTCGGACCAGCCCCGATCCCTGTGGGCCCGGGGAGGAGACCAGGAGCCGGTCCACCTGTCGGCGGACCGTCACTCTCGGGAAGAGCGTCAGGTCGCGGGCTCCCTCGAGGTGCGTCTCGACCACGGCCCTCACACGCCGTCGGAGCACCCGTTCGTGCCCGCCCAGCCTGAGCAGGAACGGTCGGACGAGAACCTCGAACGTAACGAAGGCGGAGGCCGGGTTGCCGGGCAGGCTGAAGACCGGCAGGGGACCGTGATCCACGGGGAGCGAGCCGAATCCAAACGGGCTTCCAGGGCGCATCTTCACTCGCCAGAAGTCCTCTCGGAAGCCCAGCTCCCCCAGGATGCGCTTGACCAGGTCGGCCTCGCCGACGGACGCCCCTCCCACCACCACGAGCGCCTGTGCCCTGGTTCCCGACCCTATGGCCTCCTTGAGTGCTTCCCGCTCGTCCCGCACGAGCCCGAGAGACAGGGGCACGGCGCCGCTGCGCCGAGCCGCCGCGGCGATCATCGGCCCGTTCGACTCGGGCACTCCCCCACCAGCCCGGACGTCATCGAACCGCTCAGGACCCCGAAGCTCGTCGCCGGTGGTGAGGATCGCGACCGTGGGCTGGGCGCGGACGACCACCTCCGAGCGGCCCAGGGTGGCGAGAAGCCCCACGACGCCGGGTGTGACGGCCGTGCCCTGTCCGAGGAGACGATCTCCCAGCTCCATGTCCTCCCCCCGCGGCCGAACGTTCCGGCCCCTGTCACGGTCACTCCGGACCACCACGCGTCCGGGCTCGCCTTCGGCGTCCGTGTCCTCGACCCGGATCACGGTGTCACAGCCCTCCGGAACGGGAGCGCCGGTCATGATCCGCACGGCCTCCCCCGGGCCGAGGGGTCCGTGAGCCTGCTCTCCCGCACGGGTCCGACCCACCACCTTCAGATGTACGCGGCTCGTGTCGGAGGCTCCCCAAACGTCTTCGCCGCGCACGGCGTAGCCGTCCATGGCACTGTTGTCCCACGGAGGGAGCGTGGCGGTGGCCACGAGATCTTCGGCCAGCGCCCGGCCCAGGGCGTCGAGAGCGGGAACGCGTTCCGTCGGCCCGGGGTGCGCGGCGCCAAGGATGCGGCGCCGGGCGTCGGCCACGCTGAGCCAGTCCGCCGACCGAAGCTCGAAGTCGGGTCTCTTCTTCGGGGACACGAAGTCCTTCGCGGGTCAGAAGCGGATCGCGGCGGCGAGGGAGAGGTGGAGCCCACTCACCCACTCACTTTCCTCCACGGCCTCGAATCCCCGTTCCGGATCACTGAAGCCCGGTGGGGTGCCCAGCTTCCAGAGGGAGAACATCCCCTCGGCCCTGAGCATCAGCCTGTCGGAGAGGAACACGCTGGTGCCCGTTCCGACGGTGCCGAGGAAGCTGGTTCCGAAGTCGAACCGGTCCTGCTCCTGCAGGAGCTCGTCGTCGGGCGCGGCCGGCGACACGTCGAAGGCGATGCCCCCACCGGCAACGACGAACGGGGCCAGGGAGTGCCAGCTCCGATCTCCGGTGAGCTGGAATCGCAGGCGTCCGTCCACGGTGCCGATCCGGGAATCGGCCTCGCCGACCTTGCGATCTCCCTCCGGTCGTGCCGGGTTGATGACATCCCGTGTCCCCGAGATGAGTCCAGCGACGGCCTCGAACCCGAGAGGGCCGGAGAGACGGATTCCCCAACGACCGCCCACGGTCCAGCCGTCGGCGGGGCCGAACCCGAAGCGGCCCTTGCCCAGCGATGAAGTGCCGAAGAACAGCCCGGCCTCCTGCCGCGTTTCCACGAACTTGAACGGAGATGGGACGATCTGGCCCTCCAGCCGTGGTGGTGTGGACAGGATCAGAGCGGCGGCCGCGAGGCAGCCGAGGGCGATACGGACACGCATGAAGGCGTGACCTCCTCTCCGCGTTTGAGCTCGATTGACGGTATTCGGGGCCTCGGGCAGATTGATGCACATCCTCGGCCCCCGGCCGGCTGGCCAAAGCCACCCGCACCCTGCATGGACGTTCCTTGGTACTCTCCCCACTTCCGTTCGTTTCAGCGTCAGGGCCCCGGAGGGTCCCCTTCGCCGCGCGTGCTGTTCTGGCCGTGATGCTGCTGGGTCCTTGGACCGGTCTCCGGGGCCAATCCGTTGCCCGGGTCACCGTGGAGGAGAACATGCGCAGCGAGCCCCAGGGAGCCGTGCTGGCCCGAGTCCGTGTGGGTACGCTCCTCTCGGTGGTCGACCGGCGGGAGGGCTGGGCACAGG